>CALVUU010000059.1 GCA_944363655.1 uncultured Bacilli bacterium | reverse complement strand
TTATATAAAATAAGGAATTATTTTTATCCATTAATAAAACTCTTTGATTTGGCATTACCATATAAGCTTTTGCTTCATCTTGAGTTACAAATTTAACTCCCTGCATAGGCATATCATTTGTATTTTGTACATTAGGGTAATACTGTTGATTAGGTATACCATAATTTTGAACTGGGTTTGCTCCATACATATATGGATTACTATAAGTGTTATACATATATCCTCCTTAAAAATTTAATTGATGACTAAGGTAAGCAGGTGTTTGTTTTTGTATTCGCAATTATTATTGATTTAAAATTAATACTTTTTACTGATACTTATTTTTGCATAAAAAAATAAGGCACTTTAATTAGTGCCTTATTACGAATTAAATTTCTTCTTTGCCATATTAATATAATCTCTTGCTCTGCTGATACTATAGTTCATTTTAAAAGCAATTTCTTGGTCTTTTAATCTATCAACATATTTCCATTTTAACCATTTAATTTCGGTATCATTTAATCCTTTCTTTTTAGCTGTTTCTACCAATAGTTCTTCATCCATTCCTCTAAATAATAATACTCTAGTTTTAGTTTCATGGTCTTGTTTAAATCTTTTTAATTCCAGATAATAAGCGACGTGATGCATAAAGTATGCTAATCCAACTCCAAATAATGGTGAACAACTTATTGACACACTTAGTGGGATAACCGATGAAGTTAAAAACCAAAATACTAACCAACTAACTATAGTACAGTACCAATAAGTTTTAGCGTGAAAACTATTGCCAAATAAATTACGGGTTATCACAAAACTTATATAGATGATTATACATTCAATAGGTCTCCCGTTTATTAATGCTATAACACCTACTCCAAATAATTGAAATGCTTGGGTTATAGCAATAAAGAGATATAAAGGTATTTTACTTACTAACTTCTTAAGAAAGCGCATAATTTCTTTAATTCTTTATTGAAGATTTCTTCGTGATTGTTACCAAATAAACAGATTGTAGGCATTTACTTCTCCTCCTTTTTTAATTTATTTTTATATATAGTTTTACATATACAAAAGTAGAATATAAAAACTACATATAAATCGATAGATAAAAATATATAATTGATTAACGAAGCATTTAGATATTCAAATCCAAATATGCTAAGTTTAGTTATTTGCATTAGATATTGGTATAATGTAATTATGATTAAAAATAATATACTTTTCCACATTGTACTAAATTTAAATTTATATGCTATACAAACACAAAAAGGTATTAAATATGATAATATTAAAGTATTAATTGAATTAGTACAATATTGAAGAGCAATAAATATTGGTATTAAACAAATAGTATATATTAAAGCTTTACTAGAATAATCATTTGTACTAATTGCTACTGCAAAATAAACATTACTTGCAAACATAATACCGTATACAGTATTTAATAAATTATTATTGTATACCCAATTATTAACTTTACCTAAAAATTCATTTTCTATACTTAATTTTGCAATATTAATACCACACAAACTTAAAATTACTACAGTTATAAAAACAATATTTAAAATCATTGCCGTAACTATAAGCCCTTTATTTTCTTTATAAAAATCTTTTAAATTATTTTTAAATTTCATTATATCTCCTTAATTAAAAAATCCTTACATAATATAATATGCAAGGATTTTAGTGATTTTTAGTTAATCTTATAAAATTTTGCATATTTTTGCTAAATTGATTAACTAAATCTTTTTTATATTATTCGTGGTATCTATTTTTTGAGTAGATTTAGTATCTGTAGTACTAATTGATTCTTTTGCTTTTTCAATTTGATTTTTAGCAACTTTAGTAATTATAAAATTACCTATTAATTTAAATAAATCTCTTAATTTTGTATTTTCATACAAAGTATATAGACCGCTTACAGCTGTTGCACTTACTATTGAATACGTAACATAATCATCAAACGGCCTTTTAAATATTGCATAATAAATAGCCACTAATATGAATACAAATACATAATTTAAAACATAATATATAGGTTTTCTATTATCTTGAGAAATTTTATTAAATACATTAAAGTATTTTAAAATTCCTATAAGTAATATTGTTATACATGCTATTACTAAAACAGGTAATCCATAATTAACCAATATATTATATAAACCTGCTTCCAAATCTGTCATCTCCTTTCCTCCTTATTAAATTAACGGATTTTGTTCTTCGTTAGGTTGTTCTTCATTTTCTAATGAATTTTCTTCTTTAGTTTCTTCTGGTAATAATGCTAAAAGTTCATTTAGATGTTCTTCAGCAATTTTAAATTGACTTGAAACTCTATCTTCAATTTCTTTTCTATATAGATTTTCCGCTTCTTCTGCTGCTTTCAATTTAACTGCTTCAATTTTTTCTCTTTCAGCATCAACCACTTTTGCAATTAAATCATCTTTTTCTTTTTTAAGATTTTCTAATTGCTCAATAACTAAGTTTCTCGCGTCCATTGAACTTACCTCCTTTTTTAAATTTATTATTAATCTGTCAAAATTATTTTTGTCAGAATAATAATCTTCATCAATATATCGCACAAATGCGGGTCTTTCATAATACATATTTATTATATGGTAATTTTTATCAAAGATAACCAATATATTATGTATTATCTGATACAATAGATTTATTATCTTTTTTAAGTAATGGGTCATCCACTTCATAATATCTACTTCCGTCATCATTAATGCCAAGATAAAGTGTTTTGCCAAGTCTTATTTCTTCGCCTTTATCGTTTTTGTATGCCCAAACTTTGCCTTCGCTTGCTTTCTTAACTTTCAACATAATTTATATCTCCTTTTAACTTATAGTCCAATTCTTGCTATTAAATGCTTCAACCAAAGTCATTGCATTAGGTGTTGTTCGAGTTGCTTGTACCCATATTCCATTGTCAAGAACTACAAATGTGTTGAGTAGTTGAATTTGTATATTGTCTTGCGAGAATGTTAGAGTTTGTGCTGTTCCACCTGTGCTGTCTTGTACTTTATTAAGCATATCTATAATACTAGGAATTGTTATTTGATATGAGTCTATTGTCAACGATTGATTAAAGTTTTGTGGGAGAACAAGAGATTGAAGATAATACATATCGTTTAATAATCCATTTTGAATAGTACAATCTTGTGGTATAACCACTTGTTTAATATGAGAATACTCTGCAAAAGTTCCCGTAATTAAATTTATTGAATTTGGATAAATATAATTTTCTAGTGAATAAGCATATGAAATTTCAGATAATGATGGAGTAGCAGGATTTAATAATAATAATGATTTTAAAGAATATATGGAATTAAATGATGGACAAGTAGGCGATAATATAATAAGTTTATCCAAACAATAGGTGTTAATACAACTTGTCATATTTATATTTTCAGGAATAATTAATTTATCTATTCCGCCATAAAAACTTTGAAATGATACATCAATATTGAAATCTTTGTCTATTATGCACATTTTTGTGTTATAACAAAAGATAATAACTCTACCCGAATAATTCGAATAGGACTCAGATATAATAATATTTTTTACTTTGTGAATATTATTTGAAGACCTTGCATAATAATATTCATTTACAACAGTCTGTAATCCCTCCGAATACTGAAAATTTGAACCTGCGACAATAGGCATATAAGCATTTATAAGAGCATCAATAATATTTGAAGAACTACTGGTTGATAAAACGTAAGAATCTAAATAATAGGCATAACTTGAATCAATTTTAGTATCGCTACTAATAATAATCTCATAATCTCCTGCTTGTGCAAAAGTATGAGATATATTTGTAGTCCCTGTGTTTGTTTTTGTATCATTCTCAGTACCATCACCCCAATTAATAGTTATTGTATTTGACCTAGTCTGATTTATAGGTAGTGTGACAGTATAACCAGTCGTGTCATTAAACGTACAAAACAAGTGATAAGCACCGTCATTTATCGTGTACAACGCGCCATAATCAACATCGTGTGTTATGTTGTCAAATCTTTCACCAATCGCACTTGCCCACCTTTTAAATGTCAATCTTTCGGAGTCATAGTTAGGGTTTGCAGGCGGTGTCACACTTCCACCATAATCTATATAACTTTGTTGCAACAACGTGCCGTCTGCGTCAAAGAACCTAACTTCAATCTTCTCAGGACTTGCACTAGGTTCGATAGTATTGTTTACCGCCACCGCTTGTGTTAGACTTGCAGTATTATCAATAATTTTACCTTTGCTTTGTGCGTTTGCAATAAGAGCACGTCTATTTAGTTCTACATTTTTAACTAATCTATAAACTAATGATTCTGCCATTAATCTCCTCCTAAAATTATACTTGCCCAATATTCTATATTTCCTAATTCTTCTTCATATTCTTGTTCTGACGTTGTTATACCACCATAATAATTTATATAGGTTAAATCAACCATATTCATGAAATCAAGGTCACTTGCAGGTTTTTGTATTACTTGTACACTACTTAGGTCAATTTGAATACTAGGTACTATTGATTTTTCAATAATAATATCATCATCTATAACTTCATTATTAACTTGAGGCATTATTCACCTCTTTAATTTCAGGTTGGACTTCCATATTTGCTTTTTCTATGGTATCAACACTTCCGTCTAAATAAGTTACTTCTATTTCTGTTTTATAGTCTGATGAAGATTGCCATGTTTTAGTATCAGAACTTTCTACAAATAAAATGAATGAGCCGTTATTTTGAAGTTCATATTCTTTTGAAAATATTTGATTATAATCGCCAAGAGACACTTTAAAGGTTATTTTATCAATTAAAGAATTATCATTTAAATTTTTACACGACGCTCTAAATCTAAAACTATCTCCTTGAGTTAATTGATATGTTTTAATAATATCTCCGCATATTGTTTGTTTTTCATTTACTTTAATCATAATATCTCCTAATTATTTATTTGTCTAGGTTCTTTTCCTTGTAAGATTCTTACTTCATTTAATAGAGTTCTAAATTCAGCTTTACGTTCTTCTAAGTCATCAATAACAAGCCCTGCCTCTACTTGTGCAAAGTCTTTTGTAAGTTCTTCTAAGCGCTGTATCTTGCTAGTGATTTGTAGTTGTTTTATTTCATCTTCGCTATAAGGGACATATATTGTAATAGGTATTTTCCTTATACTTTGCGGTTGGTATTTTACACCTTTTACATCAACAACCCACTTAACGTCTTTACCCCCATTAGAATACTCTTTAATTGTTTCGTAATGACCTTGCTCTTTTACTTCTTGAACTTCTGGTACAATTTCTTCTAAATAGTCTGATAATAAACGCCCTTTTGTTAAATCATATTCAGTTAAAATCTGAGTTTTGTCTTGATTATATACTTGCATAATATACTCCTTAACCTATTCTTTTCCACATATAAACTTTGATTGCTGGCGGTTGCACTGTATTACTATTACCATATATTGAATTTGAACGAGATGCATCAATATTTAAACTCCCTGAGTCCCAACTTGATGAAGATGCAGCTGCAACTTTATGTGAAGCAATATTCACAATATCAACACATCCTGAATGTCCTGCATCCGCTCCTATATAAACCTGTCCTGAGAACGAATTTAATTGACCCGTTATATTAGGTAATCCAGCAGCTATTGTGTTTCCACCTTGACTTGCAGTAGTTGTAGTCCATAACGTTTTACCTTCCACTAGTGCTTGCCATTGCCCACCAACAAAACTTGCTGGAGATGTTTGATTAACACTTATATAAATTGTTCCAACAGGATAAACATGATTGAGTAAATAAGTTATATCAATATCGCCTGTATCACCCTTATCGCCTTTTGGTCCTTGCGGTCCTGTCGCTCCTGTTTCACCTTTTGGACCAGTTGGACCAGTTGCTCCTGTTTCACCTTTTGGGATATTAAAATTAAGAATAGCAGCATTTTGATTACCCGTATTGGTAACACTAGCAGGAGTATTAGGATTTACAGTATTAACATTACCAATATTAATAGTAGCAGCATTTCCAGGCTGCCCTTTTAAATAGCTTGCTTTAAATTTTTTACTATTTCCCTCACCAATTATAGTAATTGATGGATTTCCAACCTTACCCGCATCACTATTATCAACTTCTTGTGCTAAACTATTAATTAATAAATCATTATCATTTACGGTACCAACTAAATCATTCATATGTTGAACTGTAGGTGCTTTCCAATCAGTCCCGTAACGTTTACCATTTCTATAATCACTAATCAAGCTCAACCCTTGCTACCTCCTTTAAAACTAAATTCCATTGTTCATTAATATATTCGCACTCCATAATTTCAAATAATTTACATATATTACTTAATTTATAATAAATTAATGGAGTAGTATCATCATATAATTCTACATACTGTCCGACTTGAAATATATGATTTGTTAATTTATTACCATTTTTATCTATATAGTTACCTTCACTTATTGATAAAGTTACAACTTGTTTACCATTATCATAATTTTCTAAAATTTTACCAAATAATCTTTGAATAAGAGATAAAGAACTATCTTCATTAATATTATATATAGAATTTTCAGTTATTAATAGATTATCAGTATATTTATAAGTATATTTTTTAGTTGCTTCTCCCAATTCATATGGATTACTATCAGTAAAAAAGGTATTATTAAATATATTAAAATTATAAGATGAAACTTCTACAGTTTGCTCAATTTCACCGCTGCTTTCAAAAGGACTATAATAAGTTAAATGTCCACCTTGTGATAATTTAATATTTTGCCATATTTCAACAGCTGTAATAACCCCTACATCAACTACTGCATTATAATAATCAGCAGATACTACTGTCATTGCAGCTTTACCAATTAATGATTGCGCAGCAGGTACATATAAGGCTGCACTGCCCAATCCTGATGCTGGCGATGACGGTCTAGTCCATAACATAGAAGGAACAGGTGAAGGGGTATGAGTTATTCTAGTTTTATTACCATTGATTGTTATGTCCATATAAAAATCACTTGTATTTGTTTCCATAACAGGATCTGAAGTTGAATGAGCGACTTCGCATCTTATTACTTCATAAAATATTCTTAACCCCCAACTAGAATTGGTATATCTATTAGGCTGTCCAATACCACCTCCAGGTGACCATTCATAAAATATTCTTCCGTCTGCACTATCATAATAAGTTTGATATTGAGTATTATTACCTTTTGAACCTGTAGCAATAGTAACTGCATTAAACCCGGTTTCAAATAAATTACCTTCTACTCTTTTGTATTTATTGCCCAATATTAATTTACCGTCCATACTATATATTTTAGAAGCATCAATTTTAATAATCATTATACTACCTCCGAATTATTGCTTTCGAGATATTTTATAACAATCTTACCTTCATTATTTTTAAATATTGAACATTGAGTAGCTTCGCATATCTTAACCAAAACTGCTTTTATATTATCTTCTTCTATTATAGTATTTGCAAATATAGTATTATTTAAAATATCATCAGTAATAGTATCATAAGTATAATAAGTTTTATTTATAAAATTAAATATAAAATTTAAAAATGTTTTAGCACTAACATTTTCTTCCATATAATATGCTTTATTCCATACTAACTGGTCAATATCTAATAATTCATCATTTAATTCAAATTGCACTGAGGTTCCGCCGTATTTAAGATTCCCGTTTCTTAATATATAAGTTCCAAAGCTTTTATCATTTAAATATACTTTAGCATCTATATCTGTATCCAATAAATCTAAATCATTAAGATTATTAAATAATTTATCACTATTATCCAATTCAATAGAACCATATCTTGATAATACAGTAAATTCAATGGTATCAGGATTACTTTGAGATTGCGACCCGAAATCATAATTTATTATTTGTTCATCTTCAAAATCAAGACTTAATCCAACTTCTATACTAGTAATTTTTACAGGTTGATAAGGTTGACTAACCTTAATAACTTTTATAGTTACTTGGCCTGTTTCTTCTTCTAATGCTATAATTAATCTTTCATCAATACCTGTATAAGTTAATCCATTTACTTCAACTACTTCTAAAAAATGCTTTTCAATTAAATCAGAATATAAAATAAGATATTTTATACCTTCACCCTTAACAATAATTGTCGGTTCTTGACCCTCTGTAAATTTTCCGTCAGCATTACTATAGGTATTACTAACCCAACCACTATAACCCTCGTTATCATCCGCCCAAAGATGTTCTCCATCTAAAGGACTAGTAACTAAATTAGGGTCTTCACTTAAATAGAATAATTTAGCGCCTGGTGAGGGTATTGATAATTTTGATAATCTACTTGTATTAGTTTGGTCATCAGATTCATAACCATTAACAGTTCCTTGGGGGTCTATAATATCAATACTCATTTTTACTCGCATATTATTCCCCCTCTACTTCTTCTTTATCTTCTTCTATATCATTATTAGTTGCTATAAATCTTAAACTAATACCTTCATATCCTTCAATAGTTGCACGTTTAGCAACCATATCATTATATGTTTTTTGAGAACAATAAAATTTACCAACTTTATACACACCTGCATTAACGTCAAAATACTTCATTTTAAAATCAGGTATTCTTACTAAATTCATTAAATCTTGATATTCTTGATGAGTTAAAAAATTCCAAACAACATCTATAGTTGCTATAAAATAATAACTAGGCCAAGAGGGAATTTTACCCTTAATTGACCTTTTAACTTCAGCTGTATATTCTATTTCTTCAACATAGATATAGGCACTATGATAAGGCAATTTAACATCGTTTATTTCAATAGGGTCTATTGCTATCATCTATTTACCTCCTATTCTATTTGTTTCATACTGTATTTTAGGTTTTAATATTCTAGCCGCTTCATTTGTATTAAAATCAATTTTAACTGTTACAGTTTGATTGTTATTACCAAATACATCACGCATAGCATCTTTAACACCTTGTGATATACCTTCTACTATTTGCATATTATTTGCAACACTTGTTTTACCTTTAATAGTTCCTACTAATTCAGGTCCATTTTCATTCGCTACAAATATTTGTCCCCTATCAATATCATAATGTCCAGATTCGTATGCAGGTATTTCTTCTGCTTTTGATTCCATTTGAGAACTAGCCGCTAAAACAGCTGCGCCTACAACTAACCCAACACCCATAGTCATTAACCCAATTTTAGCAAGCAAAGATGCATTATGTATCCATTGAGCAGCCGCTGCAGCTAGTGTAGCAACTTTCCAAGCAACTAATGCACTTACTAATGCCCAAATAATAGGTTCTAATGCTCCTATTTGATTTAATCCATCAAATATAGTTGCTAAACCAATAGCAATAGTTTCTAGTATTGGTCCAACTAGTTGTATCAAAGTTCCAATAGTAGGTATTATAAATTGACTTAAAACATCACCTATTGATTGAACTATAGTCAATACAGTTGGTCCAAGTGAATCCCAAATATCTACAATACTTTCTAATGCAACTAGTATTATAGAACTTAATTGTTCACCTACCGATGCTAATACATTTGCAACTGATGAACCAAGAGTTCCAATTTGAGTAAACATATTTGTAAATCTATCCCATAATTCAGGATTTGATTTAAGTTGGTCTATTATAATACCAATTACAGTTGCAACTCTTGTTAAGGGGTTTACTATCATTCCTATAGCGCTAACTATATTTAAAATAGTATCAGTATTATTCTTAATAAAATCAACTATAGGCTTAACTGCTTCTGTTATAGGGTTTACAATATCTTCCGCTTCATCTTCAATATCTTCAAAAGGTAAATCTACCTCAGGGGTTTTTGCTTCTTCACTAAATCCACTAGCAACGTTAAATTCATCAATGCTTGAAGTCCCTTCTTGATAAGCATCATTTACATCTTCTATACTTTCTGCTAAATCTTCATTGCCTTGAATAGCTCCGGAAAGACCTTTGGTATCAATCTCTCCAAATAATCCCTGCATTATAGCACTAAAATATTTAGCAGCAGTTTGTGCTCTTGATACAATACTATTAATTGTTGGTAGAGCAGCCATTAAAGGACTTAAAATACCTTCCGTTAAACTATCACTTATATCATCTAAATTAATTTGTAATTGTTTTAATTGACCTCTAGGAGTATTTAATAATGCAGCATTCATATTACCAACATTATCAACAATAACCTCTGCTAACATTGCAGCTCTTTCTTGTTCATTACCAAATTTTAAAACTTCTTCTTGAGCTTCTGTAAATGTAATACCTACACGGGTTAAAGCACTTGTTTGTCCTTGTAAGACTTTACCCATTAAGTTACCAATTGTAATAGCATCTTGTGCAGTTGCATCATAACCTTTTTGCTGTGCAATTAAATTTGCCATTGCTCCTGTTAACTCTTTTAAAGTAGTAGGATATTTTGCAAAAGTACCTAATTGTTGTAAACCCGCCATTAATACATCATCTTCAATAACGCCTAATGATTGTTCTTCTTCAGTCAATCTTTTTATAGCATTGATTTGACCGTCAGTAGCATTCATTCTTTCTCGCATTACTTCGGCTAATTTAGTCTCCTGCTCAATTTTATCAAAATACCCCTGGCTCATTCTAGAAAATGCATTGTACGCACTTTGTAAAATTCTTACTCCAGTTGTTAATAGAGATAAATTAAACATACTAGAAAGGGTTTTTGATACCTTATTACTTTGGGTTTGCATACCGGATAACTTATTATTAACTTCGTCAATCTGTTTTTTGAACTGCTCATTTTGTGCGGTTATTTTGACATTAAGTTCTTCTAGTGTCATCTCTCGCCTCCCTTTCTAATTTTTTCTTTAAATTATATTTTTGTGCAAATTTTTTAACTATCTCCTTCTGTTCTTGCCAAGACTGGGTTACACTATCTTCATCATCTTTTAAATTAGGAAATAATTTATTATAAGGCAAAGTCTTTCCATTAACCGCATAACCTATACTAATACTAATATTATATAACATTTTTGCTTGCGCTTTTAAATTATCTCTGTTTGATTTATTTTTTGCTCTTAAGAATGCGATAATATCATAATGAGTACAATTCCAAAATTGTTCAGGAAGCATTCCCGCGGCAAGACATTCATCATATAATTTATAGATTAAATCGGTCATGTTATCAAAACTTATTTTTTTACTTGAGGTCTGAGTTCGATTTTCAATTACTTCTAAGTCGTCTCCTTTACCTCTTCGGTAAAAAAATGTGCTGCTTTTCCTAATAAGAAATAAAATCCAAATACTCCAGTCTTTTTGCCTTCTTCTGATTCCATATATTTATCATATAAATCACAAGCCTCGTCATAACTAATAGTATGACCTGGGGTATTATTTACTTGTAACTCTCCCCAAAATATTCTAATCATATCACCAACCGAGCAATATTTCATTTCACTCACCTGAGTATCATTTTTTGTTTTCCCTGGCTTAACTGATACCGGCATAAATATATCAAGGATAGATTTTTTACTCTTTAAGGTTAGTTCCACCGTTTCAATCATTCTTGCCTTTAGTTCTAAATTATACTGTTTACCGTCAATAGTTATAACTTGCATATATTACTCTCCTTTATTATTCTTGTGTTGGGTCAGTTATAGTTATGTCATCAGAATTAACATATAATTTAGCAATAAACTTTAATGCTTCTCCTGCCCCAAATCCCATAGGTTTAGTATATACCTTTGCTGTCCATTCAAAAGTTGTTCCGTCAGGATATACTAATTTAAAATTAGCGGTTTCATCTGCATCTTCCACCTGCCTTAGTCTTCTATAAGAACTATCTTCATTGTTATCCCAAAAGAATTCGAAATCTAATGCAGAGACTTCTTCAATACCCGGTATAGTTCTCCTTCTACCAAGTTTAACACTAGTAACATCAATTTCTGAAGGGTCACCAAATAAATCTGGTACTCTTGATATACCTCCCAATTCGGTATAAGTATCTTCACTAGAACGTTGCATTGCTAAATAAGCACCAATGTTACTAATAGGGTCGTAATCTTTCATTGTATCTGCCATATTTTATTTTCTCCTTTTATAAACTTATTTTTAATTTATTATCAAAGAATAATTGAAATCTCGTAGATTTATGATAATAAATTTCTGATACATCTTTTAAATCTTGCTCAAAAGTGCAAGTCCATTTTTCTTTCATAAGTATCAATTTTAATTCATCAGCTAATTCTTGCAATTTTTCAGGACTTGGTCCCCAAAAATCAACATTATAACTAGCTTCTTGTCTTCGCGGATGTGAATTTAAGGTCCTATCCATAATAGTATTACTTGATAATTTATATGATATGCACGGTTTATTAGTAAATTTATCAGGATAGAAATAATTAATTTGTAATCCCGGATGAGATTCTTTTAATTTATATAATAAATCTTTGAATTGTTTAGTTACACTAACTACATAATCAGCCATTATTTCCTCCTAATTTTTCAAGTGCTCTTTTAACCGCCTCCGCAACTAATCTATTTATTTCAGTGGAATTATTAGTTAATGCTGGATATAGATAAGGTACACCTGCTTGACCACTTGTGGTAAAGAATGATTGTTTCTCTTCACTAAAATAAACCCAAGGAGTACTTCTATATTGTATATTTTTCTTTATTGCAATTTGTGGTGGATTTGATGCTCCAACCGGACCTGTACCTAATTCTATATAGGGCGCATATTTAAAGTTAGTTCCAATAATACCTACTATTGATTTTTTATTAGAAACTACCTCGTGATTAATAGATTCTCGTAAAGCACCCGTATTTGTTTTTACATTTAATTTTGCATCTCTTTCTACCAATAAACAACCTGCCATTATACCTTGTTTTAATGCTTCGTCAACATTTCCACCCATTGTTTTTAATTTTTTTAACAGACGCTGCATACCGTCAATTCTGAGTGACATTATTTACCTCGTATTGTTCCTGCAACTCTTTTAAAAATAAAAGGACATAAGTATTAAAAGGTTGTATTGATACTACCTCATATTGAGTTTCATCATTAATATTTTTTATATCCGACTTTAATTTACAAATATATTTTTTCTTTTCATCAAGATTAAAATCATTTAATAACGATACCCTATATTTAGAATCTATATCAATACCAAACTCTTTCTTCGTTATGTCCCTATTTGAGTTTTGTATATTGCAATTTTTTGTAGTTAATGGGTTTAAAGCATTAGGTATAACCGCTCCAAACGCGTCTTCAATTTGTGACATTTCGTAGATAGTAACCTTTTCGTTATAGAAAGTATCTTCAATAGATTCCTTAAATGAATTCCAATCTACTACCATTTTAGCCTCCTAAATCTATTTAGTTGCGTTTTATACTGGCTAAGTAAATCATCATCACTAGTGAAGGACCTTTGACCTGCTAAGGTATAGCCAACGGACTGGCTGCCGTCAGTAACTGACGAAACATTTTTTACACCAGTCCCTATACCATTTTGATTATACCTAATTCTTAAGCAAGTCATTTCTATTAGTATTGGATTTAACTCGTTTGGTAGTTTATCTAAATTACAATAATTTAAAATAAATTGTTTAGTTGATGCTGCCCAATACTCAATTGCTTTATCATCAGGGGAGGCTTCTCCTAATAATGCCTTTATGGGACCACAGTAGTCAATTTCCATAATTGCCTCCTTTTAATACTATGCTGCTTTTGTTTTTAAATTGTATACATCAGCCATTCTTTCGAATGAAGGTAAAGCAATTTGTGATACAACTGTCATAACATTTACAGGAACTGCTTCTTTGATAGTAGTAATTGCAATACCAGTATTAACGATTGATACACTAGCATTGGTATTACCGCTCATTAAGTCAGCTTCTTCTGGGGTTGTACCATACCAGGTTTTACCAAGTGTTCCTTCTGGAATGAATGTAACTTGGTCATCAGGATAGAATGCTTTTTGATTACCGGATTCATCTTTATACATCTTATCATAAGTTATAAAGGTAATACCAGTTTTACTTAATAGATAAGTTTGAAGCATACTATCAGTTAAAATTATTTTTTGTCCTTCGTTAACATTCATATCGTTTTTAATAGATTTATTCTCAGTTAAATCAATCCAAGTTTTAGTACTTAGTATTGCTCTTTTAATAACAACGCCTAAATTTGCAGCTTTTCTTTTAATCGTCATAATGTCAGTAATAGGGGTTGAATTTGTATGATCACTCCAAGATGTAGTAACCTTAGTTACATTAGACCTAGCCCATTTACCGCTCTTATCATAATTATATTGATATGACACCGTTACTCCCTTATCATCTGGAGCAGTAATATCAATAGCACCACTAGTTAATAATGACATTCTTTCACGCTCAGTTTGTACTTTCGCACCTTCAACCAAGTTATTAACATCATCAAATATTCTCATAATTGTGTTATAAGCATATTGACTTTTATTTGCTTCTAAGAACATTAATAGATTTTGTCTATCCCTTTCACCTATTCTCATAGATTCACGGAAGAAAGGCATTTCAGTTTCAACAGTTGAAGCACCAATTCTATCTCTTAATGTAGGTTTAGAATCAAACGCACTAGGCATCAATGCAACCGGCAATGAATTATAACCAACAATCCATTCTAGATTTAAACCTTGTTTTTTATCACTTGGGAATAAAGCTTCTCCAAGATAAGGAATAGCATTTGATTGTATTTTAACAATATATTCTGCCATTGCATTAGAATCTACTAATTCATAAATACTTTGCATACGTTATACCCCTCCTTCTAAATCATCTTCTTCCTCAGTTGGCTCAATTAAAGGAAAGAATTTTATCATATTCATTGCAGTTTTTGCAGCTGCTACTGGCTCAGCAGGTAATGCAGATGTTTTTACAAATCCAAATACCAATACTGCTCCATTTTGGTCACCGTCAGTAACATCCAAATCACTAAATACAAGACCTACTGCGGTAGCATCATTTGCAGGATAAATAGTACCTGCTTTAATAATTTTTCTGCTTCCTACAGTTGTAGCTAAACTAGAATCTTTACTAAACTTTTGAGGAAAGCAGACGTATGGGTTAGGGAACATTAATATTTGTTTCTCAGAACCATACTCAGTTTCATTAAACTTCATCATACTCTTTTATTCTCCTTTTTAGTTTTTAAAATAATAATCGCTTGCACGATTGTTTGCGGCTGAATTACCAATTCGCATTTCTGCTAATTTAGCTCCAAGGCCGCCTTCACTTTTTCCTTCGCCATCTTTATTGCCTTGAACGCTTTTTGCGCCTTCAAATTTAAATCCAGGTTTCTCATCCTTAGGTTTAAATAAAAATGACTTATCTTTCTTTAGTGTATTAAATTGTTCGTCAAACCCTGATTTAACATTATCATTATCATCTAATTCAATTTTACTTAAATCCATTAGACTAATAACCATATCACTATCGAAGGCTTGTTCACCAATTTTGCTTCTTACAGCAGCTTTTGTTTTTGAGGCTTTTAAATCAGCTTCATATTGTTTCTTTGCTTCTGTATTAGCAACCTTTAACTTTTCAATCTCATCTTTCAACGCCTGATTATCACCGGCAGATTTTTTTAAAGTTTCTAATTGATTATCTCTTTCGCTTATCTGCTTTTTAAGTGATTTATTATCCTCGTTTACTGAATTGAATCTATCCTTTGTAACATAATTTCCGTCTAAGTGCTCATTGAATATTTTTTCAAGTTTCTTAGCTTCTTCATCGGTATAGCCTGCTTGCTTAAGTTTTTCAAACATATATATAAACCTCCGTTTTTTTCCGTGGTCACGACCCACGTAGTTCAATAATATTATATAATAATTTTATACAAATTAATAATGAAATTTAAAAAAAATTTATTAAAAATAAAAAATTTACTTATTATTTTTTACTTTTATTTATATTGCTTTGATGACTTTTTTCAATACTTTTTATTTGTTTTTCTATATTAATTGAGGATTTACCACCATAATAATCACTAATATTATCTTTTACGTATTTAACATAATTCTCGGGGCAATATTCTTTCGCCCAATCATAATACTTTGTTGATGAAGATATTTTAATATATTTACCTTCCTGGTCTTTTGCTATGCGGGTGCCTGTGCCACTACCTATTACTGCGACAGTTGTAGAACGACAATTTGGATGCATAGGTGGAGCATTAACCCCAGGCTCATAATCTTTTTTATCAAATATTTTGCCATCCATATCGGCACATATTTCAGAAGTACGATTGTCTAATACTGCTACAAATTCATATTGCTCAACCATTTTACTTTCATTATAAGCATCTGAATTAGCAAGTCCGCAAACCCTATTCAATTCACTTCTTGCTAATCTACTTGCATTATAATAAGTAGCATTAGTTAATTTCATTATAGATGATATTATTCCATTTAGACCTGTTCCTCTTGCAATACTTTGAGCCAACACATTATTTAGATTTATTATTAATTTATCTTTTTCCTGCCATATTCTATCACTAAAAGAAGAACCTTCAAATTTAGCATTAACTGCTCTCTCTATTGCTTTTGTATTTAATAAGGTAAAAGATGCAGCATACCCTGCTTTTTGCTGAGTATTAAACACCGTTCTATAATAATTATCTTCATAACTATTCTTTAATAAATTACTTGTTCTATCTTCCTGATATGCTTTTAAATTTTCGATTTCGTAAGTTATCTGCTTTTGTATTGCTTCTAATCTAGTAACATTTACCTTATTTAAATCTCTCTCTATTGATTTCATTAATGAATCGGTAGTTCTATTATTATAATTGGATAAAGTTCTTTTATAGTTAGTTAATGCTTTTTTAAAGCTATTTAGTTCGTCAGCAGATAATTTTTTTACAGCATCTGCATAGGTCATATTCTTATCACCCGCATATAGAGTATAGAATATCTGTAATTGTTCTTCTATGGCTGATTTTGCTTCTTGATATACTTTAAGCAGGTCTCGTTCAAATTCAAGTTCCTTGCGCTCTTGCATTATTAAATCTAACGCATTTCTTTGTTGCCAATAATTCATAAACTATTCCTCCTGATTATTTTCTTCTTCAGGATTATCCGTTATATTATCAGTATCATCATTATTTTCTCCATATAGAGAGTTAGTAGTTCCATATCCATTCATATTAAGTAATCTATTCATTTGTTCTTCCTCTTCTTTTGCCAGTAATTTCTTTTCATCTTCAACACTAGTAACCCAAGGATGATTAGCAAGTATTGTCTCATCACTAATAATACCCTTACTTGATACACAGTTTGCAATAATAGTTGTTTCATCAGTAGGCTTATCAGTATTAAATACTATTTCTACTTTATTGTTTTCAAAATCTCCTCTACCAGTATTTTTTAGATACCATTTTACAAACCACATTAATTGGTCCAGAGAATCATTAAATTCAGCTATAATATCGTTAGCATCTAAATCAATTTTATTATATAACCTATCCAAAGCTTTACCACTTGCATTAACTGCAACCGCAGTTTTATCATTAACTATTCGACCATATTCACATATATCATCTTTTAATCTATCTAAGTGACCATTAATTGAAGTAATATCGATTGTTTGAGTTAGGGTCTTCATATCACCACCATCAGTAACCTTTACCATTCTATACTTATACAGGTTAGCGGCTAATTCCCCCAAATCTTGTCCATCATAATTCACAATAACTTTAATTGAATATGGTAAATCACCTATTGAATCCGCTAAATCACTAGTAGTAATGTCATATCCATCTATTAATGACTTAATTGATTTTAAAACAGGATATTCATCTGCATTCGCTTTAAACGGTATTAATGGTATCCTTTCCCACACCATTTCTTTTCCTTTATCATCGTTTTCATCTTCCCTAGCTTTAAAGTGTCCACTAAAATAAGAACTATCATTTTCTTGGTATCTTTTTATTTTACCTGCTTCTTCTTGTGTATATCTATATACTCCACTATCGTCTACGAATTCAATATAATCTACGTCTTTATAATTACCGTCTAAATCATATATTCTAATTGTATAGAACAATATATAAGCATCAAGTCTAGTATGCTCTTCATCAGTCCAAAATGGTACTATTTTATCTCCAGTTCTTAATTTAAATTCTAATTCTCCATTTTCATCAAAGGTAGGTTGTAGATAACTTACCCCTTTTTTGTAAGCATCAGTAGCAACGTTTTTTAATTTACGTCTGAATTTAGGTGTAAAAATTTCATCTTCCAATATCTTTTTAAAGGTAATATTATCGCATTTAATACTAAAAGGTTTAGCAAACACATAATTAACCTTTTCATCAATGACATTTCTTAATGATGGATGTGATATTATATTATTGGGCAGTAATAAATCTTGTATTATTTCCCCTCTAGCATTTAACGCTTTTCTTTTTTTCTGTAAAATATCGTTATCATTAATATAATAGTCTTCTGATTTAACCATTAGCTTGTATTCAGGACTATTCTTAAATTCACTTATATTAGATGATATAAAAGATTCTTGCGGTTTGCCCCTAGTACTCATTATTTCAAGTTTAGCTTTTAATAATTTATTTTGTATGCTATCAACAAAATATGGTAGTATCATCTATTTACCTCCTAAAAAATTCCTAGTGATTTTAAAATAAAATATACTGCTATAATTAAACCTATAATTACACCCCATTTAATAGTTTGAAGAATAGGCCTATCTAATTTACTAATATTACGTCCAAATTGCCTAAACTTATTAACAAGTTCAGAATAACTAAAATCTTTTGGAACTTGGTATTCATTGCCTTCGCTATCATATGCTTTTGTATATTCAGTAGAATCATATAGATAACCATATTTTTCTACCAATTTTTTACGATTATCTAACATTTGTTTATGTTCTGCGTTTTTCTTTATTTGCTGCATTTTATATTTATGTTCTAATTCCTCTTCGGCTTCTTCTCGTTCAATCTTTCTCTTTTTCTTCTTATTATCAAATTGTTTTTCTTTGTTTTTAGTATTTTGCTCATCTATTTTAGTTGCTTCTTTTTCAAAATCAGAATGTATTCTCTCCTGGCCTAATCTAGTGGCAGCTTGTTTTACTTCCTCGGTATTTAGTAACCCCTTTTCTTGTGTATCCACTAGTTGCATAGCAGCACTTTTTGATTCTTGATTAGCAGATACCAAAGCATTAGTTATGTTTTCTTTCGCTTTTTGCATTTCTTCTTTTGCATCTTTAATCTCTTTCTCAATATCCATATTTTCCTCCTTAATCAAAACTAAATGTAGATTTCATTAAATCTTCGGTTGCATATCTTAAAGCATCCATTAAGTGATTATATTCATCTATTGGCTCATTAATAACTTTGCCGTCTTTATCAGTCGCCCAAGTATAATTACTTAATTCTACTATTGTATTTACACATCTAGGATGAACAATTAATTTATAATCTTGTAATTTTTGAATTCCTGCATTTACTGACCCTTTAATCTTTTTAGCTCCCCTAATTCTTGGTAACCCATTAGGCATATCTTTTAAATCATCAATAGTCTTAGGTTCTGCGCTATCCGCAACTATAATTTCGTTTGCATAACCTTTATATCTAATATTATCTGCTATTTGACTATTCTTTAATCTTGTTTTATATATTTCATCAAATATAAATATTTCATAATTTTTCTTATCAACCAATAATGCTATGAATGCAGTAGGGTCATTAGTATAACCAAAGTCAAGACCAAATTTCGCTTGATATAAGAATTTCTGAGTATTAACCTCTTTTGCATATAACATTTCTCGCCAATTAAATTCTCGTTCTTCCCAATTATCAAATATAAGTCCTTCACTAATACCCCAATCACCATTTCCTTCAATTCTAAATCGTCTAGGATTATGTATTTTCATCCAGTTAAATAATTTTAAATCCGCTTCATCTAACCATTCATTACATCTATATGTAGTAGTTATTGCAAACACATCATCATTAGGTTCATCAAAGAATCTTCGTTTTAACCAATGTTTAGCAGACCAAGGGTTAAATGTTAGAGTTAATTGTTTAAAATATCCCTCCGGTACATTACCACGAATTGATGTATCCAATTTATTGAAGTCATCTTCATTGGTAATTTGGAACGCTTCTTCTACCCAAACCCAACATAATACTCCAGTTTCTACTGTTACTGATGTTACTGAATCAGGATTATCAAGTCCTCTAAACATAATCTTCTGACCGGTTGCTTTGACCTTAATTTCTAAAGGATTTTTAGAACATTCAAATAGATGAGATACCTTTAACCTGTTCATAGCCCATTTTAATTGGGCGTAAGTCGAATCTTTATGAGTATTAAAGAATCGTCTTATTACTAATACATTTGCTTGAGAATATTTAAGAATATTCCAAATATACCAAAGAGAAGTCGTAGCAGATTTCTTACTACCACGACTTCCTTTAACCACCCTATATCTTTGTTTACAATTCCAAAATCGCGTATAACCTTTACCTACTATATCAGGTAAATTTATTCTAATTTGTTCTACCAATTTTTACTCCAATATTAATACTAACTACTATTGATTTTGATATACTAAACTTGTTCATTATTATTTATATTATCTTTGTTTGATTCGTTATTAATAGTTTGGTCTTTTGCTGCTATAACATTTTTAATATCGTTGGATAACTCTTTCTTTATTTTTATAGCTTGCTTTTTGATGTAACGCTCAGTATAATGTCTTTTTAGTAATAACGATAAATATTTAAAATATTCAATAGCCCAAGTTATTACTAATACTATGCCTATCAAAGTTGGTAATATCATAAACCCTATTAAGAAATTAATCATACTATTCTCCTTTTATAATAGTTTCATATAATATTATATATAAAATTGTTCATTTTTATAATAATAAATAAAAAAGAATACCTATATGCAGGTATTCTTTAAATAATAATTAACGCGTAGTTTTAAATAAGGAGCTTGTCTTAATCTTTGACTTACATATTTTAGAACACAATTTATTATCCAAATTAAAAGGGGTAAAACCATTTCTCATTATAATTATATCTTATTAGTATTTTTTCTTAACTACGCGTTGTCCTCTAGTCGATATTGAGGACTGGTATACCTAAGTATGAGGTGTACATTTCAATTCTATCCATCTTTCAAGATATAAGCGCGTAACCAATATTGCAGGAGAGCCTTACTTATATCGTACTTATTACTTAGGTATTGGTGATAAGGGTAAGAATCGAACTTACTTATATTATCGTTCTACAATAAACCTTTACCAAATAGGCTACCTTATCAAGCGCTGCCCGTCTTTCCGGGCTGTCAGTGCGCACTGGGTCCGACCTCTCTACTATCATTACTAACTATATGACCCACACAGTTCTAGTATAGTACGATTTTTTATTTTTCTAATTGACTTTTTCGCGCATCTCTGACTAACCTACTTTCGTCAATTAAGGTTAATGTAATCGTAACAAAACCTTTGGTGCATCTAATAAGATTCGAACTTATATGAGATTTCTCCCGAAGGATTTTAAGTCCTTTGCGTCTACCTATTCCACCATAGATGCTCAAAGCCAAACTATTCTTGGCAGTCATCTGCTTACTATTGAAGACAGCAATGTCAAATTGATTTTGAAGATTACGATTCTCCCAGCGTCCCGCCTCTGCATAAGGCCAACCAATTAAAGGACTCTGGCTGAGGAAGATAGATTCGAACTACCGTATGCGACAGTCAAAGTGTCGTGCCTTAACCAACTTGGCTATTCCCCAATATTGCCCGCTTGTTACGTCAGCACGATAGCCCACTAACGAATATTGTATTCTTCATATTGGTCCAATATTACTACCTCACATACCGTATCAAGTTTATAGACATTGCGGAGCCTTGCCGTATGAGACCTTGGTCTTGTAGATTACCCTACATTTATATTATATAAAGTTTCTGAATAAAATATAAACTAATATTTTTATTTTAATGCAATAATAGCATTAGCGATAAATTCTTTATTTGTTTTAGCACCTATTTGTAATCTTGGTATTGTATCTATACAATGTCTGATGGCTCTTTCTACCTTACTGGTACTGGTATTACATTTTTAGCAACTACTGGATATACTTCAATCGTAACCTTAGGTATATCCTCACTAGGTCTTTTTAAACAATAATCTATTGCTTCATATGCATATCTAAATCCAGATAGATGTGTTTTAAAACCTTTATCTTTTAAATACTTAATAATTTTAGGATTATTCATAACTTTTACCTCCAATTTAATCCTCTTCTAAATCTGCTAATTTCATTAATACACTTGCTAAAGCATAATCATTAGTAAGTTTATCCTTTGTTTCTTTACTATATTTATCTCCACTATTACGAGCATAAATCATAGCCGCTCTTAATACTTGATAATTAAAGAATAATGATATTTGATTAAATAAATCGTGCGCAGGACATTGTAATACATCATCAATAATCCCCTCATCGCCAATCTTATCTATCATTGCCTTGGCTAACATTTTTGCTATTTTTTGCATTTTTGCCCTTAATACTTCTGGGTCTATATTTTTATCCTTATTTTCTATATTATCCATTTTGCCTCCTATACTAATGATAAGACCTCATCAACTATACTTTCTTTTGTAATTAATTTGGATACTGTTAATATTTCAATATCTTCAATACTTGCTAATTCCCTTGCTTGTTCCTTATTTAGAATTAAACAAGCATAGGTAGGATAAGTTGTCCATTGTTTTGTAATAAAATTATAATACTTGTTATTTTGTTTATTTTTTACTAAATATTCTCTCATTTGTTTCTCCCCTTTATTTTCTATTCTAGCGCTTTCATAACATCTCTTACTATTGCTGCTAAAGAATCCATATGAACATTAACTTCAGTATAATTGCCATTTCTAAAGAATATAGTTACTTTTTCATCTGAATCAATGTTAGAATAAATTAAATCACCAACATCTTCAATTTCAAATCTCTTAAGTAACTGAGATAATTCTTGAACGAACGCTGCTTTTGTTTGAATATCGTCTTTATACATGTTTTCCCCTCCTCACTATAATAATATAAAGATTTTTAATAAAACATAAACTAATTTATCATTCTCCTTTTAACTCTTTGATTTGATTGTTGATTTGGTCGCAAATATCAATCCAACTAACAACTTTTTGCTGATAACAATGTTCTTCATTACTCATCATTTTTGTTTTATCTTTTAATTGCATTTTCACTTT
>CALVUU010000058.1 GCA_944363655.1 uncultured Bacilli bacterium | reverse complement strand
ATTTCATTATATGCTTCTTTAATTGGTTTTCCTGTTTCATCAGATAAAAGTTTAG
Source organism: uncultured Bacilli bacterium (assembly GCA_944363655.1). Next base: position 15,198 of record CALVUU010000058.1, on the reverse strand, counting down.
CAAGTTCATCTTTGTTTTCTTCCACTAATGCAGCGAATTTTGTTAGTATAACACATCTTTCAACTACTGATAGCGCTTCCCACTCTTTTTGGTGATTGTGAGCATATAGAATTGCTTCTTCAACATCTTCCTTTGTTAAACTTGGAACCGTATCTACCAGTTCATTTGTCGCAGGATTCATAACATTAATTACTTTACCATCACTTGAATCTCTCCAACTATTTCCTATTAAACTTTTCATTTTTTCTCCTTTTTATTCTTATATTTTTACTTTCCAAATGCTGTATATGAAAGTGATAAGCCACCAACTGTATTAGATGAGTGGTCCCCTTGTCCATATTCTCCGAATGTAAATACCATTAAAAATTCTTTATCAGGTATCGCCTTCTTAACTTCAGGATAAATCTTATCTTCAATATTAGAAAGTGCCAAACCTAAACGTCGTCCTCCGCAATGAACTAAGAAATAACTTTCAACTTCTTCACCCATTAAATTATTTAATTTTTCGATAGTTTCAGCATTAGCCTTTAATATTCCTTCCGGAGTATTAGTAAGTTGAATTACCGCTGTATTTAAAGCAAGATCTGCTCCAATATTCATGGAATAATCTTCATTTCCTGCCATTGGATGACGAACAGCTATAACTTTACCAATTGGATCTTTTACTCCAAGTGGTGCACAAATTGTTGCTGTAAGCAAATTTCCACCCATTAAGTCTTCCACTTTTTGATTAGTCCATTCAGCATATTTCTTAAGGGCTGGTTCATGGTCGATTTCTACTAAAGTTCTACTACCTTCAATCTTAGTAATAATACCAACATTTTCCGTTTCATGATAAGCTCCCGTATAAATATTAGCCATTTTACCATTTGTATAAAATATTGCTATAACACAACCATCAGCAAATACTTCCCCATCATTAAGTAAACTCCATTTACCTTCAACTGTATTATCGGCAGCCGAACCACCAAAAACTGGAATATTACCAATAACATCTTGTATACCTTTTAAATATTCTTCTTCATTAGCAGGACTTGCACTCATAAAGAAGAAATCTGGTTCTTTATCTTCACCTTTTCTTTTAGCTATTGCTTCTCTTGCAATACGTGCACCAATTTCTCTTGGAGATTCTTCTGTTTTCTTACTTCCTGCTGTAACGACTTCGACATCTCCACCGAATAACATCATTCCTGAATATCCTGTTTCTTTATTTAGATATCCATCTTGCGTACAAAGTGCAGCTGATGAAGTACATCCGATGATTGGCACATCACCCAAAACACTTTTAGCACCTTTCATAAGTTCTGCTTGATCTTGAACGCAGCTTGTAAAGAACAATCCAACTTGGGGATTTTCTACTTTACTTGCCATAGAAGCTGTTTCAACACCTGAAGAAAATGCATCAACATTTTCACTATAACCAACTTTGGTTTTTAACATTTCTTTCCCTCCTTAAAACCCAACATTAGGTTGCTAGCACTCTAGCCTAACTTAATTATAATTCATAATTTTTCCCACAGTCAATTGTTTTACAATCAATTTACTAAACTTGACAAAAAAATAAAAATCTTGCAATTTCACAAGATTTTATTGTCTAAATATAAATGCCAAATATTTTAAGCAATAAAAAAATTGTGTGTTTGACAAAATAAAAAGTCCGAAAGTTCGGACTTTATTGGTTAAATGGCGTCCCCGAATGGAATCGAACCATCACTCTAACCCTTAGGAGGGGCTTGTTTTATCCATTAAACTACGAGGACCCATAAATATATTACCACATTCTATTTCCAATTACAATTTAACTATTTTTATTTTTCAATAATTTATTTGTTAACTCAAGTATTTTTTTAGTAGATTCATTCTTATCATGTTTTTGCATATTATCTCGCCATTTAACCACTAATTTTTCATTCTTTATTGTTTTTTTAACAGCTCTTTTTAAACCCCAAGCATTTATAACTTTACAACCATATTTTTTTCGACATATATATTTAGCATTATATTTTTCAGGTCCCCCATTTCCAGGAATTAGTATCAAAGGTACACGCATATCAATACATTCTGTTAAAGTTGCTCCTCCTGGTTTACTTATGACTACATCACTAATATTAAGTAAACTATAAACATCTTTAGTAAATCCTAAAACTTTAACATTATCAGCTTTTTTCTTCATAACATAACGTCTTGCCTTTTCTTCTAATTTCTGATTTTTACCACTAATAAATACAATATTAATAGGAAAATCACCACTTATTAAAAATTTTAAATAATCTAAACTAGCCATCGATCCTGCCGCCCCACCTCCAAAAAAGAGATAAGTTTTTTTAGTAGCATCAATACCGTATTTAAAATATGTTTCTTCAGGACTAAGTCTTGTTTCCATTTTTTTTCGATCAAAAGGCAGTCCAAAAGGATATATTTTTCTACTATCAATTCCTTTTTTAATCATAACATTTTTCATTATTTCATTAGCCACTATAAAAGCATCTTGACTCTCATGATCTTTACACCAATAACTATGGGAAGCATAATCAGTTATAACAGTCATAATAAGTGATTTAGTAATTCCTATTTTATTATAATAAGATACAATATTACCTCCAAAAAAATGTGTAGATATTGTTAAATCCGGATTAAAATCAACGATTTCTTTACGCAATTTTTCATTATCAAATAATTTTTTTACTAATTTCAATTGACTTAAACTAGCTAACTTATTATCAGCGATATCATAAATAAAACTAAATGTTTTATGAAAACTATGTTTTGTAACCATATCAAATAATTTTATACTAGCCTTACCTAAAATATTAGAGTATTTTGCAACATCTAATATTTTTATTTCCAAATCACTACTTTCCTCAAAATAATTACCTATTTTATCAGCTATTGATTTATGCCCGGATCCATACGGAGCATAAATAATTAAGATTTTTTTACCCATAATTATCTTCTCCAATTTAATTATACTATACAAAGTCTTTAAAATCTAGAAGTATAACTTGTCAAAATTCATCAAAGTTAATCACTCATTGCATAAGTAACAACATCAGTATTATCCGTATTTAAAGATGCAAAACGGGCATTAATAAGTAAAATCATTCCTATAATCACTAAATAAAAAAATAATACTCCACTATACTTTTTTAAAACACTCATCATAATTACCTCTTCTTTCTGAATACAATTTAACACGAATATTTGTTTGTGTCAATCACATAATTAAACAAATGTTTGACTTTTTACATAAAGTATTGTAAAATGATGATGGAGGTATTAAATGGAAAAAAAATTGACACCAAGACAAGAAGAAATCTTAACTTACATAAAAAAGTATATGGCAATGCATGGGTATCCCCCAGCAATAAGAGAAATATGTGCAGGAGTTGGACTTAATAGTCCTGCAACAGTATTTGTTCACGTTAAAAACTTAGAAAAAAATGGTTACATTAAATCAACCAATAATAAGTTTAGAACAATTGAATTATTAGTAGATAATGAATATCTAGAAAAAAATGAAGATGTCGTAAAAGTTCCTTTACTTGGAAAAATTACCGCTGGTAATCCTATTACCGCTATCGAACAACCTGATGAATACTTTGACTTGCCGGCATCACTTATGCCTAAAAGCGGTGAAGTATTTACTTTACATGTTAGTGGAGAATCGATGATTAACAAAGGTATATATGATAACGACTATGTTATTGTAAAAAGACAAAATGATGCTAAAAATGGCGATATAGTTGTTGCTATGACGGAAGAAAATGAAGTAACTCTTAAAACATTTTATAAGGAAAAAGATCATATTAGACTTCAACCAGAAAATGACACAATGGATCCTCTAATATTTCCCAATGTTACAATACTAGGAAAAGCCATTGGATTATATCGAAAAATATAGAAAAAATGATATCATACGATACCATTTTTTATTTAACAAAAAATACAATATAACACAAGAATACAAGATAAAGGATTAAAACAACCCAACCATTTATCATATCCCGTTTTTCACTTTTATTTTCTATACCAAAAGCCATTGAAGAAAGATATCCACCAATAAGTCCTCCGATATGAGCAATATTATCAATTCCTGGTATCATAAAACCAATCAATAAGTTAATTAAAATAATAGGAATTATTTGATTTTTAATAGCCTCACTTAAATACAAACGATAGTGATATCCAAAATATAATAAAGATCCCATTAAACCAAATATTGCTCCACTTGCTCCAACAGCAACCACATTACCCTCATTAAATACCAAAGATAACAAATTACCACTAATAGCACTAATTAAATAAATTAATAAAAATTTCCATTTACCAATAAAAGTTTCAACCTGCGTCCCAATTATAGCCAGTGAATACATATTAACAACTAAATGAATAAGTCCAACATGTAAAAAAGCACTAGTAATAAGGCGCCATACTTCACCACTTTGAACAAGTGATAAATTATTCCCTCCCAAAAATGCTAAAGAACTAGCAGTAAAATTAAGAAAATTACTATTATAGAAAGCTAAAATTAAATACATGATTATACATGCTAAAACAATTAATTTAGTAAATATAATCTTTTTGGGAGAAAATACTTTAGCAAATAATTTATTTTCTTTCTCTGTCTTCTTATTAATATCATTAGTTACATTAATTATTAATTCTATTCCATCATTAGATTCAATTAATTCATTTTTTAAATTAGGAAAAATCTCTTGCAACGCTGGATTTTTTCTAATTTCATTTAATGATGAAACATTAATAGTCTCAATATTACCAGCATCATTATATTTTAATTTATCACTCATATCTAAACATATATTTAAAGCATTCATCTTTAAAGATAAAGTTTTCCTTTTTATTTGTTTAATTATATGTTGCATTTTAAATATATCAAATTTATATTGTTCTTCATTAATTACCCTATTACAACTAATTCTAATAACGCGATATGGTCCATTTAAATTTTCTAACCAAATTTCATCTTTTACTCCCTGGACATGTATCGGAGAATAATTTTCTTTAGTTACAAAATAATGCACCAAGCACATCATTATTTGATCATTTTTACGTATCATTACTGAGGTCATATACATCTCCTTGTTCTTTTATTTTACAATAAATCATATATTTAGTAAAGAGGTGAATAATTTGCTATTTTTTCTATTTTACATTATTTGTATCGCTTTACTATTAATTCCCATATTTAAAATTATTGAATATAACATTTTAAATGAAAATACTTTATTTCTTCTATTAACTAATTATATATTAAATATCGCAGTTGCTATATTCTTTGGATATTTTTATAATCTATTATTTAGTTTAATTGCTATTTCTTTTCTTTTATCATTTTCCTTTTTACTAATTAAAGATTTTCAAAAATTATTTGGAACTTATAATTTAGCAAGTATTCCATATTTTTTAATGATTTTTTACTCTTTTCTATATATTTTAATTACTTTCTTCCAAAGTTTCTAAAAAACTTTTAAATTCTTTAGGTAAATCTGCTCTAAATTCTAAAATCTCTCTTGTTATTGGATGAGTAAATTTTAAATACTCTGAGTGTAAAAATTGTCCAAATTCATCACTAGATTTTTTATTATAAACCGGATCATTATGAACCGGATAACCTATATAAGATAAATGTACTCTTATTTGATGAGTTCTTCCTGTTTCTAATATAAGTCTAACTAAAGTATAATCTTTATATTTTTTTATAACACTTAAATGGGTTATTGCTCTCTTTCCATTAGCAACAACTGCCATTTTCTCAAAATTATCTTTACTTCTTCCAACAGGAGCATCAATAGTTGCCGAATTCTGTGGAAATACTCCATCGAGCAAAGCCACATATTCCCGATGAATCCTTTTATTTTTAAAATCATCAGCAAGTAAAGTATGACATAAATCATTTTTTGCAACAAGCATTAATCCTGAAGTATCTTTATCAAGGCGATGGACAATACCAGGACGAATTAACCCTCCAACATTACTTAAATTATTAGTATAATACTTAAGTCCATTTACTAAAGTATTATCACTATTACCATTGCCGGGATGTACTGTTAAGCCACTAGGCTTATTAATAACCATTAAGTATTCATCTTCATAAACAATATCTAAATCCATCTTTTTAGGAGTAACACATAACTCTTTTACATACCCCTCTTTAATAGATATAATATCTCCAATTTTTACTTTATAACTTCCTTTTTCTTTTAAATTATTTACTAAAATATAATCATCTTGAATCATCTTAGTTACTAATTCTCTACTATAATCTGTAACACTTGCTATATATTTATCTAATCTTTCATTTTCTTTTTCTACTACTAACTCCATATTTATCTTCACCCTTTATTACACTATATATTATTAAAATAAAACCACATACAATAGCTATATCTGCTAAATTAAATACTGGAAAACTATAACTTCCAAATAATATTTTAAAATAATCGATTACATGTCCATACATAATGCGATCAAGTAAGTTACCACATAACCCTCCATATACTAATCCAAATGCCATAATATTACGATATTTATTTTCAAAATATTTTTCATATTTCAACAAAAATATCATCGAGAAAATAGCAATGATAACTAAAAATATTACATTACCTTGTAAAACACTCCATGCTGCTCCATCATTATAAACCTTAGTTACATAAAAAAAGTTGGAAATTACTGTTTTTATTTCCCCATACATCATTGTTTTATCAATTACAATCTTGATAATCTGATCAATTATTAATAAAAATGTAGCAACAATTAAACTTTTTTTTCTCATGCCAATAATATATCATATTTTTTACTTATTTACTAGTATTACGTCCTTACCAATCTTTGCAATATCCCCAAAAGTAAAGTTAATTTCACTATTTTTTAAAACTTTGCGAAAAAATTTCCTCTCTTCAGCAATAAAACTAATAATATGCCCATCCATACTTACTTCAACATCGACAATTCTTCCTAAATTAACTCCTGTTTTAGTACTAATAATATCTTTATTTTGTAATTCACTTAAATACATATAATTCACCACTAAATTATATGTTTACTTAATAAGTTTCCTTACATTTTCTATTGCACTTTTTTCAATTCTTGATACTTGTGCTTGACTAATACCTAATTCTTGAGCAATTTCCATCTGTGTTTTACCCACAATAAATCTTTCTAATAATATCGATTTTTCTCTTTCTTTTATTTTTAACAATGCTCTTCTTAAAGATATAAGCATATCTTTATCACTATTTTTATCTTTAACATCAGCAATTTGATCAAAAAGATATATTGTATCTCCCCCATCGTTATAAATTGGTTCAAAAATACTTGTAGGGTCTTTCAAAGCATCAAGAGCAAAAGCAATTTGATATTCTTCTATACCAAGAGTACTAGCTATTAATTGAGTATTTGGTTCATATCCGTGTTCACTTAAATACTCATCTTTAAACTTAATAATTTGATAAGCCATATCCTTAATACTTCTACTAACCCGCATTGCTGTATTATCCCTTATATATCTTTTTATCTCTCCAATTATTAAATGAACGGCATAAGTACTAAATTTAAAACCATAAGATAAATCAAAATTATCAATTGCCTTAATTAACCCAATTACCCCAACTTGAAATAAATCATCCATGTTAATATCACTACGATTAAATGATCGAAGTATACTTAAAACTAATTTCAAATTACCATTAATAAGTTCTTCTTTCGCACTTATATCTCCATCCTTAAATTTCACAAATAAATACGTCATCTCTTCATTGCTTAAAACTTTAATATCACTGGTATTTATACCAGTGATATCTACTTTATATTTAGACATTTAAAACTCCTTTCAAACAATATTTTGTTTAAAAGGAGTATTTTTTATACAAATTATTTAACTTTATAATGTTTTTTAAGTATTTCCTGACTTTTCTTTAATATCTCTTCCCTATAATCGCTATAATTATATCCATCTAAATCTTCAAATAATTCTTCTTTAGTTATACTTGGTATATCTTCTAAAACACTTGCTTGATAATATTCATAACTAAGTAACTCTGCATAAGCATTTATTATAGCTTCCTGACGATAATCTTTTTTATTTCTTAAATTATTATATAATCTTTTAAATTTTTTAAAATCACCAGGACTTAAGACAATTGTATCTTTTAATTCCTCTTTACTAACAAATCTATCTAATATTTCTTCTCCCCCACTATTTATCTTAATTATTTCTCTTAGATAATTTTCTTCTACAACGATTACTAATTCTATTACAAAATAAGAAAATATTGGTATAATTTTGTATCCTTCATAATACTTATCATAATACATTAATTCATTTTCATTAATATTAATGGTTTCAACTTTATCTGTAATTTTTATCATTATACACATCCTTTACTTATAGTTAATAATAACACATTTTCTCGTATTTTCCCACGTTTTCCTGAAAATAATATTATTAATGAGAAAATAAATGCGGTGGTAACATGAAATTTGATAGACTTAAAGAAATAAGAGAAGAAAAAAATCTAACGCAAAATGATGTAGCAAAAACTTTAGAAGTTGACCGTTCAACCTACGCCGGTTGGGAAACAGGTAAAGATACTATACCTTTACGCCGTCTTAACAAACTTAGTGATTATTATAAAGTAAGTGTTGATTATATGACAGGTCTTACCAATAATAAAACTTCTTATCGGGTTATTGATTTAGATGCTAAAGTTATTGGACAAAATCTAAAAGAATTTCGCAAAGAACGCAACTTAGTTCAAAAAGATATCTTTTTATTTCTTAATACAACATCTTCAACTTATTCCGCATATGAAACAGGGAAAGTTTTAATAAAAACAGATTTTCTTTATTCCATATGTAAAAATTATGATACTTCAATGGATAAAATATTAGGTAAGAAAAATTAATGCATCAATTGGCTTAATTTTCTTACCACTTTTTTTTCAATCCTAGAAATATAAGACTGACTAATTCCTAACATTTCTGCTACTTCTTTTTGGGTATATTCCATTGTATTATTAAGTCCATATCTAAGAGTCATTATTTCTTTATCCCTGGGACTTAATGAAGCAATTTCTTTATTTAAAAGTTCTTTATCAACTTTTCGTTCATACTCTTTAGGTACTAATTCTGCATCAGTTCCAAGAATATCTTCTAAATGAAGTTCATTACCCTCACTATCAAAATTTATAGCACTATCTAAAGAAACTTCACTTCTTTTCCTCTTATTTTTCCGAAGAAACATGAGTATTTCATTACTAATACAACGTGATGCATAAGTAGCCAGTTTTATATTTTTATCTATCTTATAGGTATTAATTCCTTTAATTAAACCAATGGAACCAATACTTACTAAATCTTCAATATCATATGTTGTATTTTCATATCGTTTAGCAAGAAATACAACTAATCTTAAATTATGTTCAATAAGTTTATTCCTTGCATCATTATCTCCTTGTCTTGCTTTAATTAAATAATCAAGTTCTTCTTCCTTACTTAAAGGTGGTGGAAGTTTATCAGTAGCTCCAACAAAAAATACTTCATTATACTTACGTTTTAAATATTCTATTATTTTTCTAAACATATATCCTCCATTAATTTATAATTAAGTAAACAATCACTACCATTTAAATTTATTTTCTCAGGTATAATACCTACCATATAATTTTTAAATACTTGATTCATTACTTTAATATACCTAATACTAAAACACTCTATTAACCCATTATAACCGACAGTTTTATATGGTACATATATAGGACTTCTTATATTTATATATGGTATTAATACCTTTTTATTAACAAGTATTATATACTTTTTAGTTACAGGATCTTTTAACTTATTTCCCGTATCCAAAAACCCATTACATTCTAAACACTTACCATTTTTAAATATAATACTTACTTTATAATTATAATTATATGTACTCTTAAACTTTTTATGTTCCCTCACATATAAAAACAAAATAATCGGAGCAATAATTAAAAGAAGTATATAATTAACACTTAATCCATCAAAATAAAAAATCATTCCTTCTCTTTTATAACTAAATTCAATATTTAAAAAATATAAAAAACCTCCGAGTATTACACTAGACATATATAAATAAATCATATTAGTACCAAAATATTTAATATTTTTATATCCAAAAGCAATAAGAATCATTAAAACACTTATAATAATTTTAAAAACAAACAATATTAGTTCTCCGCAGGGAAGAAAAAGTATTATAAGAGATAAAGCCCCAAGGATAGAACTAAATATTAGTCTTCTTAACTTTGTGTGCCTTTTTAGAGTTATATCAACAGTCATCATTAAAAGTAAATCATATATAAAATTAAGTATAAATACTAGATCTAAATATATTTTCATATTAATCACAAAATGATTATACACAAAAAAGAGCGACGAATTTGTCGTTCTAAGTCGAGTATGTTTAATTTTTTTTAGGCAATGCGGTAAGGATCACTTGAAGTACCTGTTCCTCTGACTAATTCTACATTAGATTTTAGATAGAAGACAGGACGTATTGCACTTTTTTGATCAGCAGAATAACCGCCTCCTAAACTTCCATTAAATAAATTCGGAATATGAAAAGCACTATTAATATCTGATATGCGAGTTATTAGCCACTCATATTGGTTCCCTAAATATAGCCAATTGTTTATCCCGTAATTTATATCATAATCGGTAGTGCCGTACATTAATGGTTCGCTCCATTTGCTAGGATCAACACTATATCCATAATCACTTACATACATTAAACCTATTGGCATTCTTTCTTTATATCCAGTTTGATTTTCAATTTCTAATTGATATACTTCTTTAGCCGTTCCAATATCATTAAAATTTACTCCACCAACTTCAAAATCATGAACAGATATTTTGCTTATCAATTGTTCCTCTATGTATGTTTTATTATTATAAAATGTATCATTTAATAAATAATAAACATCTGGTTTAGTTGTTCCATCCCATGTATTTACGTTATCTGCATCCCAAGCATAACTTCCAATACTCGTAGATTTTATCAACTTAACTTGATCTCCAAACACTCCTATGATTCTATACAAATAGTCATTCGGACATGCTGCTGCATCACTGCCAAAGCACACATAATTATTTGGATTTGCTCCGCTATAACGATAGCTATTATCGCCAGCTTCAAGATATCCATATGTTCCCACTCCATCATGATAATATAAATCATTTACTCCATCACTTGTATAAACGTTTTTCTTTATATAATCTGCTAAATATACTATATCGGGTTCTTTATCAAAATAAATATAACATTTATCTGAAGTATTAGTTTGTAATAATACTTTCTTATTTTCATCATCCCAAGTAAGTGTACTTCCGTTTTCACAACTTGATAATCTTTCGTTAAAAACATATCCCTCCTGTGGCCACGCATTATCATTACTAACTTGGTATTCTCCACTATTCTCTTCTGTTTCATACATCATGGTTAAAGTATTAGAATTAAAATTTAAATTAGAACTATTTGTATTTTCAATTATAGCTTTGTCATTATTTGAACTAAGACATATAAAAAATATAGAAAATATAACCACAACCACTCCTAATAACAAAATATTTTTTTTCATTAAATTTCCTCCATCCTAAATTGATTATACCACAAAATTCACTGAACAAGTGAAATTTTCTCACTTGTTTAATGAGAAAATTTAATCAGGTGATAAAATTATGGATAAAAATGATGAAAACTACATATATTATCTTGTTGGACAAAATCTAAAAAAACAACGTAAATTAAAGCATCTAACTATAACAAAATTTGCGATGCTTTGTAATTACAGTGAAGGTTTTATAATGAATATCGAAAGTCCTAATTATTTACAAACATTTAGTTTAGGAACTATATGGACATTTGCTAAAGTACTTGGGATAGATATAAGAGTTTTGTTTGAACCACTTGATGAAGAAGATAAATAATTAAAATTGGATAAGATTATACTTTATCCAATTTTTTCTGTTATTAACAAATATTTATACATTAATTTATTTATAAAATCATCTATACTTTCATCAGGAATTCTTGTATCTTTACATATTTTTAATAAATCACAAGCATCTATAGCATCCTTATAAGTAATAACTTCATCTTCTACTAACATTTCAATTATTTTTAAGGTTCTAATTACTAAAACACCATTTTTTTCAGAAAATTCCTTTAATCTTTTATCTCCTGTTGCAAGTATTCCCCCACAATCTCTAGCAGTAATATAGTTCACCAAATCATATTGCGATAATTTGTTAGTTGCCCTTTGCAACTTTTCCAATTCCAACATCTGCTCAGAAGTAAATCCAATAGTTTTCATCTTTTTCAAAATATACTCATCACATGTATTAGAATTAAACTCATCATTCATTACCAAATCACTAACATAAACATTATCAAGCTCAATAAACTTTTCTAAAATTCCTGCGTTATTTAAATCAGTTATTATATTTGTATCAGTAATTATAATTTTCGCTGTTATATTCATAAGCTGATACTCCTAATAATTCACACGCTTTATTTAAAGAAATAATATTTTTACTATCTAATTGATATACTAACTTTTTAAATTGATTAGAATATTCTACTTCAATAGGTTCTGGATCATTTTTAGTAATAATTGTACTTATTTCTATACTTAACTTTTTATACAAATATTCTGAAATTATATTTAAATCTTTTAATCTATAAATTATAGCAGCATAACTTACCCTATATTCTTCTTTAAATGCTTTTAATTCAAATAAACTAATATTTTTTCTAAAACTACCAAATTCATTAATAACACTTTCTTTTGGCATCAGAAATGCACTAGCAAATCTATGACACATCTTCTCGGCATCTAAGTTGTCTGAAACATCCATAACTAAATGTCCAAGCTCATGAGCAATTGTAAATCTTTGTCTTGCTCCATCTTTAATATTATTAAGAAGAACAATAAACGGAACATTATTAACTACTTCACTTAAACCATCAAAATCTTTAATATAATTATTAACATCTGCAATTTGTATTATCATAATACCTAAATTTTCTAAAACACTAATTAAATTAGATATAGGCTGAATAACAGAAAAATTAATTATTTCTCTATATTTTCTAGCAATTGCCTCAGCATCTTCTACACTATTACATTTAAATTTAACTAATTTTATAGGAATATACTGATTTAAATTAAGAACTTCTAAATAATCTCTTACTTTATTTAAAATAATGCTTTTTAAAATCTCTAATCTTTTACCAATTAATCTTTTCTTCTTTCTAAATGAATTAAAATTCATTTTAGGAAGTTCCTTAGATTGCAATAAAGTTCGTACCTTTACTTCATATAAATTAGCAAACTCTATTAATCTTTTAGAATCAGGTATTATAATTCCATTTTCATATTTAGATACAGCAGTTGGAGAAACATTTAATCTTTGAGCTACCTCTCTTAAAGATAAATTTTTTATAAGCCGGGCTCTTTTTAAGTTATTACCTATTTCACTCATAGTTATCACCTTCTTGGTTTACATTTTATCATATAAATCACTAATTGTAAACCATATAAATTATAGTAGTTTTTTCTTATTTTATAACATCAACTCTAGAAATAACCATTAAATCCAATAAAATTTCAACATTTCTTTGGACATTAAGGTCACATAAAACAACTTTCTAGAATCATTTTCATACCTTTTAAATAATATGGTCATTCCCCACCTCTAGCAACAATTATTTTAATATATTTTTTATCTTCATAATCTAATACTAAAACATCATATAAAACTATTGTTGATAGCATAATACGAGTTTTAATTGTTATTTATAACAAATCCCAATTTAAGTTAAGTCCAAAACTTTACCAGCATCATTAACTCCAATAAATATATTACCTCTTTGAGTATTAAAAAAACAATTACTTATTTTTCAGGACCATCAGTTAATTTTAACATCTAACATTAAATTACCTTCATTCATTAATCCATTTTTTATTTACTATACTAATTTATACTCCTTTGCTAATATCCTTTTATCACTACAATATTCTATTATAAATTTATTACCCTTTTTACATATAATAATTCCTATTGTTTTATCTTGCGTTACTTTTCTTAAATTCTTATCAATATAATTCATATATACTTCTATTTGACCAATATATTCTTTTTTAAGTTCAGTTACTTTAAGTTCAACAACTACAAAGCAGTTAAACTCATAATTATAAAGAAGTAAATCTATATAATTATAAGTATTACCTATTTTTATTTTATATTCGTTTTCTACAAAGGTAAAACCATTGCCTAGTTCTTTTAAAAAAGCAGGAATATCTTCAAGTATCAATTGCTGTAATATTTTCTCAGAAATTATTTCTTTATTAGTGGTATTTTTTATAACAATAGGATTTTTAATAAAATCAGTTACAGATATATTATTAGTACTTATAGTTAATTTCTCTTTAGTTGCATTATCTAATCTTTCATATTCGTGAGTTTTAATTCTTTTTTGCAAATCCCTATAAGATAAACTAAATTTTTCAGCTAAGTTAATATAATAATTAATCTCGTTTTCATCTTTAATTGGCAACAATACAAGTATATGCGACCAACTCAATTGGTGTGGCATCGCCACACCTTTTTCAATAGCCAAATAAAATTGTCGCATTCTTTTCAAGTTTGACAAACCGTACCCTTTACCAAGCTCCTCAGTCAATCTATTAGAATATTCTTTAATAATACCTTCACCGTAATGCTTACCAGCTTCACTTAGTAATTTACCTACATTATAATAAGTAGTTAAATCACTTCTATTCTTACTATAATCTTTTACTTTTTTAGTTATTTCATTATTTATTAATTCGTTTTTAATTTCGTTATAATAATTCATAATCCTCCTTAATTTAATTGGTATTCTTTAGCAAGTATTCTAGAATCACTACAATATTCCATTATAAATTTATTATCCTTTTTACATATAATAATTCCTATTGTTTTATCTTGCGTTACTTTTCTTAAATGTTTATCTATATAATTCATATAAACTTCTGTTTGACCAATATGTTCTTTTTTTAGTTCAGTAACTTTAAGTTCTACAACAACAAAACAATTAAAATCATAATTATAAAGTAATAAATCAATATAGTTATATGAATCACCTATTTTTATTTTGTATTC
>CALVUU010000057.1 GCA_944363655.1 uncultured Bacilli bacterium | reverse complement strand
AATAGTTGAGTAGGTGTGTGATAATGATGGAGAATGAAAAGAGTAGAGGAGTAATAATTTTTATTATTTTCTTAATATTGTGTATTGCTGGACTAGTTAGTTATATTTTGATAGATAAAGATATTATTAAATTAAATAACAGTAATAAAGAAAATAATCAAATAAATATTACCAAAGGTGAACAAGAAATAAAAGATGATATAGGCGTATCAATAGATTGTTCAAATGCAAGCATAAAAGAATTATTTAATAATGCTCATTTTTCTGCTATAGGGGTATCTTCCCATATTTATCAAGATGGTGGTTATAAAGTAAGTGAAATGAGTATGGAAGATAAAATGAGATTATTATCAAGACAGTGGTATCCATTAGTAGAACGTTATTCTGTAGGAACAAGTCCAAATCTTACAACTACTTTTTATTTAGATGAAGATACCTTAAAAGATATTTATGAAAGAACATTTGGACCAAATACTTATAGTCATACAAATCAAATATCAGATGGATGTATGACTCTAACTTATGATGCTGCTCAAAAAAGATATTCATATGTTGGACCTTATGGTTGTGGTGGAACTACTACATTTAGTGTTCATGAAAAAATAATAAAAGTTACTAAATATAGTGATAGAATTGAAATAATTAGTGCTGTTGTTTATTTGGATGGTATGAGTAATCAAATGTATAAAGATTACAATAAAACTACTTCTTTGGGAGAATTACTTATTGATGAAAATACAGTTAATAATAAAGAAGAAAGAGAAAATACTTATAATAAATATATAGAAGATAATAAAGATAATTTGGAGCAATATACTTATACATATATCCTTAATAAAGATGGTTTTTATTATTTAGATAGTGTAAAAAGAACAAAGTCATAAAAACTATATTAGCTTAGTAATATAGTCTTCATATATTTGCAAAATAATAACAATTATGTAATCAAAAAAGATTTTATAGAAAATAAACAAAAATAAAGAATTATGATAGACTTTATATTAAATTTAGAAACTACTGAATACTTAATCAGTGGTTTCTTTTAATTTTTCATTAATAATTTTTAAATTTCCATTTAATCTTTCATCATTAGATTCTATTTTTAAAGCTTTCAACAGAAATGTTTTACTAACTTCTATTTCCCCCTTATTATAGTAAGAAATACTTAACAAATCATAAGGTGTATAATCAAAACTAAAAGTTTCATTGATATAAGTTTTTATATTACTTTTTATATTTAAAGCAAGATTAACATAATAAATTACTTCATCATAATTTTTTAAAGTGTAATAAAGTAATGCCATTTCCATATATGGATCTCTTAAATAGGGGGCTTCATTTATTGCTTTTTTTAACCACATTTTAGCTTCATCATATCTTTTTAAATTTCTATAACATCTTCCAATAAATCTCATTGAGGCACATCTTTCATCTTTCCATCTAGCAGTGTCTAGATTTAAATGTTTTATTAAAGTATCAATCGCTTCATTGTATTTTCCGTAATACATGTATTCTCTTCCTAAATAGTGCATATTTCTATCATCAGTAGGATCTTCTTTTACTGACATTTCAAGTAATGGAAGATAACTAGCACGAGACTTTTTTTTATCAGGATAATGATTCAAAACGATATTATCTGTAGTGGTAAATATTTCATTACCATCATATTTTAATATTTCATGAACGGGATGATACCAAGAATATCCTATTCTTTTATGAATCTTTTCATAATAAAAACTAATAATAGGTTTATTATTTTCATCTAAACTCCAATTATATATATATCTAAGCCTAGTAGTATTAGGAGTCCATACTTTTTCTAATTCTTCTCTCCATCCGGGGTTAAATACTTCATCTAAATCAGTGCATACACAAATGTCATAGTCTAAAGGTACTAACTTTAAAGATTCATTTCGAGCTACATCGAATCTCCAAGGAGCAATTTTTTTGGTTTTAACTTTAACTCCCTTACTTTCTAAAAGTTTAACAGTATTGTCAGAAGAACCAGTATCAAGAACAAATATTTCATCAGCTTCTTTCATAGATTCATACCATCTATCTACAAATTTTTCTTCATTTAAACATATTGTGTAAACACAAACTTTATATTTACTCATAAAAACACCTCTATAATATTGTATGTAAGAATTATAAAAAAGTAATAATTGCATATAACTATAGTAGGGAGGAATCTATGAAAAAAAGAATTATTTATAGTTTGTTACCAATAATAGGAGGTGCAATAATAGGATTAATAACTTCAGGCTATATGAATTATAAAGATTTAATAAAACCACCATTATCACCACCTTCAATTATTTTCCCTATTGTTTGGACAATTATTTATCTTTTAATGGGAATATCTTATTTTATTGCTACCAAGAATAATGAAGTTGATAAAGATTTAGATCAAATATATTTATTACAGTTATTTGTTAATTTTTTATGGCCAATAATATTTTTTATTTTAAAAATGTACTTTACTTCTTTTCTTTGGATAATTTTATTAATTATATTAGTATCTGTAATGATAAAAGAATTATATGAAAATAGTAAATTGAGTGGTTATTTACAACTTCCGTATTTCATATGGCTCTTATTTGCAACATACTTGAATATAGGAATATTTCTTTTAAATTAAAAAACTCACATATGTGAGTTTTTTATTATGGACCGGTAGGACCAGTAGCACCTTCAGGACCAGTAGGACCAGTAGCACCCTCAGGACCGGTAGGACCAGTAGCACCCTCAGGCCCAGTAGGACCAGTAGCACCTTCAGGACCAGTAGGACCAGTTGATCCATTTAATCCTGTAGCTCCAGTTGTACCAGTAGCGCCAGTAGGTCCGGTAGGACCTTGTGGAATACTTAAATTTAAAAAGAAATTAGGTGAAACCCCAGTAATACTAGCAGTAGCAGGACTACCTGGATTACCTGTTGTAACAGTACCTATAGCTAAAGAAGGTGTAGCTCCTGTTGTACCTGTAGCTCCAGTTGCTCCAGTAGCTCCTGTTGGACCAGTAGGTCCAGTAATTCCCGTAGCTCCAGTAGGACCGGTAACACCTGTAGCTCCAGTTGCCCCTGTAGCTCCAGTTGGACCTGACATTCCAGTAGGACCAGTTGGCCCAGTAGAACCAGTACTACCAGTAGGACCACCAGAAGGTCCTGTAGGACCGGTAGGTCCAGTTGGCCCTTGAACATAACAAAAACGGCAACGAGGGTGATGATTATTATTACATGATTGATCAAACATAATAATTCTCCTTTCCATTATAGTCTATGCTAAAAACATTAATAAGTTATTATTATGACCTAATAATTGAGCAAAATAATTGTATTGATATTAAAAACTTGATATAATAATATTAAAGTCAAGGTGAGATTTATGAGGATAGGAATGATTTTTTTATTTACTATATTGTATATTTCTATAATATCTTTATTTATACTAGGATATAAAAAGAAACAAAAAAAATTATGTATTACAAGTATTGCATTATTCTTTTTAACGATTGTTTCCACTATAGTAATAGCAAGCATATATGCTTGATTTTTTTTCATTTTTATGATATAATATGCTTCACTAAAAGGGGTGCTTTCTATGGATTTAATAACAGATAAAATAAAGGAATCGAGTATTTTTCAAACTTTATCCCAATTGCTTCATCATACTTATATTGATAAAGGTAATTTAAGAGACATTATTTCTTTTGATGAATTCAAAAAATTATTTGAAATTTTTATAGAAGAAATTATGAAAGATTATTTAATAAGAATGAGATTTAATAATTTTGAATCTGAACCACCAAGTTGTGAAATATTAATAATGGAAGCAGAAGGAGAACAGACTAATAATAAAATAAGAATCAATGAAGTTATAGTAAAAAAAATATATGATGGTAATATAATAGAACTATTTGTTGCTTGTCATGAATTAATTCATTTTAAGTATTGGAATCTTATATCAACTAGAAACATTAATGTAGATATTATGAGATACTTAAAAGAAACTTTAATGCAACTTGACAGTAAAGAATATTATGATAGAAATTATCAATATATAGCACCAGAAAAAATAGCAAATATAGAAGGTGTAGAATTATTTTATAAATTAATTAATTTTATGGATATTGACTTAAGTATTTATGATAGATTAGAGTTAGATATAATTTACGAAAAGAATAAGTTGGAATACCAAAATCCATTAAGGATTATTAGAAACCGACAAACAAATGAATTTAGTCATATGAACTTTGAAGAAGCTTTTGATAATCTTATAAAAAAGTATCCAAGATGGGCTCAAATGTTCAAACTAAAAATAGAATATTATTTAGATAATTTTGGCGAGGTTAAAAAATGGAGTGTTCAAGAATTAAAACTGATATTAGAAAAATGTGATAATAAAGATATTAATCAATATATTGCATATATGTTAGATAAAAGATTGCAATTTCAAGGAGAAAGCAAACACAGTAAGAGATTTACTAAAGCATAAACTTAATTATATAGAAAAAATACTGTCAAGAATAGTATTTTTTTTTATGAAATAATGCGTTTAATGGTATAATAAACATGTAGGAGGGATAATAAATGAAAGAAGAATGGAAAGGCTTCAAAGAAGGAGTCTGGACTAAAGAAATAAATGTTAGTGATTTTATTAAAACTAACTATGAAAAATATGATGGAGATGAAAGCTTTTTAGAAGGTGCTACTGAAAAAACAAAACGTGTTTTAAAAGTATACGAAGATATGTGTAAAGAAGAAGTAAAAAAACATGTTATTGATATTGATGTTGATCATCCAGCGGGAATAAATGCTTTTAATCCTGGATATATTAGTGAAGATGATGATGTAATTGTTGGTCTTCAAACAGATAAACTTGGTAAAAGAAGTATAGTTCCTAAAGGTGGAATAAAGATGGTATATCAAGAGCTTGAAGCTTATGGATATAAAATGAATGAAGCTCTTGAAAACTTTATTAAAGGAACTAATTTAGTAAAAACTCATAATGATGGAGTTTTTGATGCTTATACTAGTGAAATCAGAAAAGCTCGTCATAATAAATTATTAACTGGTCTTCCAGATGCATATGGTCGTGGAAGAATTATTGGTGATTATCGTAGAATTGCTCTTTATGGTATTGATTATTTAATGGAGCAAAAGAAGAGTGACTGGGATAATATGAAAATCACAGTTATGGATGATGAAACTATTCGTTTGCGTGAAGAAATTTCTATGCAATATAAAGCTTTAAAAGAAATTAAAGATATGGCTGCAAGATATGGTTTTGATATTTCTGTACCAGCTAAAAATGCTAAAGAAGCAGTTCAATGGACTTATTTTGGTTATTTAGCAGCTATTAAAGAAGATAACGGTGCTGCCATGTCTTTAGGTAGGGTAGATGCCTTCTTCGATATTTATTTTGAAAGAGACTTTAAAAATGGTACTTTAACTGAAAAGGAAGCTCAAGAAATAATTGATCATTTTGTTATTAAATTAAGAGCTGCTCGTCATTTAAGAACACCAGATTATGATGAATTATTCTCTGGGGATCCAACTTGGGTAACATGTTCTTTAGGTGGTGTTACAACTGAAGGTAAGTCAATGGTTAATAAGACTTCTTTCCGTATTGTTCATACATTAGAAAATCTAGAGAGTGCTCCAGAACCAAATATGACTATTTTATGGGCTCAAAATTTACCAGAACCTTGGAAAAAATATTGTGCTAAAGTTAGTATTGCAACTGATTCTATTCAGTATGAAAATGATGATGTTATGCGTCCAAGTATGGGAGATGATTATGCAATCGCTTGTTGTGTATCTGCAATGCGTGTTGGTAAAGATATGCAATTCTTTGGAGCTCGTTGTAACTTAGCTAAGACATTACTTTATGCTATTAATGGTGGTGTTGATGAAGTTAAGCGTGAATTAGTTATTCCTGGATTTGAAAAGATGACTGATGAAGTACTTGATTATGATAAAGTTAAAAAAGCTTACTTTAAGATGATGCACGAAGTTGCTAGAATCTATTCTGATGCCATGAACATTATTCATTATATGCATGATAAATATGCTTATGAAGCTGGACAAATGGCATTACATGATACTTATGTTAATCGTTTAATGGCATATGGTGTTGCAGGATTCTCTGTAGCAGTAGATTCACTTTCTGCAATTAAATATGCAAAAGTTAAACCTATTCGTGATGAAGATGGTATTACTGTTGATTTTGAAATTGAAGGAGATTTCCCTAAATATGGTAATGATGATGATAGAGTAGATGAAATCGGAAAAGAAATTTTGGATGTATTCTACAAAGAATTAAGTTCTCATCCTTGCTACAGAAATGCTCATCCAACATTATCAGTACTTACTATTACATCTAATGTGGTATATGGATCTAATACAGGAGCTACTCCAGATGGTAGAAAAGCTGGTGTTGCATTTGCTCCTGGTGCTAATCCAATGCATGGAAGAGATCAAAGTGGTGCAATTGCTTCATTAAATTCAGTTGCTAAATTAGATTGGGAAAATTGTTGCCGTGATGGTATTTCTAATACTTTCTCTGTTGTTCCTAGTGCTTTAGGTAAGACAGAAGAAGCAAGAATAGAAAACTTAGTTAATTTGATGGATGGATACTTTGTTCAAGGTGCACATCACTTAAATGTTAACGTATTAAATCGCGAAATGTTAATAGATGCTATGAACAATCCTGATAAATATCCGTTACTAACTATCCGTGTTTCTGGATATGCAGTACGTTTCAATAAATTAACTAGAAAGCAACAAGAGGAAGTTATTGCTAGAACATTCCATGAGAAAATGTAATTATGAAAGCTAGTATTGATTCAATAGAAACATTTGGCTTGGTTGATGGACCGGGTATTAGAACAGTTATATTTTTTAATGGTTGTACTCTAAGATGTAAATATTGTCATAATCCAGAAACGTGGACTTTAAAAGAAAAAAACTATGATACAGATACTTTAGTAAAAAAGATTCTACGCAATAAACCATATTTTAAAAGAAATAATGGTGGTGTTACATTTTCAGGTGGAGAGCCACTATTACAAATAGATTTTTTATTAGAAATTTGTAAAAAGTTAAAAGAAGAAAATATCCATATTGCACTTGATACAGCAGGAGTAGGTATTGGTAAATATAAAGAAATACTAAAACTTGTTGACCTTGTCTTATTAGATATTAAGCATATAACAAAAAAAGGATATAAAGATTTAACTGGGAAAGATATAGATGAAAGTAAAAAGTTTATTGAAGAATTAAATAAAAGTGGTGTTCCAGTTTGGATTAGACAAGTAATTGTACCAGGTATTATGGATAATGATGAATATATTGATGGATTAGTAAAATATTTAAAAAAAATAAAAAATATTGAAAAAATAGAATTTTTACCATTTCATCATTTAGGATTTGAAAAGTATAAAAAACTTGATATTCCTAATCCTTTAAAAGATGTGGAAGAAATGAATGTTGATAAGTGTAATGAATTATATCAAAAGTTTATCAAAAAATATGAGGAGTCTAAAAAATAGACTCCTTTTAATTTGTTTAAAATTAAATTTCTAATAATAAAAAATATATAATATGTAATTAAAACAATATTATAACCGCTCAGCTAATTAACAAGAAACTTCCACATTATTGGATAATGCTTTTATCTCAAAAAATACTATATTATAAATTGACAAATATAATAATATATGAGAAAATATATTTGTTTCAAGACATATACTATATTAAATGGGTCTATAGCCAAGTGGTAAGGCGTGGGACTGCAACTCCCTGATCGTTGGTTCAAATCCGACTAGGCCCTCCAAATAAAAATCAACCCTTGATGCATCAAGGGTTTTATTGTCTTATAAAAAATTATGGTAATTTTGCAGTTATTTTTCATAGTGTATACCATATTATATATTTTGATTATTTCAAAATTTAAAAAATAATGTTTAAAAAATAATGATAATAAAATTATAAAAAGCTATATGCATTTAAGTACGATAAAATAAGTGAAAACGAGAATTTTATCAAAAATCTCTAATAAAAAATTCGACAATTCTCTTGTTTATTTATAAATTATGGGGTATAATGTTATAGTACTTAAGCGCATATGCGAGGAGGAAGTTTAAATGAAAAAATTAACTAGACATAAGATCAGCTTTATTATTTCATTATTATTAACTATATTATTATTGGGAGCTACAGGGTATTTATTTTATAATTTATTGTTATTAAAAAATATTGAAACAATTTTAAGGATAATTGGTATGGTAGTCCTTGGTATTTTAGTTTTAGTATTAATTTTACTAGCTATAAGATTTTTAAAGAAATTTAAGAAAGCTAAACTTATATTAGTATTGTTTTTAATGTTAATTTTATCAGTAGGTGAGATGTTTGTTGCTTATAATATTGGTAAAGTTTATGGTACTTTAAATAAAGTTTCCAAC
>CALVUU010000056.1 GCA_944363655.1 uncultured Bacilli bacterium | reverse complement strand
TTATTTTAAAGGCATAATTAAAAAAATTTTTTTAAAGCGTCAATTTATAAAAAATGTACGCATTTTTTTCATGCCATAAACCTAGATAAAATAAGGCTTTTTTTAAAAAAAGTGTTTAAGATGAGATTATAACAAAGAAAAATTAAAATGTAAATATCATTTTTAGGGTGAACGCAAAATATCGCAATTACTTTTTCTTTACAAAGTGATTGCGATATTTTATTTTACTTCTATTGTTATATTTTCTTTTATTTCACTAATATATTTTAAAAGTCAACTAATCCATATTTTTCAATTAAAAATTTTTCTATCTCAATTTTACTTGTCGTATTGTTCAAATATTCTATTTCATCTTTATTAAAATTTGGAATTGAAAAATTTCTTATATATTTTTTCTGATAACATTTAAAATTACCCGAGATACTATAACTTGTATTATCAATGTAATATTTCATTATATTTGAATTTAAAACTTTTAGTAATATATCAACATTATATTTATTTGGCATTATACAATATCCATTTGAAAATAATATATATTTGGAATTACATTTAAAGAAGTTGGGATTTTCATTAAATGTTGAAAATAAAATTTTATCTTCCCATAAATTTAGCCCTTGTGTTCTGCCATATTGATACCATTCTTCTTTTTTATTATCAATATCTCTTTGTTCTAATGTTTCCCTTTGTTTTTCAAAATAATTAAATGCATTAGGATATTTATTTTTCATTTCATCATAATCAATTAAAATGGCATTATTGCCAATTAAATGATAAGGAAAAATTATATGTTTTAAGTCCTTTTCAGTTTTATATTTTGAAACTTTAACATATGGAAAAATTAAATCGTTTTCAATATAATATTTTTTGTTATTAATTATTTTATAATACATTTGTTTTTTATCGTCATAATCATCTATTATATATACTTTATCTCTTAATGTTGCTATACCTACTTTAATATATTTATCTAATTTAAAATCAAAACTTTCTATTTTTGAAATGTTATATTTAACTTTCTCATCAACTAATTCCCAACCATCATCTTTTAGGCTGGAAGATTTATTAGTTTTAAAATCTATTTTTTTTAAAACATCTCTTATATTTGATTTTTTTTCAATTTTTGCAAACGAAAACGAATTATTATTGTTTGATAAAAACAAAATACAATTATATGTCAATGTTGGATAAAATATAGTATTATCTTTAAAATCTATTATTCTGTTTAAATATTTATTATCTTTAATAAATTTTCTTAATGGTTTAGCTGATTGTATATGAATAAAATTATTGGGAACTATGTACCCCAATTTTCCATCTTTTTTTAAATATTTCATGCTTTGCTCTATAAATGCATAAAAGATATTAAAAGTACCCTCAGTTGTTGTTTGAAAATTCACTAATAACTTTTTGATATAGTCCGGTTTTAAATCGTGATTATTTATATAAGGAGGATTACCTATTATATAATCAAATTTATTTTCCTTAAATAATAAATTCCAATCTGTAAATAATGAATCAGCTTCTATAAAATTAAAATTTATATCTTCCTTATCTTCACCATTCATAATAGCATAAAGCGTTAATACAATTTTTGTTCTCTCAATATTGTCTTTTCTAATATCTATTCCATATATATTTTCTTCAATCAGTTCTATTATTTTTTTATTAGATTTGCGTTTCAAATAATCTAATAATGAAATAATAAAAATACCACATCCACAAGATGGATCTATTATTTTTGTATTACAATCAAACTTTTTTATAGTATTTTTAACAATATAATCACATATATACTTCGGGGTAAATACAATTCCATTTTCATTTTTTTCATTTTCTGATAATAACGATTCAAAAAAAGCATTTACTTTTTCAAGGGAATCCAAATTTATATTTTTTGATATATATTCATAACAATCATTATCTATATTTTGTATTCTAGCATTTATTAATTTATTGGCAGAGACAAAACCTAAATAATGTCTGTCTAAAAATAATTTAATGGTAGAATTTTCTATTATTTCCATTGAATAATTTTTTAGTAAATTAGTTATAACATTATTCATTGTTTTATCACCACCGTAAATATTATATCAAATTTTGTTACAATTCACAGTCTAAATAATTAAAGTCCTCAAAATATGTTAATTTGCTCTTTTTTGCTATAATATAGACTTCTTATTAAAATTTTAGTACAATAATTTTAGCTGAGTGGGAAAGAGTTAAATAAAATATTATGTTTTAGAGCAATGGAAAAAATGATACTATTTATTTTTGATTAAAGGAAGTGATAATGTTGAATATCTATGAGTGCTTAAAAAAAATAAAAGAGGAAATCGAATTATGTATTACTACTAGTAAAAATGGTAATAAGTCATTTCAAAATGGTTTGTTGGCAAAAGAAAGTTTTATTAGATCATCAAGACTAATTGGTTATCTACATGAAACTGTTAAATATGATTTAATTCAACATGGTATAAATCCAAGAAATATATATCCTCCTTATGGAATGTCTAAGCCCGAAATTAAATTAGCAGGATTCCTCAAGCAAAAAAATCAAGACATTACTATTGTTCCTAAAAATATTAAACCTCAGCCAACTGAAATTACATGGGGGCCACTTTCCCATGAAGGAATTGAGGATTTATTTGGGTTTGAATATACCTCAAATAGCTTAGTAATAAATGTAAGAAGTCAATTATCTAGTTTAGCCAAAAATTCCGATACATTGTTCGAGAGAACGTTTGCAGAAGCTATGAATCTTCATTTGATTTATAAAGACATTGTATTAGGAGAAGTATATTTAATACCTGTTTATGAATATGAGCAATCAGCCGCTAAAATAAACAAAGTTAAATTCTCTAGTAAAAGAACTAATTTAGAAAAATATATTAGTTTCTTTTCTTCTGTTAGTGGCAGAAGCAACACTTATGAAGATGAATTTAAATATGAGAGATGCGCATTAATAATTGCAGACTTTTCTCAAGATGTTCCCATATTATATTCGTCAACAAAACAATTAAAAGATGATGGATTAATTTCTGATGACTTTGATTTAGAGCTAGCTAATATATCATATTTATCTATGGTTGATGACTTATTAAGAATATATTCTGAAAGATTTAATATAAAAAATATCATCTATGAAGGTTAGGGAATAACATGTTTTAAGCTCTTTTCCTTATCTTTTTATCATTAAGTCACTCTCTAAATTTAATTAACAATCATTACATATTTTTTCAATAATTGTAGCTACATTTCCCGCTTTCTATTATATGTCCAATTACTTACATAGTGTAGCAATAAAATAAGAAAAATTTCATTAATTAACATACTTTTTATAAATTTGTTTTACAAAAATACAAACTAAAACCTGATGAATTATTAATTGTTAATGATAATATTAATATTCTTGATGAAATTGAAAAAATAATTACTAAAAAAATATGATAATCCAAAACAAACAAACGAGTAGCTCCTCTAATTTCTTTTACTCAAAAAAATTCTAGCTAAACCTAGAATTTTTTTATTAACTTATTTTCAATAAAAGTAATAATTTTATAAAGGATATAAGATATAATAACAAGTATTAAAATACCAGCCATAACTAAACTTAAATTAAAAACTTGAGTACCATATATAATTAAATAACCTATTCCTGCTTTACTAACTAAAAATTCTCCCATTATAACTCCGATTAGACTCATAGAAATATTAAGTTTTAAACTAGATATTATTGTCTTATATGAACTTGGTATAACTAATTTAAATAATATTTGTAATTTAGTTGCTCCAAATGATTTTATTAATTTTATTTTTTTATCATCAATATTTAAAAAACCATTATAAATAGTAATTATACTAACAATTAAATTTATAAGTAAAGCCATAACAATAATACTTTTTATATTGGCACCAGCAATTATAATAATAAGGGGACCTAAAGCAACTTTAGGTAGTGAATTAATCATTGTCAAAAAAGGATCAATTATTTGAGCTAAAATTGGTATTTCATAAAGAATTATAGCAATAATAAATCCTAGTAATATTCCTAAAATAAATGCAATTAATACTTCATTTAGGGTGGTGAATATGTGATTAAATAAATTGTTATCATTAATAAGTCCTAAAATAGTATTAATTATTTCACTAGGTTTTGAAAAGACAAATGTATTAATAATATTTTTATTTGCTAAGACTTCCCATAAACTGAAAAAACCAACAACTATTAATATTTGACAAGCAATTACAAAGTATTTACGTAGTCTTAATTTTTTTAAAAATTTTCTTTGGGCATCAGACATTTTTATCTAAGTCCTTCCATAATTTATTATAGTATTCTCCAAAGTTTTTAGCTTTTCTTCTTTCCATTGGAGTATTACCACTTATATTTATTTTATAAATATTTTTAATTACTGATGGTCTTTTAGATAAAACGATGATGCGATCTGCTAGACTTAAAGCCTCAGAAATATCATGAGTAATCATAATAACTGTTTTATGTTCACTTTTTATTATATTAGCAACATCTTCACTAACAGAAAGACGTGATACATAATCTAAGGCTGAAAATGGTTCATCCAAAAGTAAAATATCAGGTTTAGTAGCAAGAGTTCTAATTAAAGCTACTCGCTGACGCATTCCTCCGGATAGTTGATGGGGATATTTTTCTAAAAAATCCTTAAGTCCATATTTTTCTAATAAATATTTAGTATAAGCTATATTATCAGCTGTAAGCTCACGTCTTATATTTAATCCTAAAAGAGCATTATCTAAAATATTTAACCAAGGAAATAAAGCATCTTCTTGTAACATATATCCTACTTTTAATTTTTTGTTTTGAATTATACTTCCTTTACTTTTAGTATCAAGATTTGCTAGTATATTTAATATGGTTGATTTACCACATCCAGAAGGACCAATAATACAGAGAAATTCCCCTTCATAAACATCAAATGATATATTGTTAATAGCTTTTACTTCACCCATTTTAGTATGATAATCTTTACTTAAATTAATAACTTCAAGTAATTTATTCTTCATAGAAATTATTTACTAGCTCTTTATAAGGAACATAGTCATTTAAAAGATCAAAGTCTATTAAAAAATCTTCTAAATTAGTAAATAATTCTTCACTAACAAATGGGTTTTCTAGCCAACAATCATATTCTTTATAACGATCAATCATCATAGCAAGTTCATTAATATCCGTATCTGGAAATTGATCTATAATGTTTTTGGCAACAGTTATAGCATCATTTTCTAATGTGTATGTTATGGCTTTGGCTATTGCATTAGTGAAGCCCTCGATTATCTTTGGTTGTTCTTCAATATAACTTTTACGAGCATAAAATGCTGTATAAGGAACTTCTCCACTCATTTCACCAACACTAGCAACTACTTGACCATAACCATTTTCTTCAAGTGATGTGGCGTTTGGTTCAAACAAATTGACAAAATCTCCAGTTCCTCCGATGAACGTTCCTGATAACGCTGCAAATTCTACTGAATAATTAATATTTATTTTATCGATATCTATGCCCATTTTTTTTAGCCCATTTAAGAAATTTAAAGCCGGCATGCCAGTAGATCTACCTACTAGTATTTCTTTACCATATAAATCTTCTAAAGAGAAGTTATCGTAATTATCCCTGGCTACAATGAATTGACCATCTCTTTTAGTTAATCCTGAAAATATGCGTAAATAATCACTTTCTTTTTGATCATATACATATATTGCTGATTCTGCACCAGCAAAACCAATTTCAACATCACCAGATAAGACTGCTGCACTTACTTTATCAGCACCTGGAGTTAAAATAAGTTCTAAATCTATTCCTTCTTCCTCAAAGTAACCATTTTCTATTGCTACATATAAAGGAGCATAAAATGAACTATGAGTAACTTCTGCAAGACGAACTTTAGTAAGAGATGATTCCTCTTTTTTATCAAAAACTTTTATTAATATTAATGATACACCAACTAAAACTATTAAAGTAATTAAAATTATAATAATTTTCCTTTTCAAAAATATTCCTCCTTCTAGAATAATATATGAGGAATTTTAAATTTTGCTTGTAATAGAAAAAAAATTCTAGACTGACTAGAATTTTAAAGTTTATAAATTGTTTTATGTTTTTTAGTATAAATTGCTATACCTACAACACTAACTAAACCGATAGTAAGTAGAAAATAATTTAATTTGCTACCTGTTTTAGGATTATCGATAACTTCTTCAACTATTTTGACAATTACTTCATTGCTTGGTGTATCTTCATCATCTACTGTTAAAATTGCAGTATTAGGTATTTCTTCTCCGGGCTGTGTTCCTTCTTTAGCCATCACCGTTATTTCTATTACTTTTTCTTCATTGGCTAAAAGAGAAAATTCCCGCTCAATAGTGTTTCCATTCATTAGTGCATTACCGCTATCAATAATAATAAGCCTTTCATCGATAACATCACTAACTTTAATATTTTGAACGGCAACTGCACTTTCATTTTTAATATGAATGTAATATTTGAATTCTTGACCTACAAGTACTTCGCTGGCACTTACTTCTTTAAATATCGTAATATTATAATCGACAACTTCAACATCTACTTCATCAGTAATGTCTGGCTTGCCAGGTTCTTTAACAACTACTTCATTATTAATTATGTATCCTGAATCTTGGTTTTCAATATAAGCCTCAACCGTAAACGTAACAGACTCTCCAGCAGCAATTGTTCCAACATCCCAAGTTAAAGTATTATTGCTGACAATACAATTATCACACATTACAATTGTTAGATTTTCATCATAAGTGTCAACTACTTGGACATTTTCTGCTTGATAAGTTCCGGTATTACTTACAGTTATAGTGTAAATGAAATGTTCAGTATTTAACACTTTATCTTTGCTACTCACTTTATCAACCGTCAAATTTGAATCAACAACTATGACATCATCTTCACTTATTTTAGTTTTATCATCATATGTTAATATAGCTTTGTTAAGAATAACTTCGTCCATTACTACATTATCTCTTACTTTAACACGAACAGTCAAATTGATAGTTTCATTTACAGCCAGTTCAGAAATGTTGACAGTCATATTATTTCCAGAAATATTATGACTGGTATTACCATTAGTATACTCTACTCCGATCAATTCTAATTTTTCGGGAATAGAATCTGTTAAAACTAAATTCTCTGCAGCATTTGTTCCATTATTGCCAATGGTTATCGTATAATAAAATTCTTCACCGGCGTGGACAACTTCTTGACTGGCTCTTTTAAGTAGATAAACATCCGAATCAATTACTTCAACTGTATCATCATCTTCAAGAGTTTCCTCTTCATGAGTTAGTACTGCTGTATTTGGAATACTTGTACCACTTGTTGCTGAGGTAGAAAGTCGTACTCTAACAGTATAGGTAATATTGCCACTGGCTGGCAAGGAATCGATAGTCCAAGTAATGCGATTGCCATTTACTGTTCCTCCATCACTATCAACTATTGTAAGTAAGGGGTTTATATTATCAGTAATAGTTATTAAGCCACTATCTATTGAGCCAGTATTGGTAACAGTTATTTGATAATAAAATTCTTCACCAGGAGCAATAATTTTTTCTCCTTCCTCATTATATGCCACTTTGGTTATATTTAAAATTGGCTCTTTCACAGTAACATCTTCATCATCCGTTTGATCTGGTTTACCCGGTTCACTTAGTGTTACGACATTGTTAATAACTGTATTATCAGCAATATCCTTTTTAACACGAACAACTACTGTAAATCTTTCGCTTTCGCTTGGATCAAGACTAGATATATGCCATGTAATTGTTTGACCATTGATGCTTGCTTTAGATGCTCTTACTATTTCTAAACGGGAATCAATTACATCTGTAATAGTCAAATCGCGGCTTGAAGCATCACCATTATTGGTTACATCAATATAATATTCAAATTCTTCATCTAGTTTTACTTCATTTTTACTTGCTGTCTTACTTATAGCAACATTAGAATCAACTACTGTAATATCTTCATCATCTTGTTTATCTTCTTCGCCTTCTTCTTGTAATATTGCTACATTTGGGATATTTGTGCCAGCAGCAACACTATCTTTAATACGGACAGTCACTGTATATGTTTGGCTTCTCGATGCTCCTAGACTATAGAGGCTCCAACTTACTTGTTGACCATTGATATTTGCTCCGGGAGCAGAAACAATTTCTAATCTTGAATCGATGGTATCGGTTACTGTAAGTGGATTACTGCTAGTGTCTCCTTCGTTAGTAATAACTATGTTATAAGTAAATTCTTCTCCTGGACGAAGTTCATTTTTAGTAGCAGTTTTTGTAATTTTTAAATTTGCATCATGAATAATTACTGTATCATTATCATCAACCGGATCGTTATTATCAGCACTAGCACTAGCAATATTATCAATTGTATCTAATGGAGCATTATCATTAACACGAACAGTTATTGTTATTGTTGCTGAAACGTTATAAGCTAAGTCCCCAATGACAAATTTAGCATTATTACCACTACCGCTATTAGAAATACTCGAATTAACAAGAGTAAAGTAGCTAGATATGTTATCAGTAACTACTACATTTTTAGCGGTTCCTTCACCTCTATTAGTAACTGTAATAGTATAACTAAATTCTTCACCAGGCTTGATAGTATTTACACTTGCCTCTTTAGTAATAGTTAAGTCTGGCTGCAATATTTCTACTGTTGCATCATCACTTTTTTCTTTTTCATTGATTGTTACGGTTGCTGTATTAGTTATCGTAAAATTGGTTCTATCAAAATCTTCTTTAACTCTAACCTGAACAAATAATTCGATAGTTTCTCCGACATCCATTGAAGCTATATTCCAAGTAATATTTTGACCGGATACATTACCAGTATAAGCATTCAATATTTCAAATTCATCAGGTATTTTATCTGTTACCACCAAATTATCTGTAGGGATTGGACTATTATTTTCTAATAATATTTTATAATAAAAAGTTTCATTCTCTTCTACTTTTTGGATTGGTGTACTTGACTCTTGAGTAGCTAAGGCAGTTTTGGTTATATCGACATCATTAGTGTTTATCGTTTGAGGCAATGATGGAATAAATCTTAAAAAACATTCTTCTGTTCCTATTGCTTTAACAGTAATTGTTGCATAAACAACTTTGCCGGTATCAGATGTATATACTGTATTAGAAGTTAAACTGAAACTTCCTCCATCACCTGATCCCAAATCCAAAGTTTCAGTTACAAAGTCTTCTTTTATTTCAAAATCTAATATTTCTAGACCTACAGTTTCAAAACTAGCCTCTACATGATTAAATGTGCTATTTTGTGTAAGTTCGACATAAAAGTCATAAACATATACAGTTTTACCATCAGTATCCTCATATGTGTCAACTCTTTCAAAGTTATGAGAATATGCTGCTTGGGCGTTATCTGTTTTAAAATAAAAAGCTAGTCCAAATATAAATACAATTACTAATGGTATTAAAAAATATAACAATTTACGTTTCTTCATATACTACTCACCTATTTTAAATATACCCCATTTTTGAAAAACTAGCAACATCTTTTTAAAGTTTTTTTTGCTTTAGTATATTAGCACATTCACTTTTTTTATATCCTCATATTCTATTAGTGAAAGGAGGTGAAACTCATAAAAGACAATTGCTTAGATAATATCAATTTTAATGATTATGCCTCTGAAAGACCTAGCGATAATTGTTTATGTGAAGTAATAAAATGCTTGACTAAAAATTGTAAGTGTCCAATTGGACCTACTGGACCTACTGGACCAATGGGAGCAACGGGTGCAACAGGTGCTACTGGAGCAACAGGACCAGCAGGACCTCAAGGACCAACTGGAGCAACAGGTGCTACTGGTGTAACTGGACCAACAGGACCTCAAGGACCAACTGGAGCTACTGGGGCTACTGGTGTAACTGGGCCTACTGGACCTCAAGGACCAACTGGAGCAACAGGTGCTACTGGCGTAACTGGGCCTACTGGACCTCAAGGACCAACTGGAGCTACCGGTGCTACTGGACCTGCGGGGGCAAATTTCGATAGTTATGCAATGGTGCATGATGAAACTAATTCAACTGTTTTAGCGCAAAACCCATTACTTTTCCAAGCTACTAATTTATCTAATAAAATTACGTATAACAATGCTACTGGAGACTTCTATATTCCTGAAGAAGGTATATATAATGTTCACTGGTGGATAAATGCACGTAATACTAATACCGATAAATATAATTGTGAGCCTAAAACTTTAGGTGTTGAATTCCACCAATACTGGCCAGAAGATGTTTTAATTGCTCATTCTTCAACTCATAACAAATTAACTTGTTGTGATACTGGTACATTAAATGGTAATGCTATTTTCTATGCACCAGGTGGAACTAGTTATAGACTAATCAACACTTCAGAAGTGGATTTCTCTTTAGTACCAAACGATAATTATTCTGCTTGCGTTTCAATTCACAGAATATTTTAGAACAAAAAAACTACTAGTCTTCATTTCCTCTAGTAGTTTTTCATTTATATATTTATTTATTTATTATATTCTTACTTGAATAATAAGTGATTAAAAAATATCCACCATAAATAACAATTAAGAATATAGCAGTCATCGTAATAGATTTAGTCATTTCTTCATCTCCAAATGTTTCTAATATATATTTACAAAATTCAATACCAAAAATAGAATGAATTATTGCTAGTATAAGTGGAAAAAGGAAGAAAATAAATATTTGCATAAAGAGAGCTTTATTAAGCATGCGTTCTTCTACTCCAAGTTTACGAAGCATTTTATAGCGTTCAATATTATCGGCACTTTCAGATAATTCCTTTAGCGATAATATAGCTGCACTAGATATTAAAAAGATTATTCCTAAATATAAGCCAATAAATGTAACCATTGCACCAAGACCTACACTAGATTCATAAATACTTAATTTAGTTGAAGCGTCTAGATTGGTATTAGATATATATGGGTGATTAACTAAGTTACTAACTAATTCTTCTATTTTCTTTCTTCCAGCATCATCACTTGCTTTATAATTAGCAATTAAAGTTTCTCTTTCTAATAAAGAGTTATCTACTGCATTATCGGGAACAATAATTATACCAGCATTTATATGATTACTAGAAATAGCTATAAAACCATATTGACATTCTGAATACTTGGGATAATATGTTTTACCTAATAAAGTAATTGGAGTATTTCTTTTTAAGGCTTCATTTCGAACAGTAATCATACTATCATAATCAACAATTATTAGATATTCATCTTCATCCAAAGTAAAAGTTTTATTACCATAAAGCCTTACTAATTCATTGTACTCGCTAATAGTTACGATTTCTTCAGGCATATTATATGTTATAAAAGGTAATGTTTTTTTTGTTTCCTCATAGTAACTTCCTAATGTTTTTTCAACTGTTAAGTTTTCATCAACATAGTAATTTATTGTTACCATATCTTTTAAATACGTTGAAACATCAAAATCTAATTTAAATAAAGAATCCATAATTGGCAAATATGAATCTTCTACATAAGTAGTACTATAACCATATTCTTGGGTGGCATATTCAGTTATATTTCTAGTTTTAGTTATGGCAATATCTACTGGAGCAAGTTCTTCTAAATTGGCAGACATAGAATTTTTAATTGATAAAGAACTTGATAAAACACATATTATATCATGAAACAAAATATTTTAATCTTACAATAATGTTAGTTAATCTTCAAATTCATTAAAATTGATACCCGCAAGTTTCTTGTCGGAATATTTACTAGAAATTATATGCATAATATCATCTACAACGCGAGAACTTTTTTCTTCATAAGAATTGTTTTTAAAAAGAACTATTATATAATCACTAAAAGTGATTATTGTAGCATAAGGTCTTTCTTTTAAAGGAATTTCTTCGTCATTTATAATTTTAGGATCATCTATAACCATTTGATTATGAATTAGATCAAAATCTATTCCTAAAAGATCACTTATGGCTAATTCAACATATAATCTTTTCTCAGGATCTGTAATAGACTTTTTAAATTCTTTTTCTGTTAATTTCATTTTATCAAAAACCTCCTTTCACTTATTATATATTGCAGTAGGTGCTCTATTTCCTTTTTTTTCTAGTAATTTTTTTCAAAAAATAGAAAAAATCTCATTATTGAGATTTTCCCTGCATGATTTTTAAATTTTTTTTAATTCTTTCGTTGTTTGGATTAATTTCTAAAGCCCTACTTGCATGTTCAATTGCTTTATTAATATTTCCCGTATTATAGTACGCTAGTGATAATAAGTCATCAATAGTTTCATCAAAACTAAATACTTCATTAATATAGGTTTTATAATTTATTGGAATTTTTTGAGCCGCGATACAATAACGAATGACGTTTTGCCAATCTTCTTGCTCATAATATAACATTGCAAGTTCCACAAGAGGATCACGTAGATGCGGGGCTTCTTTTATAGCAGCTTCTAGCCAAACACGAGCAGATATTACATCTCCTAAATTTTTATAGTCGCGAGCAATAAACCGCATTGATGCGCATCTTTCATCGTTCCATGTGGCATTTTTCATATTTAAATGTCTTTTTAATGTAACAATAGATTCTTTCCATTTGCCATAATACATGTATTCTCTTCCTAAGTAATGCATATTACGGTCGTTTTCAGGATCTTCACTAACTGCTAATTCTAATAAAGGTAAATATGATCCTCGCGATTTTGTTTGATCAGGGTAATGGTTAATTATTAACTCATCACTTTGAGCATATTGTTCATTATCTTTAAGATATTTTAAAACCTCATGAACGGGGTTAACCCAAATATAGTCTTTACCATGTATTTTATCTTGATAAAAACTTACTTTAGGATTATTATTTTCATCTAAACTCCAATTATAAATATAACGTAGTCTAGTGGTATTATCTTGCCAAACTTTCTCAATAGCATCTCGCCATCCCGGTAACATGATTTCATCTATATCTAAGCAAATATAAACATCAGTATCTTTGGGAACTATTTTTAGGGATTCATTACGTGCTTCATCAAATCTAAATTTATCAAAAGTTTTTTCTTGTAAAATTACATTTGATTCTTTTAATAACTCAATACTGTTATCAGTCGAACCAGTATCAAGAACACAGATGTAATCTGCATCCTTGATTGATTCTAACCACCGTTTTATAAATTTGCTTTCGTTTTTACAAATAGCATAAACGCAAATTTTTAATTTTCTCATATTCACCTATTATGGTCCGGTTGGTCCTGTCGGTCCTGTTGGGCCGGTTGGTCCTGTTGGGCCAGTTGCTCCACTTGCACCTGTTGGTCCGGTTGGTCCACTTGCACCTGTTGGTCCTGTCGGTCCGGTTGGTCCACTTGCACCTGTTGGTCCTGTCGGTCCACTTGCACCTGTTGGTCCGGTTGCTCCACTTGCACCTGTTGGTCCGGTTGGTCCACTTGCACCTGTTGGTCCTGTTGCTCCACTTGCACCTGTTGGTCCTGTTGGTCCACTTGCAC
>CALVUU010000055.1 GCA_944363655.1 uncultured Bacilli bacterium | reverse complement strand
TTTTACTGATGGTCTAACTTTCATAATTTCACTCCTTATCTATTATTCCATTTTATAATCCCACGTTCTAAATCATATGGTGAAAGTTCTACTGTAACTTTATCACCTGGTAAAATACGTATCATATGCATGCGCATTTTACCAGAGACGTAGGCAGTAACAGTATGTCCATTTTCTAGTTCTACTAAGTAATAACTACCCTTTAAAACTTCTGTAACTTTCCCTTCAACTTCAATTTTGTCTTTTTTTCCCATTCTAATCTCCTGTTAATATTTCATATCCGTCTTTTGTAACTAAGACTGTATTTTCATAATGTGCTGATGGTTTTCCATCAACTGTTTTTACGGTCCAATCATCATCTTCCAAGTAAACTTCCCTAGTCCCTAAATTAAGCATTGGTTCTATGGCAATAGTCATACCAGCTTTTAATTTAGTCATATTATTATCATCAAAATTTGGTACATCAGGATCTTCATGCATGGAAGAACCAATTCCATGTCCTACTAATTCCTCTACAACACTTAAGCCATGATCGTGTGCATAGCCTTCGATTGCTCTACTTATATCTCTTATTCTAGCTCCTTCTTTTACACATGCAACACCCGCATAAAAAGCTCCTTTAGTATTTTCTACTAAATCTCTTACTTCATCAGAAACTTCTCCGATAATATAAGTTCTTGTTGCATCAGCATGATATCCTTTATAAGAAATAACTAAATCTACAGAGACAATATCGCCATCTTTGATAACACGATTCCCCGGAATGCCATGAACAACTTCATCATTGACCGAAATACATACACTTGCTGGATAACCCTCATAACCAAGCGTTGATGGTACACAACCATTTTTTACTACAAAATCATGAACAATTGTATCCAATTTCTTTGTAGTAATACCAGGCTTTAAATACTTCTCTATTTCTTTAAAAGTCATGATATTTTTTTTACCGGCTTCTCTCATTAATTCAATTTCTCTTTCACTTTTAATACTAATCATTAGCAACAATCCCCGATATGTCATTAAATATATCATTTATATTTCTATTAACATCAACAATATGTAATTTATTTTTATTATTATAGTAATCAACTAATATTTTAGTATTAGTTAAAAAATTATCATAACGAATGCTATAAGCTTCAACATTATCATCATCTCTTTTAACTAACTTCCTACCACAATTATCACAAATACCTGTAATTTTAGGTTTTAATTTATCATCATTTAAATTATATGATTTACCACAACTACAAGTAAGTCTTGCTTCAATTCTCTTAATTGCCACATCTTTATCAAGATCTAAATAAATAACTTCATAATTATCATCAATTATATTATCTAAAACCTTTGCTTGATTAAGAGTCCTAGGAAAACCATCTAATATAAATGGTTTTCCTTTTATTTCTATAAGTTTATTTTTAATAATATCTATTATTAATTCATCACTTACTAAATTACCCTTATCTATAATATTTTTAACTTCACACCCTAACTTACTACCAGATGCAATTTCTAACCTAAGCAAATCCCCTGTGGATATATGAATATATCCATATTTTTCTTTTAACATATTACTTTGGGTCCCCTTGCCAGCAGCTGGGGGAGCTATAAATATTATATTTTTCATCATCTTAATCTCTTTCTTTTTGCAGCATAAGAGCGGCTTACTAAACTACTTTCCATTTGCTTATATGTTTCAATAGCAACTCCAACAACGATTAACATTCCTGTTCCTCCGATAGATACAGAAGAAGGTAACTCAAATATAATCGAAAATAATATTGGAAGACAAGAAAGTATTACCAAAAATATACTACCAACAAATGTTAATTTACTCATTGTATTACTAATATATTCTGAAGTATCTTCTCCAGGTCTAACCCCAGGAATATACCCTCCACGACTATTTAAATTTTTACTCATTTCATCAGGATTCATTACCATAAAGGTATAAAAATATCCAAAGAATATAATAAGTATTATATACAATATAAATCCGGTTGGTGTCGTATAGTTTATATAATTATTAACAAAATTAATAGCACCTTCATTACCAGTTAAATTAACAATAGTTGCTGGAATAGTTATAAGTATTTGAGCAAATATTACTGGAATAACCCCAGCTGAGTTAATCTTAATTGGTAAAAAACTTTGTTGTGCACCATAAGCACTACTCGATCTATTAGCATATTGAATTGGTATTCTTCTCTCAGCAAGTTGTACCCAAATTATACCTACAATAATTAATAGATATACTAGGATAAACAAGATAAAGAAGAAAATTCCTAAACCTGTTCCGTAAGTACCTGCTAGAACAAAACCATCATATGCTCCCATAAAGACACTTGGCATACTAAATAAAATACCCGCCAAAATAATCATTGATTGACCATTACCAATACCTTTATTAGTAATTTGATCACCCATCCATAAACAGAATGCTGTACCAGCAGTCATAACTAAAGATGTTTTTAGCATTGTAAATACGGTCTCACCACTCATATAAAATACACAAAGTACATATGCTTGAACAAATGCTATTAGAATACCTAAGTATCTCGTAATTCTATTAATTTTTTGACGTCCTACATATCCTTGGTCTTTTAAATCTTTAAAGTAAGGAATAATATCCATTTGCAACAACTGAGTAATAATTGATGCCGTGATATAAGGAGAAACTCCTAATCCAAATATTGCAAAATTACGAAGTCCTCCACCACTCATAATATTAAATATTTCTAAGAATCCTAAATTACTCATTTGATCAAGAAATTGTGTAGCCCAAGGAATAGTAATAGTACTTCCTAAGCAAAATATACCTAAACAAAACAAGGTAAAATATATTCTATGTCTTAAATCTTTATTCGCTTTGCTAAAAAGTTGGGAAAACCCCCGAAACATCTAAATCACCTCAGCTTTGCCACCGGAATTTTCAATTTTTGTTACAGCCTTACTAGAGAAACGATTAGCCTTAATAGTTAACTTCTTAGTAAGTTCACCATTACCTAATACTTTAACTCCATTAAGTTGTTTTTTAATAATCTTTCTTTCCTTTAATACTTCTGGTGTAACAACATCACCATCATTAAAGTGCTTTTCTAAATCACTCAAATTAATTGTAGCATATCTAGTTGCAAAATTCTTATTATTAAATCCTCTGATTGGGATTCTTCTGTGAAGTGGGGTTTGTCCACCTTGGAACCAAGCAGGAATTGATGCACCACTTCTAGATTTTTGACCATTTTCTCCACGAGTAGCAGTCTTACCCATACCACTACCAGGTCCACGGCCAACACGTTTTGTTGCTTTTGTTTCTTTACTTTTTGGTAAATTTTCTAATTTCATCTTACAATTCCTCAACTTTCTTGCCACGAAGTTCAGCAATATGTTCTGGAGTTCTTTGT
>CALVUU010000054.1 GCA_944363655.1 uncultured Bacilli bacterium | reverse complement strand
TACCCAATACTTGACCAATTATTTGTTCAAGTATCTTTTTCCCCTTTTTAGATAACATTACTGCTTTAAAAAAATCATCACCTGATCCAACAATATCTTCTACTATTGTCAATCAAAATCCCTCCTTCAATTTATTAGGAAGAAAAATACTAATTACCTAGGTTTTTATTAGTAATTTTTTTCCTTGGTTAATTATGCTAACACATAATTAACTCCTAGTCCATAGGAGGTTTTGTCTAGTTTTGTCGAATGGGAAAAACGACAAATACTTGTCGTTATTATTATCACCTGCCCTAAGTAATGCTATACCAGTTGTACTATCTGATAAATTCCCCATATTCTCACCAAAATTATCTTGATTAGCTTGGATATATATTTGATCACCGAAATTAAATGATAATAAATCAGTTGTACCAGTTATAACACTTGTATCAATACTATCACTACTACTTCCTTGATTTTGAAAAAAATGCATATGTTGCACCAAGTGTTACTATAATAAGGGTAATACCTACAATTAAAAGTAGAGTTAAATTCTTTTTATCTTTCATAAACAACCCTTCCTTTTTCTAATACTATATCATGCTACTTACAATTATTATGTTGAATTCTATACTAATTTTAGAAAAAATATTTTTAAAAGTCAATATACCCTGACAGACTATATATACTTATATGTAAACTAAAAAGCCAAGTATTTATCTTGACTTTACATAAACTATAACTTTAATTTCTTAATTATCTCTTTTTTATCTAATCCAATATTTTCTAATTCTTCTATTTTTTCATTTATTTCAACAATAATACTATCTATTTTTTCTTTTTTTACTTTAGATACATTATCAGTAATAAATGTACCTTTCGTCGATTTAGATATAATTATACCTTTTTGTTCTAAAGTATCATAAGCTTTTTTAATAGTATTAGGATTAAGTCCTAATTCACATGCTAAATCTCTAATTGAAGAGATTTGATCTTTAGGATTTAATATACCTAGAGCAACCATTTTTTCAATCTCTAAAACTATTTGCTCATATATAGGTATTCTACTTTGATAATCAATTAAGATATTCAAAAACAATCACTCCCACTAGGAAGTATAAGTATTATACTCCGTAATAAAATCCTCTCGATTTATTATATATCTTTCTGTCTCATAATATAATATCACAATTTCACCATCAATTTCATCATTTTTATGCATCTTTAGAAATTCAAGTAAACTTTCTTTATTTTTACTTAAAACCAAATTTTCTTCTTCATAATTATCTCCAGCTATTTTTATATCTTCATTATTATAATTTTTAATAAAATGTTCATTAAATGATAACTTAATATGATTTAATAATAAATTATCATTTATTTTTATATCAATTCTTTTTAATTTGTGATTTTCATATTTATAAATACTAATAAATAAATTATTACTATCTTCTAGTTCTTCATAATTATTTATATATTCTACTAAATATTCTTTAAATTCTCGATTTAAAGATACATTTATTGAAGGATCTAGAGTTGATGCAACATAAACTATATTATCTGTTGTAAATTTTTCTCCAAGATTATTTTCTTTAGCATAATCTATTAATTCATTATATGTATCTATTGATACATATCTATTTGTATTATATTTATTATTAATTTCTAGATCTACTATATAATTAACTAAACCTACACTATCTTCACCTTTAATAAGTTTATTTATTAAAACTTCATCAGTTACTAAAATAGTTTGTCTTATTCCTAATCTTGAATCATTATAAGTTACATTAACTTCATCAATTGAATCAATAATAGGTATATTATTTTTATAAATATTATTTAATATAATA
Organism: uncultured Bacilli bacterium; assembly: GCA_944363655.1. The sequence goes on along the minus strand of CALVUU010000054.1, from coordinate 7,742 downwards.
TAAATAATAAATATTAATGCAGTTATAATAATTGATTTTAAAATTATTTTAAAAGGATTTTTAATTTCTCTTTTTAAAACTAAATCATAAATAAAATAATAACTAATACATATAACTAAACTAATTAACAGATAATTTGAATTACCTGAAGCCATAATATAAGCAATAAATGTTATAGGTATAAATGTCATAATTTTTATAATTTCATATAAATATTTATTTTTAAAACTTACTTCACTATCTTCCATTTTTCGATATTTAAAAGCATAATAACCTAATAATAAATATATTAAAGAAAGTATAGCAGTTTTAATTATACTTGGAGTACTAAAGTTTGATGTAACAAAGTAATTAATGGGAGTAGATAAGTTATCTTTATAACTATAATTAAAGTAATAATCTACTCTATTTTCATCAATTATTTTACAATTATCCGAAGCATTTAAACAATATATTTCTCTATTTGGAATACGTTCTTCTTCCATACAAGTATATGTAGCAAAACCATTTGTATATTTAAAAGTATGATTTATATAACTTAAAGTCGGAAATAAGAATAAAAGTAATAATATTATTACTAAAGAACTCATCATATTGCCGGAGAATGATATGGCTAAAGAAGAAATTAAAAATACAAATATATAAGTAATTAAAAAGTAAATAAAATAATCTATTAATACTAAAAAAGGAATATGAATTTTAGTTAATAATGATAATAAACTAAAACCAAGAGTTGTAAGTAATACTGTAATTAACATTATTACTATACCTCCGAATATATTAGATGCATATATCTTTTTTCTTGTAATTGGTTGAGACATTATAAAGTCAACAGTTTTTCTTTTAAAAACAAAACCAAATAATAAATACGCTATAATACTCGGAAAAAAGAAAGATAAAATAGCTGTTATATTACTAATTTTTGTAAAATCTAATATATAATTAGAATTTAGAGAATTTAAACCAATAATCCATACATTTATAAAAGGAATAACACATATTAAAAATATAATTATTGATTTTGATTTTTTAATATTTTGATATAAATATTTAAAATTAAAAAGTTTAGTTAAAAACATATCCTAACGCCTCCATCTGATAAATAAATATTTCTTCTAAAGTAAGGGGTAAATAATCAAGTATTACTGGTTTTAGACTTTCTAAATACTCTTTACTTTTCTTGGTATCTTTTATAATAATTGTAGCAACTTTACCAACTTTTTTAAAATATAAGACATCTAATTGGGCAAATAAGGATTCATCAAAATCTTTTTTTAATGATATTTGTACCTTTAACATATCCGTTTTTAAAGAATTGACATCACTTTCAAAAATTATTTTATGTTCGGATATTAATCCTAAGTTATCACATATATCTTCTAATTCTCTTAAATTATGTGATGTCATAATAATTGTTGTTGGTTGTTTAGTCATTTGTTTAGCAATTAGTTTTTTAAAGTATTGTCGTACTATTGGATCAATTCCATCAAATGTTTCATCAAAGAAAATATACTTAGCATTAGTAGCTAAAGCACAAATAATTGCACACTGGCGGCGCATTCCTTTAGAAAAAGTATTAATACTTTTATTAAAATCTAGTTTTAATTTTCTAGCAGTATCAAAAACAAATTCTAAATTAAATTTAGGATACATTGCTTGGTAAAATTTTGCAGTATCATAAAGGCTATAACCTGGATAAAAATATAGATCATCTGGGACAAATACCATTTCCTTTTTAACTTCTTCATTATCATAAGAACTAACATTATCAATAAGAATAGTTCCTGCATCAGGCTTATAAATACTATTAATTAATCTTAATAAAGTAGATTTTCCTGATCCATTAGCGCCGATTAAACCATAAATAGCATTATCAGGTATAGTTGAACATAAATCTGATAAAACTATTTTAGAATCGAAGCTTTTCTTTAAATTTTTGATTTCAATCATATATCCTCCTTGTACTATTTGTATTAGTACAATTAAAATATATCACAATTATTTATTTTTAGCAACATTTAATTTATAATCATCAATAATATATGTTAAATTTTGATTAGGTTTAATCGTTCCATAAATTATTACTTCTATATTTCTTTTTTTAAAATTTTCGATAATTAAATTACTACTAAAAGCATCAAGTAAACAAATAAAATCAAAATTATAATCACTATCACTATTTAAAATATAATTTAAAACACCTAGTTTATAATTAGAATTATAATTTTTTATTTTTTCAATTATTCTAGTATCAAAAGACATAATATAAATATTTCTTTTATATTTATTTAATAACTTTAAAAATTTTTTTATATCTATTTGAAAATCTTTTATTTCCAGTAAAAATATTTTATTACTTTTTATTTTTAAAATATCTTCTAACTTACATGTATCATTTTTAATTTTCTTATATATAGTATTTTTAACTAATGATCCTTTATATAAAGGATCATGGTATAAAATGAAAATGCCATCTTTAGTAACTCTTATATCGGTTTCTATGCCGATATAAGAGTTACTATTTAAACCATTAATTATAGCTTCATAGGAATTTTCTTTTATAGTTTTACTCCAAAGTCCCCGATGAGCAATAAAATTCATAAAAAAACACCTAATAAATTTTATTAGAGTGTTTAATTAAAATGCCAATAAACTAGTAAAATATAACAAAATTAAAACAATTAAAATTACAGTTTTACCAACTGTACCTACTTTATCTTCACGCATTTATTATTTTCACATCCTAAAGATATTTTAGCAAAAAGATAAATTTATAGCAAGATAAAATAAATAAGTTTGACACTACTAGACATATTTTAATTTTCTTCCCACTTCGCAGTAATAGTTATATCTTCCGTTATTGGAGTATCAAAGTCAAATTCTTCATCATCAACATACCAACCTACAAATGTATAGCCATCAGCAGTGGGATCATTTGGCTTATCGGCAGTATCCCCAACCCGTACTTCTTGGGCAGCAATACCTGCTCCAATACGGACATTAAAAGTTACGGTATATGTTTTAAAATAATTAATATAAACAAATACCTGTACAACAGCAACTAATAATAATATACCCATTATAATAGTTTTTTTCTTATTTAATTTTTCCATTATCTACTTTTCCCTCTTTCTTCTTCTATTTCATCAGTTAATTCCATTACATGAACTTTTTTTAATTCTAATTCTAAAACATATAATTTTTGTATATATTTATCTACAAACTGTTTTTTTAAATACTTATTATATTTATAAAGTAAGATATTTCTAATACGGTCAAGTTCCGTATAAGCCGCCAGGACATCACCACTAGTTGTTTCATCTCCGGCGGTAACAAGATTATATACTATTTTTATTAATCTATTATAAGCCTTAATTACTTTATCTGCTAATATACTACTTACCATATCTTCATCAATAACAGTAATTTTTTTTACTCTTTTAATTTTCTTCTTCGGAGAAAATTCATAACCAGTTTGTTCTTTATAAAGTAATACTTTTTTTTCTTCATCATCATTTTTTAAAATATAACTATTCATGTTTATCCCCCATTAAATCAGGTCTAAGTTCTTGTGTCTTTCTTATTTGTTCTAAAGCTCGATATTCTGCAATTTTTTGATGATTTCCACTAAGCAAGACATCTGGTACTTTTAATCCGCGATATTCGCTTGGTTTAGTATACTGTGGATAATCAAGTAAATTATTATTAAATGATTCACTAGTTAGAGAATCACTATTTATTACTCCAGGTAGTAGGCGAATTACAGAATCAACAATGGCACATGCAGGTATCTCTCCACCAGTTAAAATAAAGTCTCCGATACTAATGATTTCATCAACCTCTGTTTTTATACGCTCATCAAAACCTTCATAGTGTCCACAAATAATAATTATATGTTTATATTTAGTTAAATCTATTGCTTTTTTTTGACTATAAGTTTTGCCTTCCGGAGAAAGTAATATTACATGAGAATTAGTACTTCTAATATGATCTAGACATTCAAATATCGGTTCACAACGAATAAGCATTCCTGCTCCACCACCATAAGGAGTATCATCAACTTGTTTATTATTAAGAGGTGAATAGTCCCTGAAATTAAAAACATTTATTTCTACAAGATGAGAGTCAATTGCTCTTTTAATAATTGATTCAGTAAGAAAACCTTCAATCATACTAGGGAAAAGAGTCATTATATCTATCCGCATAGTTCACCTCCATTAATTTAATTATACTAAATAATTAAATTTTTTGCATTATTTGTATATAATATTTTATTATACTTGTCAAATCTCTTAATATAAGCATCTACTAAAGGTATTAAATATTCTTTATTGTCTTTAAGTACTCTTACATAACTAGAACCTGGTGCAATATAGGCATCAATTATTTCTCCCATAAACATTTTATCTTCCATAACTTTCGATCCAATTAAATCATCAAGTAAATATTCATCATCTTTTAAATTAAGATCTATTTTTTTTACATAAACATTATATCCAATATACTTAATAATTTGATTAATATCATTTATATTATTAACTCTAATTAAAATATAATTTTTATGTTTTCTTACACTAGTTATAGTAAGCCACTCTTCTTTTATCAAAATAGACATTCCAACTTTATAAGCTAAATCTATTTTATCAAAATCACTAAGTATTTTAAGTTCTCCTTTAATTCCAAAAAAATTTATTACTTTACCTACTATTACTAATTCATTCATGGTTTACCTCATACATTAAAATACTTGCTGCAACACCGACATTTAATGATTCACAAGATTTATTCATATTAATATAGACAAATTCATCACATAATTTTTTAATATTATCACTAATTCCTTGACCTTCACTACCTAAAATAAGAGCAATATTATCATGTTTTATTTTTTTTATATCAATTCCTTTTATTACATCAGTTCCGATTATTTTATAACCCATATTTTTTAAAGTAGGAATAAATTCACTTAAATTTTTACGTATTACATTAACATGAAAAATCATTCCTTCAGTTGCTCTAATAACTTTAGGGTTATATAAATCAACGGAGTTATCTCCAAGAATTATGGAAATAAAATTAAAAGCTAGACAGGAACGAATAATCGTTCCTAAATTACCAGGATCTTGAATACCATCTAAAATGATTATATTGCCACTAATTTTATCTTCAGGAATAAAACGAACAACAGCAGCATTCTTACAAATAGTTGCTTGCGAACTAATTTTTTTCATTATATCTTCAGTTACTAAAAAATCGGCATTTTCATCAACAGTACTAATAGTTTCTAATATTAAATTTTGTAATTTAGCTTCTTTAATTAAATGATCTCCTTCAATTAAAAATCTTCTTTCTTTATCTCTTATTTTTTTATTTTTTAAACTATTCCAATACTTAACATGATCATTTTGTAAACTAGTTATATTCATTTAATACCTCAATTTCTTTCTTGCTTCTTTATAATTAGGATAAGCTTTACTTACTAAAGCCCAGAAATTTTTACTATGATTACCTTCAAAAAAGTGACATAATTCATGAATAATTACATAATCAAGTAATTCAATATCTTTTTTAAGTAACTCGGTATTTAAAGTAACTGTATGTTTCGTTATATTACAAACTCCCCATCTAGTGCGCATCTTCCTGAATTTTAATGTAAATTCAGGAAGATAGGAAAAACATTTCTTAGCAATTTCTACTTCTTTAGTAAATATTTCTATTACTTTATCTTGATAAAATTTATCAAGTTCTTTTAGTGATGGAGTATAAACATACTTTTCATCAAAAGTTATTCCTTCATTATTCTCTTTTATTTCAATATAATATTTCTTACCTAAATACCAAAACTTACCATCATCTTTACATCTATCTTCCATTTTTTCATACATTTTCAAAATATCAGTTTCATTTTCTTTAATAAGATTTAATATACTCTTAGAACTTAAAAACATTGGAGCATTTACATATAATTTTAAATCTTCTTTAACTCGAAAATAAATATTTTTATTATTTTTTCTATTAACTATTACTTCTAATTCTAATCCATTACTTGTTTTGTATGTCATTTTTTAATATATCCCTTATTTCTTCCAATGTTTTAAGTTCAGCACTTCTAGTATCTTTCTTTTCTTCTTTCTTCTCTTTTTTACTAGTTACTTTATTTACAATTTTAACAACTATAAATAAACAAAAAGCAACGATTAAAAAATCAATTATGCTTTGAATGAATGCTCCATACATAATTTTAGTATCTCGAAAAGTTATGGAAAGATTAGAAAAATCTACACCACCGAGGATAAGACCAATAATTGGTGTAAATATATTATTAACTAGACTTGTTACAATTGATGAGAATGCTCCACCGACGATAACACCAACAGCAAGATCTAAGACATTGCCACGAGCAATAAACTTTTTAAATTCTTTTATCACAATACCACTTCCATAATAATTTTATCACATTAAAACTGGTATTGCTACCAGTTTTATAGTTAATCTGCAGTGCATGTAGTGCACTCAATTCTATATGGTGAGTTTTGTGAGCCATCACCAGAGACATAGGTTACTTCAGGCTTTAGGTAAAAAGTAGGACGGACGCTATTATTGCCCCTTGCACCATCTGGTTCAAATCCACCATATGTAGTCAAGAAAATTACTCTATTTGAATAATCAGATAAACGAACGATAGTGGCTTCAATTAATCCCATGAACATCCAGTTATTATTCCTATATGTATCATTATCGTAACTATCTAATATTATAGTCCAATTTGATGGAATTGCTGCATATCCATAGTCTGAAATGTACAATAAGCCTATTTTTGCATTGTGAGTAATATCTATTTTATTTGTCCCTAATTCATAATTATATAATGTTTTTGAGGGACTTTCTAAAAAAACGTCCCATGATATTCCTCCAACTTGCCATGTATGTATTTCTATTAAATCACTCCATTTATCTCCTATATTATTTAAATAGTTTTGATTTAAATTTTTTGTATTTAATTGACTTTCACTCCATGTATTATTATTCGTACTATTATTCCAATAATATATAGCTATTTGAGAATAATTCATGTTTCCTTTATAATTTTCAGATTCTGTGTATTGATCATTATATGTAGTAGAATAATCGCCATCAGTTCCGAGTAAATTGCTATTTGCATAATCATATTTTATTAATTTTACTTCATCACCAAATACTCCAATGATTCTATATAGATTATCATTTGGACATGGTGATGCATCTGATCCAAAACAAACATAATTATTGGGATTAGCTCCTGCATATCTATATGAATTATCTCCTGCTTCTTGATCGGCATTTGTATAACTTCCTACTCCATCATGGTAATATAAGCCATTATCTCCATCTGTTCCTGTATATACTTCTTCTTTTATATAATTTGCAAAATAAATTGCTTCTAATGTTTTTGATGTTATTATAAAATCATTTGATTTATATCCCTTACTATCTACTGCATATACTTTAAAGTTATATGTTTCATTTGGATTTAAATCATTAAATGTATAAGTGCTATTATCACTTTCTATATATTCTTCTTCATTCTTAGCGTAATAATATTTTACTATTTCATTTTCACTTTCAGCATCTACATTTAAAGTTATACTATTACTTGTTATATTACTTGTACTTACATTAGTTATTCCTATTGGGGAAGTATCTCTTATTATTAAACTTGCATTAAATATCTTACCTGTATTTTCAACTTGATCACTATCTAA
>CALVUU010000053.1 GCA_944363655.1 uncultured Bacilli bacterium | reverse complement strand
CATTATTTATGGAATATTCATATCTTACTATATTATTTGTTCCATTTGTCCCACTTGGTGTTAATGTTATACTATTCCATGTTGTACTTGCATTTACACTTGTTACTACTGGTAATATATATACTTCGGTTGTTATAGCCTCATAATATTCTGTTGATTCTCTATTATTACTATCTACTACTTTTATTCTTATATCATATTCAGTTGAATCTGTTAAATCAGTAAATGTATAGGTATTATTACTTGATTCTACCCATTCATTTTCATTTATCTTATACATGTATTTAGTTACATTATTACTTCCTCCACTTGCATTTACATTTACTGTAATACTATTTAATGTAACACTATGTGTTACATTATCTATTGTTGGATTTACATATTCATTAGTTGTTACATTTGTTTCATATACATTGGATTTTATATTATTGGTATCTACTACATAACTATATACTTTATATTCAGTATTTGATTTTAAATTAGTAAATTCATAATTATCTTCATTACTTTCTATAAATTCTACTGTATCTATACTTCTTGTATTATTTACTTCTTCTATTCCATAATAGTATTTATCTATACTACCACTACCTACTTTTACATCAGGTGTTACTCTTATACTATTATAAGTTGTTGTTGATTCTATATTATTTATCTCTGCTAATTCATAACTACTCATTTTATCTTGAGTTATATATAGTTTTCCTGTTAATGTTTTATTAGTATTTGCTTGTTGGTCTGTATCTAAGTTTACTAAAGTTACTTCAATATTCCAATCTTGTATTGTTTCTGAAGTATTTGTTGCACTTATTTCATAATCTGGAACTAAAAGAAATCCTCCGGTTCTTGTTGTTATATCAAAACCATCTTCATAATGAACTAATCCTGTTATGTTTTCAACAGGATTTCCATTTGGGTCTGTTACATTAAGTAATATCTCTGGTGTACCTTCACTTGTTGTATAAACAAAATCATTTGATTCAATAATAAGATATATATTATATGTAGCATCTACATTACTTGTTGTATCACCAGCTCTAAGTAAAGCTGTACCTGTTGTACTATCTGATAGATTACCCATATTCTCACCAAAATTATCTTGATTAGCTTGGATATATATTTGATCTCCAAAATTAAATGATAAAAGGTCTGTTGTACCAGTTATAACACTTGTATCAATAGTTCCACTGTGATTACCTTGAGTAAAAAAGTATGCATACGTTGCACCAATTACCATACTTAAAAATGTAATTGTTGCTATAATTAATACTATTTTATTTTTTTTATCTTTCATTTCTTCTTTTCCTCTATTCTTAAATTAAGTATATAATACCCATTAGTAAAAGTCAACGGATATCCGGAATAAAATTTGGGGGATTAACGTTAAAATTTACCCTAAGAGGTGATTTACTTGAAATTAAAAGAAGCAACAAGCAGAAGAATTATTGAACTATGTAACAAATATGGTTATACACCAAATAGACTCGCTGAGATGTCTACTGTACCACCAGCAACATTTAATGACATGGTAAATGAAAAAAGGGATAACTCAAGTTCATATGTTATATATAAAATATGTAAAACTTTGAAAATTGAAATGAAAGATTTTTATGATTCTGATTTATTTAAAAATTTAGAGGACTAAAAAATTAGTATGTTAATTCATACTAATTTTTAGTCCTCTTTAAATACGATTCTTGATTTGCTTGTTCATAAAAGTAAGGTAATGAATCTAAAAGTGGTGCAAAATTAATGTTATTATCATTACTATAAACTTTTGCCCAAGCATCTACTAAATCTTGTGGTGCTCCAATGGATTTAAGATATTCTAAATACTTATAATATTCTTCTTTACTTGCTAGATTAATTTTATATCCATATAAAAAATCTATAACAAGCATGGCATAGCTATATAAATCAGCATTTTCATCTGCTACAAAATCACCACCGCAAAATATAAGTATATTACTATGGTATTTATTGGGATAATCAATTATTGGTGAAAAAACAGATAAATATTTTGATAAAAAAGGGTGATTTCCAAAAATACGACATGAATCTAAGTCAACTACATACATTTTATCACTATTTAAATCAACCATGAAATTACATTCATGTAAATCATTTAAATACCAATTAGATTGGGGATGTTTTTTTCTAAAATCAGCCATTTTATCTAAAATATCTCCATTTTTTTAAATACTTTACTTTTACCTTTATATCTACATCAGCATTATAGATTATATCTGCAAGAGTTATGCCATTAATTAAAGGCATTGTAAAACCAACTACTTCATCATCAATTGTAAGTAATTTTTCAGGTAAAACAAAACAATCATCAGTGATTTTTAAATCATGTAAAGCATTAATAGTATATAATTTATTACTTAAATATAAGCCACTTTGTTGATATAACACTTTTAATGCTACCAAATCATTTAAAGGATTTCTTAAACGTTACCTTCCCCACTATTTACATTACTTATTCTTAGATTATATATATCTTTTAAATTTTTAGTACATATATTAATTGCTTCCATTATAATATCCTCCTTCTGTTTTTTTAACTCTTGCCCTTGTAAGGGTATAATCTTTAAATTTATCTATTCCATCTAGTAATTCAGGATTATAAATATCAACATTACCTGCCGTATAAACATTGGCTATAATATCTAATAAATTTTTAGATAACCCATTTTTTTCTAAAAAACTTAAATAATTGTAAAATTCATTATAACTCCATTTATGAGAATCATCGCTATTACTTAATACATTAAGTAACATATAAATAAATGATATACTAGTAATATCTTTATTGGGAATAAATTTACCGCTTTCTTCATCTAAAATATATTTATTAGGAAATCCTTCAAGAAAATAATTAAAAGTAGTAACTTTAGAAACAGAAATAAAACCTTTACTAAAATAAGAACTATCCATATCAACAGCTTTAACTACTTGTTCATTTATATCCCAAATAAAGTTTGCTTCATGAATATCCCCAAGGAAAAATTTACCATCAAGATCATGGGAATCTTGTATTTTAATTAATATATTTAGTATTTCTTTTAAAAGTTTTATTTTTTGACTTAAAGTAACTTTAGGATTATTAAGTAATAAGGATAAATTAGTATTATTTTCAATATAAGGCATAGCAAAGCCAGAGATTTCACCATCTAATGATACTAATGCTGTCGGAGTAACTAACTGGGGCATATCTAAAAATTCAAAAGTAGCAATAAGTTTAGTAATAACTGATACTTTATCTGCTATATAAGATTCATTTTGATTATTATATATTTTTAATAAATCTTGGGTGTGATTATAATTTTCTTTATAATCATGGATATATAATTTACCTTCTTTATTAAGAATACTTCTACTTAAATTAAGTGGTAACATTTTTCTTAATTGTCTTTTAGTTACATTAATAACTTTCATTAAAATCCCCCTTGAAATTGAAGTTATTTTATCAAAAAAAATAGAAAAAAGCAAATTTACCTTTTTCTATCTTGGGTATATTGAACTTCTAATAAATCAGTATTAGGTATTTCTATAATATTTTCATTAGTTTTAGCAACACTTTTTATACTACTAATATTGTCTTTTTTAATATATCCTTTTACACTTTTTATTCCTTGATTAAATAAGTTTTCTATAACTAAATTACGAACTAATTTAGCATAACCATTACCACGGAATTCACTTAAAAAGCCTTGAGAAAATACACAAATATCATCACTATTAAATGTAATTGTACATATTCCTATTGGTTTATTTTCTAAATATATAACATAAGAATAAAAAGTATTTGTATCATCACTTAAAGATAATTTAGTAATCACTTCCCATTCACTAAAGAATTTTTGGATAACTGGATCTTCTTTAAATCTTTTAGCAATTTCTAAATGAGCTAAATTATCTTTAGAAAATTTTTCTAAAGATATAAAATCTTTACTAATTATTTCTTCCACTTAAATATTATAACCTTTATCTATAATACATTTAGTAACTAAGCTAATAAATTCATCACTTGGTATAGTAGTTGTTTCAGGGTTACCAAATTTTCGATAACTTACAGAATTTTCTTCTACTTCTTTATCACCTAGAACTAAAGTAAGTGGAATTTTTTTAGTTTGGCTTTCCCTCATTTTATAGCCCATTTTTTCATCACGTTCATCTATTTTTACTCTTATACCAGCATTATCTAATTTTTTTGCTAAATTTTTAGCATATTCTAAATGATGTTCGTTACTTACTGGAATAATATTTACTTGGACCGGAGATAGCCAAAGAGGGAATGCCCCAGCATAGTGTTCAATTAAAATACCGATAAATCTTTCGATAGAACCATATATAACTCTATGAAGCATTACTGGTCTTTTTTTAGAGCCATCAGCATCAATATAAGTTAAATCAAATCTAACTGGTAAGTTCATATCTAGTTGAATTGTACCACATTGCCAAACACGTCCTAAAGAATCTCTAATGTGGAAATCTAGTTTAGGTCCATAGAATGCTCCATCACCAGGATTGATTTTGCAACTATGACCTGATTTTTCACAAGCATCTTGTAAAGCTTTTTCAGACTTATCCCAAATAGCAATATCACCAATATATTTTTCTTCTGGTCTAGTAGATAATTCTATTGAATAAGTTAAACCAAATATTGAATAAATTCGATCAATAAAATTAATAAGTCTTATAACTTCTTCTTCAATTTGGTCACTACGCATAAATATATGAGCATCATCTTGCGTAAATGTCCGAACTCTAAATAATCCATTTAAAGCCCCACTTGCTTCATGTCTGTGTACTTGACCAAGTTCGCCGATGCGAAGTGGTAAATCCTTATAAGAATGCAAAGAATTTTTATAAACAAGCATACCTCCAGGACAATTCATTGGTTTTATAGCAAATACTTTATCATCAATTTCACTTGTATACATATTTTCGCGATAATTGTACCAATGACCTGATAATTCCCATAAATCTTTATTAAGCATTATTGGAGTTTTAATAAATTCATACCCTTCTTTGGTATGTTCTTCATACCAAAAATTTTCAAGTTCATTACGAATAATCATGCCATTATGTAAGAAAAAGGGAAAACCTGGACCATATTCACTAATCATAAATAATTCTAATTCTTTACCTAATTTCTTATGATCACGTTTTTTAGCTTCCTCTAATAAATTTAAATGATTATTTAAATCATTTTCACTCTTAAAACAAATACCATAAATTCTTTGAAGCATTTTGTTATTGGCGTCCCCTTTCCAATATGCTCCACTTACTTTAAGTAATTTAAAATATTTAATTTCTTTAACTGTATCAACATGAGGACCACGACAAAGGTCAGTAAAATCTCCTTGGGTATAACAAGAAATTACGGTATCATCACTCATATTATTAATTAAATCTATTTTATAAGGATCATTTTTAAATTTTTCCAAAGCCTCTTCGCGAGTTAATTCATGTCTAACAATTCTTTTACCATCTTTGGCAATTTTTTTCATTTCTTTTTCGATTTTTACTAAATCTTCTTCTTTAATTACTTCATCACCTAAATCGATATCATAATAAAATCCTTCATCTATAACTGGTCCTACCCAAAATAAAGCCTTGGGATATAAGTGCTTTACTGCTTGCGCAAGTAAGTGAGCACAACTGTGATTAAGAACGCTTAAATCTTTGTCTTCTTTAATATTTATCATAAATTTCTTCCTCTCTTCTTCTAATTTTAACTTATATAAAATATATTCTTTTTTTATATTAGTTAATTCTTGTTTTAATTTATTATATTTTTTGTCATGAATTTTTTGTCCATCTTTCCCCCTTAAAAATTTTAATCGTAATTCAAGATCAAATATTTTATCTTGATAATCTTTTTCTTCTATATTATTCACTTCCTTAAAAAAAGGATGATACCCAAGGAGTCTTACGACGGTACCATCCCTTTATTTTCTTAATTTTTGATAACGGAATAATCCGGAGTTTATTAACTCTCTTAGGAAGTAGTAATTTTTAAGCTATTTTATTAGTTTCCACCAACCACTAATTCTCTTTGAAAATAGATTTAAAAATCGTGTCTTCCATCAACGATTTACATGAGTTATATTATCACATGTTATCATTTTTTTCAAGTCTTTTTCTAGTTCTTGTATGATTAGTTTCTTCTAAAATATTCATTATATTACTTGTATATTCTAAAGAATCATTGCCATTAAAATGTTTAATAATACGAATATTTTCTTCAATATCATTTATTTTAGCCATTAAATTTCTTTTAGTTTCAACAATATTAAAAACATTATCAAAACTTTCTATATCTTCATCTATTTGCTTTAATTTATCTTGCAACTCGGTTAGTTGTTGAGATTCTTGAATAATACGGGGATTAATATAGACACAATATTTACCAAAATCATCTCTAACTATTATTAATTTTCCTGTTAAAACTAAATGTTTATAGCGATAAGCAAACATAAGAGAAACAGGTATAACATTATACCAACCAGCTATTTCATTATGTTTAATTCGCCATCTTTTATTTTTAGGATTTTTTTTAAAAACATAACTTTCCAAACTAAAATTATCCTGTAAAAATTTTTCTATACTAATAGCATTATCTTCACAAAATTCTAAAACCTCAACACAAATCATACACAAATCTCCATATCACAATTAAATTATATCACGATTATTTTATTAATTAACAAAATATTTTATTATTTCACTATAAACTAGTTTTTTGCCGGTTTCAAACAAAATTTTATGCATCATATTAGCAAATTCTAAATTACCAATCATCATATAACCATTTTTATTTAATATACTTATTAGATTTTTAATACCTTCTCTACCACCAGTTATTTCATCTAATGCCCCAAATAAAAGCATTATTGGTAAATTTTTATTTGTGCCTTGATACTTACTAGGGGTTTGAATATCCTTATTTAATAAAAGAACATTGCCAATAGCCATATTGGTATATAAAAAATTACATAGGGAATCATTTTTTATTCTTTCTAATTCATTTAAATCTTTAACTAATTTTTCAAGTTGGATATTACCCCAAGCATTTTGAAGCATTTTATTAACACTTTTACCTTTTTGAAATTTTAATATAAGCTTGGTAAGAGTAATCCATCCTTCACAACTTTTATCATGTTTAAAAGGACTACATAACAATAATTTTTGAATTTTAAAATCGTATTTTTGAATAAAACCTAAAGCAATTTCTGACCCTAGAGAATCTCCGAGTAGATAAATTGGTAAATTTGGATATCTATTACGAAGATAATCATTTATTATATTTTGATCTTCAATTAATTTTTGATAATCATCAATATATCCTAAAGGATAATTGCCATTAGTACTTCTTCCATGACCTCTGATATCACTAATAAAAACATTAAATCCTGCATTATTAAGTTCTAAAATCAAATCATAATAACGGGATTTATGTTCTTTTATACCTGGTATTATTTGAATTATTGCTTTAGGATTAGTAACTTCATGAATAGAACAAGACAAATAAACTAAATCACTTGATTTTAAACTTATTTCAACCATTTTTTCCTCCTTAATACCATAAATCACTTATTTTTAGACTGGTACTTTCCGGGATAGGGTTTGGCAAAGCAAACATTACTAATGTAGGTATTTTAAATCCTGTTCCAAAGCAAAATGCTGTTCCGGGATTAAGAGATTTAATTTGTTCAAGAGTTTCACTAGATACATTAGTACTCATACTTCTTACTATATTTAAATCTTCTGGATGAAATACTCTAAATACTATGTAATTGGCGCATTGCGATAAAGAAGTTGTTGATAGTTCACTTGGTCTTTGCGTAATAAAGGTAAGAAGAGTACCATATTTTCTACCTTCTTTAGTAATTCTATCAAATATATTATAACCTATTATATTAATATCATTATCATTTTGAACATAACGATGAGCTTCTTCTAAAATAATATTTACGGAAAAACTTCCCCGATTAGTTCTCGTTGTTGTATAGTTAAATAACAATTTAGAATAAAGTTTAGTAATAATTTTAGCAAAACGATCATCTAAATTATCTAAATTAATATTAATTAATTGAACACCATTAAACATCGATTCAACAAATGCTTCTTTGGAAATATATTCATTAAATTTAAATATTTCTACTTCATTACTATTTATTATAGATTGTAATCTTGTTTTTAAAATATTATTTTGTTCATAAGATGCATTACTATTAATTACACCTTCACTAATTAAAGCAAATTCTAAAGCATAATATAAATCATCTAAGTTATAAGCAAAACTTGGAGTTATTTTAAGATTATCTAAGTTAACTTTTTCAAACTTTTGTAAAAAGTTAACTACTTCAAAAATAGCATTCATTTTACCTTGTTCATCGATAAGTAAACATTGCCGAAGCGTTCTATCATATCCTGGTTGGTGAATTATAGAATCAAGATTTAAAGTTTCGGTGTTATAGTGCGATAAGATGGCAATTATTTGATCTCTTATATGACTTGATGATCTTCCACTAGTTAGTATATCTAAAAGGCAATTAGCAATAATATCATTTTTATACTCTTTCATTAAAGGATCATTACTTTTAAAAATGGTTACTAATTTTAAGGTTTTAGTTAAAACAGGTATTTGTTCACTACTTTGAACTTGTAAAAGAATAGCTAAATCATCAACATCTAAAAAATAAGCCGGAAAAGAAAGTTGTTTATCTCCTTCTTTTTCTATTTTAGTTGTATAATTAATGGCTTTTAATCCTTTTTGACTAAATCCTTGAAAAGTATTAATATATTCGCCATAAGCATCAAATAAAACTACATGAGCATTAATAGGTTTTTGGGGATTTGCTAAAAATAAATTTTGTAAAATTCTAGCTAGTCCACAAGACTTACCACTACCGGTATTACCTATAATAGCACTATGATTAGCAAAAAAACTATTTAAAGGAACAGATATATTCAAGTTATTATAAATTGCTGATTTACCTAATAATAAATTATCTTTATTTAATTCGTTTTTGCCAAATATTAATTCTAATTCATTATATGTTACTATTCTAATATTACTAATACCACTAGGTTTTTTGATAATACCAGATATAAAAGTATTATTAACTATTTGACCAACTAATAATACTTTAATAAAAGCTTCGTCAATATAAATTATTTCTCCAACAACTTTTCTTGCTTCATCTTCAAAAACAATATGACAATTCATTAAACTTGATAAGGCTTTTTTACCTAGATTTTCAATTGTAAGTTCATTATTATCTATTTTAAGTACTTTTCCAAACATTTTTCACACCTACTTTAAAATAAGTATAACATATAATTAGAAAAATTGGGGAAAATATTTGTAATTATTCGCCGTTATATCCCCACCAATTTTCAGAGTTACAATCAACAACAGTTTCAGTATATCCATTAATACATATATCACAGTAGTTTTTGTCGGAGGCTAGTTTGTAACTATAGAAAAATTCATCAGCACTTTGTTGCGTATACAATACATACGAATTATTATATAAGCCATATTCTTGATTGATTGCATAATTTTTATATCCAATAGGAGTATGGAGTATATAATATGATTCTAATACATATGGAAAATTTTCATATAAAGCACTTGTTTCATATATTAAAATATAATGCCCGCTGGGAAAGTTTTCTGTCTCATATGTCGGAACACATCCGCTGCCACCGGTTACTCCAGGTCCACAATTATTTTCTACTGTCGTTATGCTATCTTTAACATTCATATAATTTGTACATGGTACTTCAATATCAAAATAAACATAACATTTATCACTAACATTTGCTTCCATCAATACAGATTTAGTATCATCATCCCATGTAAGAGTACTACCATTTTCACAACTGGATAGCTCAGCGTTAAAAACATATCCATCATTTGGCCAAGATGTATCACTTGATACTTGATATTCTCCACTTCCAGCAGATGTTTCATACATCATAGTTAAAGCATTATTAAAAAATAAATGAGTTTCCTTACCATTCTCGATTATAGCAGGATTAGTATTATCATAAAATAAATTAATTAAAATAGTAATTAAAAATAATATTATTGAACAACTTATAATTGTTATTTTTCTTTTTTTGTTCATAATTACAATCATCTCCAGTATATTCTATACAAAATTTTTGGCAAACTATGTTGTATATCTTAATTAAGTATAACAAAGCATATAGAAAAACTTCTAACCACATATGGTTAGAATAAAAAAATTAAGCTCTATCTACATTAATAAAGGATAAAATAATTAATTTGACAACAGAATACCAAAAATAGGAATTGCTATATAATAATGTTTGTTTTATAATTATGTTGAACAAAGGTTCGGTGGTAAATTATGGAAACAAGAAATATTATGTGTATCGATTTAAAGAGTTTCTTTGCCTCATGTGAATGTATTGAAAGAGGATTAGATCCTTTTAAAGTTCCTTTAGTTGTTGCTAACCCTAAGCAAGGTAATGGAGCAATAACTCTAGCAGTTACTCCCTATTTAAAAGCCCAAGGAGTTGCATCAAGATCTAGACTTTACGATATTCCACAAAATATAAAATATACTATTGTTCCTCCACGGATGAAATTATATATAGAAAAAAGTAAAGAAGTTGTAGGAATATATTTAGATTATGTTGCTGATACTGATTTACATGTTTATTCAATTGATGAGTGCTTTTTAGATGTAACTGATTATTTAAAATTATATAAAAAGACCGACTACGAACTAGCGGAAGAAATACTTAAAAAAATACAAGAACAAACTGGACTTACAGCCACTTGTGGAATTGGTCCTAATCTTTTACTAGCTAAGGTAGCTATGGATGTTGAGGCAAAAAAATACAAAAATGGAATTGCTAAATGGACATATAATGATATTTCCGAAAAATTATGGAGTATTACTCCTCTTTCTAAAATGTGGGGGATTGGTAAAAGAATGGAAAAAAATTTAAACATTTTAAATATCTATACTATTGGAGATTTAGCTAAATATGATGTAAATAAACTTAAAGATAAATTTGGAGTTATGGGAGAAGAATTGTGGAATCACGCCAATGGGATTGATTTAAGTCGTATTAGTGATTTTAAAATGCAAACTAAGGATAAATCTTATAGTCATTCTCAAGTACTTTTTAAAGATTATAATGAAAATAATATAAGACTTATAATTTCGGAAATGGTTGAATTACTCACCTCTCGTCTTAGAGCAAATAACAAGCAGGCAACTGTAATTGGTTTAGGTATAAGTTATTCTAAAGAAATTAATATTGGTTTTTATCACTCTTTAAAACTAGATGCTCCAACGGATTCTACTAAAGAAATAATTAAATATTGTAATATAATCTTTGATAGATATTATAATTATTTACCAATTAGCAAAGTAAGTATATCTTGTGGAGGATTAATAACTAAGCAAGGGGTTCAATTAAATTTATTTGAAGAATATGCAAATATTAAAAAAGAAGATAAAATAAATGAAGCAATTGATGAAATTAAAAATAAGTTTGGTAAAAATAGTTTAATAAAAGCATCTAATTTACTAGAAGATTCTACAGCTATTGAAAGAAACAAGAAAATTGGAGGACATCATGAATAAAGATCGAGGGATGAAAAAATGGATGCCTTTTAATTCTTTAATGAATGGAAGATTAATAGTTAATTCTCTAATTATAGAAAAAGGGAAAATAGAAAAACCTATGATTAGTGAAGAAGAACAAAAAGAATTAGAAGAAAAAATAATTGAGGCTTATTATTGTCAAAGTATAGTTATAATAACTTATTATAAAGATGGTTTTTTAAGAAAAGTAAAATCGTCGATAAAAAAGATAGATAGTGTTTATAAAACTATCTATCTAAGTAATGAATTAAAGTTATTATTTAAACAAATATGTAACATTAAAAATATATAATACTATTCATTATAAGCAGTTGTAGTATTATTTTCTACAAATCTTAAATCATAATATTTGAATCCAATATAAAAACCGTAGGCGGTTCTGCCAAAAAAGTAAAATACTAAAATTGTTAAAATAACTGTTAGGACAATAGCTTTGTCTAATAGAATTTTAAATTTACTCATTTTATGTTCTTTTACTATTAATTTATTATTATTACCAAAAACTATTTTTTCTTCTTCATCTTTAAGTAATGGTTCCATATAATCACACCCTTATATTAAAATAATATCACAAAATTATAATTAAAGAAAGATTTACGACACAATTTGGCATTATTTTCTTCTATTTTGACTAATTAGTTCTAAATCATCAGTAAGTTGTTTAATTCTTTCAATTATTCTCCTTGCTTTTACTTTATCTTCACTATTTTTAGTAATTGATAAATGAATTTCTAATTCTTCTATATTTAAATTAGAAGTAAAGAATGTTGTAAGTTTATTATTCATTCTATATTGTAAAATTGTTCCTAGAATTTCATCTCTTCCCCAAAGGGTTACATTTTCAGCACCAATATCATCAATAAGTAAAATATCAACATTTTGTAAATATCTAAGTTTATCTTCAACTAAACTAAAGTCTTCTTTCATATTGCGAAGCAATTCAGGAAAATAAACTATTTCTATTTGGGCATTTTTTTTAATAGTTAATTCATTTAATAAAGCTGCAATTAAAAATGTTTTTCCTGAACCAAATGATCCATGTAAATAAAGTCCTTTTAGAGTATTAACTTTTTCATATTTATCATAATAATTTTTTAACCATCTTATTACATCTAACCTATTTTTATCCGTTGGATCAATATCTTTCATTCGAGCATGATTTAATTCATTTAAATTATCTAATTTTTCTCTTTCAGCTTTATCTTGAATTTTTTGGTATTTACAAGGCATATAAATAAATTTAATGCTATCTTCATCAACATTCGGATATAAAACATGTCCATTTACTCGATTTTTACACATAAATAATCCTTGACAAGTACTACAATTTTTTAATTCACTACAAGTATCTAGTAATTGAGAATTATTTTTCTTAGCAAGATTTTTATTTATTTTAAGTCTTTTAACTAAAGTACAAAAATCTTTATCATTCATCGATTCTTGGAGATTTTTTTCTAATTCTTCATCTATTTTTTCACTCAATGTCATTTTTACTTGTTCCATTATTTAAACTCCTTAAATAAATTTTCCATTTCTTGTTGTTCTTCTAAAGTTAATTCTTCTTTTTCTTTATCTTTATTAAACCATATCGGTTCATTAGTAACATGTTCTTTATTAGAAAACTTTTTATTCATTTTATTATTTTCTCTTTCCGCAAAATCCATAGCTTCACTAGCATTCTTTAGTCCTGCTCTTTTCCACTGACCAGCAATTGTTTCTATATACGCACGGGATAATCTATTATTATTTTTACGTAAAACATAATCGAGTAAAACATTTACTACCGCCGGAGGCATTTCTAAGTCAATAACAAGCATTTCAATAATTTTAATATCAGCATTCGTCGGTTTTACACCACGATATTTAACTCTTAGAAAATCAACAGGATTTATACTTTCAAAAGCCCTGATAAGTTTTCCGCGCATTGAATTATCTCCGGCGGGGGTTTTTAGGTATTCTGGTTGACTACGATAAATTAAAGTTGGTAGTGCTCCATTATTAAATTGATACATTTTACGGGCTACTTGTCTTAAAGCATTTTTATCAATCATCCCAAATTCATTTAAAACACTTCTAATAAGTTCAACCATTTTTAAAGAATCTATTTTATAAATAAATGATAATTGATTAATAAGTTCTTTAGTTTTTTTATTAAATGCTCTTTCATTTATTATACCTTTAGGTATAGATGATGCTATTAAATCAAAATCTACTTGATCATTACAAGCAATATCATTTACACTTCTTTCAACACTTTCAAATACAGGAATATCTGATTGGGATGTATATACTTCATCCATTTTTTTAGAAATATCGGTATATTCCTTAGTATCTATCTTTAATTTTTGATATGTTTTTTTTAAATATTGATATTCAATATCACCGATATTATTATAAAGAACAACATTTAAAATGGGATGATTTAAAAATTCAGTAGGACTTAACGGTGAATAAAGTTCATAGATATAACTATTAATATCTCCTGATTTAAAATAGGTTTTTAAAAGACCTACTGCTTCAAGTGATTCTCTAGATTCTTTTATAACATTTAATGGGCATTTTAAAATGCTCATTAAATGGTGATGATTTAATTCTCTTGAAACTTGATTTAATCCATCTAAATCATTCCATAAAGTTAAATAAAGACTTATTCCTAGGTGACCTATAATGGGTTCATAAAATGTAATTAAAACTTTTTTATCATATTCTGTTAAAATAGTTTTATTAAATATTACATATCTATCTGCCGGAAGTAATGTAACAGCATCCATAAGTTCACCTCATTTATTAAATACTATCTCGTTTATTAAATATTATAACATATAGAAAAAGAAAAAGAACTAAAAATAGTTCCCTAATTTAACTTTGTTTAAGTATAGTTTTTCCTGATCCAAATATTTTAATATTTCTTAATAAATAATCAAATAAATTAGCTTTTTTGATTTCTTTTTCAACAGTTACATCTACTTCATCAATAATATTTCCTTCATTATCAATAATCTCTGCACTACCTACAATATCTCCTGGTTTAACTGGAGCAGTAATTTTATCAACTTTTAAATTGAATTTATAATCTCCTACTTTATCGGTATTTTTTAATAACTCAGTAGCATTTTGTAATAATATTATATTAGCATAATCACTTTTTCCTTTTTCTACTCTAACTTTTCCAAGTATTTCATCAGTTGTTTTAATAGTATTTATTTTATAAGTATTGAAGCCATAATTTAACATTTTTACGGTATCACTACTGCGTGATTCTGATGATTCTTCCCCCATAACCACAGATATAAGACGAAAATTATCTTTACTCGCTGTTGCTGTTAGACAATATCCCGCAGTTGTTGTGTATCCGGTCTTTAAACCATCAACTCCATCATAGAATCTAACTAATTTATTAGTATTAACTAACCAAGTATTAGTTCCATCGTTTTTTTCTAAATAATCTTCATAAATACTAGTATATTCTAAAATTTTAGGATGTTTTAAAAGTTCTTGGGCAATTGTTGCCATATCTCTTGCAGTTGAATAATGACCCTCAGCATCTAGACCATGAGCATTAACAAAATTAGTGTTTTTTGCTCCGATTTCTTTAAATCTATTATTCATCATGGCAACAAATTCACCTTGTGAACCTGCAACTTTTTCAGCGAGGGCTACAACAGCATCATTTCCTGATGCTATTGCTACCCCTTTTAATAAATCATGAACTGTATATACTTCTCCCTCTTCTAAAAATACTTGAGAACCTCCCATATTGGAAGCCTCTTTGCTAATAGTTACTTCATCATCTAAACTCAAATTGCCGTTATCAATTGCTTCCATAATTATAAGCATGCTACCAAGTTTAGTCATCGATGCTGGAGCTAGAGCTTCATCAGCGTTTTTTTCATATAACACTTTACCTGTTGCTGAATCGATTAAAATTGCACTTTTAGCTCCTAGAGCATAATCTTCTTCAGCATTAACATTTAGAATAAATATGCAAAAAGCCATAACAATTAGTAAACATTTCTTCACTTAACTTCACCTACTAATTATTATGACTATTAAATTTATTTATTACATACTTAGTAATTTTCTAATATTTCTTTTAATTCTTTTTTTATTTTATTTATATCATTACTTTCTAAAATCTCTTTTATTTTATTTTTATTTTCATAAATATGTAATATTCTTTCTAATTCATCTAGTTTTTTTTCTGTATTTTTAATAATTCTACCAATATAACTTTTAGAAACATTAAGATTATCAGCAATTTCTTGTAAAGTTAAATTTTCTTCATAATATAACTTAAATATTTCTTGATTATTATTTTTAAGTAAATTTTGATAAATATCAAAAAGCATTCCATAATAAACATATTTTTCCATATATATCACTGATTAGATTATATCAAAAAAAGGTAAAAATAAAAACCACTAACTGTGGCTTTTACTATTTAACAAACACAATCTACAAATGTGTCTGATAGGCATCT
>CALVUU010000052.1 GCA_944363655.1 uncultured Bacilli bacterium | reverse complement strand
CTGTTGTACTATCTGATAAATCTCCCATATTTTTACCAAAGTTTTCTTCTGTTGCATGGATATTTATTAAATCACCAAAACTAAATGATAATAGATCTGTTGTACCAGTTATAACACTTGTATCAATTCTTCCACTACCACTACCTTGATTTTGAAAGAAGGCATATGTTGCACCAAGAGTTACTATAATTAATGTAATACCTGCAACTAAAAGTAAACTTAAATTCTTTTTATCTTTCTTAAATTTTAAAATTATATCTTTCATAAACAACCTATCCTTTTATTTTAGTATAACAAGAAACACTTAAATATCTTGTCGAACTATGCTTTATCCTAAATAATTATAAAGTATAATTAAATAAGCAATTAACCATGAGTAGTTAATTGCTTTTTAAACATTTCCTACCCTAAAAATTAATTACCTACTTTTTCTTTACAATTAATTTTAATCCATCAATATTTATAACTTCAATCTCTGTATCTTTTTTTATTTTCTTATCAGAAATAGCTTTATATTTACGATTACTTACCTTTACTTCTCCATCAAGGTCTGGATAAATATCTTTAGTTACAATACCAGTTCTACCAACTAGTTTTTCTAATCTTTTTACTTTCTTTTGAGTCGGTAAATAATTTTTTAATATAGGTCTAGTAGTGAATAATAAAAATATTCCTAATAAAGCAAATATAGTTGCAACAACTGCTACATTATCGATATAAAAAGATAAAATTAAAGCAACTATGCCACTGAAACAAAACCAAATAGTAAGTAAATTTACTGTTACAAGTTCAATAATAGAAAGAACTATTACTAATATAAGCCAAAATATCCAATCCATATACAATTCCTTTCTAAAAAAGATGCTTAAGCAGCATCTTCAAAATCTGGCAAATTTTGCACTTTTTCACCAAATGAATTAGTAAATAATTTAACAAGTTCTGCAAGTACAGATTCATCTACAACTCGCATTACATAATCTTGATTATTTTCAATTATTTCTTTTAAAACAATATATTCATCACTTGGTTCTTCATTATCATCTAGTACTACTGACAAGAAATAATTATCGTTATTATAATTTGCTTTTTCTAACAACAAACAATTTAAATCATTATCTAAAGTAATCACAGTGTCAACCTTCATAATTTACCTCCCAATCCTAGATGGTTCTTCACCAAGTATTTCTGCTTTATTGCTATCATATTCATTTAATGCTCTTTGTAAACCACTTTCTAAATCTTCAAGTTGTTCTTCGTTTTCTAAAGTAGTATTTTTTTGAACACTTTCTTTTCTTTTGCTTTCTTTATATTTATCCATTAGTTCATCACCACTTTTTTGCAAATTATCAAAATCATTTAATATACTATCTGCTATACTTCTTACGTCATTATCTTTTACTATTTTTTTATGCAAAGTTTGAGCGCCATTTCTAAGTTTTTCTAAAACATTTGTTGCAGTTAATACTGTTTTATTTTTTATTTTAGCAGCAACTCCAGCAATTGCTGAGAATGTTAACAATGTTTTAGCATAGGTTCCCATAACTGCTTTTCTAACCCTTTTTACGGTATGTTTCTTTTCGATAGGTATATTTACATCTTCTGTTTTTGTTATAAAATCTTGAGGAACATCTAAAACTTCTTCAGCATCTTGGTCTAATTTTTCAGTTCTTTTTAATTCTCCAATTTCAATTAAAACAGGATCTTTGCTACTACTAAATCTATTAGTAATACCATTATTTATATAGTAAAAGTTCTCCGGCAAATACAAGCTAGTAATTTGCGTAGAAGCTTCAATTCTTCCATCAAACTTAGGATTAATTGGATCACTTACTAAATTAAATTCAACATCAGGATTTAATCTTTTTAAATCCTCATAAACTTTTTCAACAAGTTCTTTAATTGAAGGTTGAACAATTGGTTCTTCAGTTTGTACTGGATTATAAACAGGCTTTTCAACAACTTCAGATGCTACAACTAATTCTTCTTTTTTTGAAACTTCTACATTTTTTTCTTTATCATTTTTTAAATATTTTAAACTAAACTTTTTACATATATCATCAAATTCTTTTTTAGCTCTTGTACTTTCAAGTCCATAATAAACGACAGTTTCTCGCATATCTTTAATTAAATCTAAAATCTTATCTAATTTAGATTTATTATTTTGATCTACTGATTGATCTAAAATTGCTTTTTTAATAGAATCTTCAATTTTATTTATATTATTTAATAAACCATTTCTAAATTGAGTTAAATCAAAATCTTTTTGACTATTTTCATATTCTTCTTGACATCTTAAATAATTTTCTAAAGCATCACTATGGTCTTTTAAAATAGCTTTCTTTTCTGCTAAAAGTTCACTACCTAATTCATTTTTCTCTTCTCCAGATATAGTATTATCATGATCTAGTTTAAATAATCTTTGATTTATACTTATTGTTGCTTTTTCATAATTATCTTGTTGTTTTTTCCATTCTGCCTCAGCATCTAATAAATGTCTAGCATAATGAAACTTATCTTTAATAGCTTTTACTTGCGCATTATAATCACTTTTAACTGCTACATCCGATAAATTAAAATATGAATCATCATTAACTATTTTTTCAATACTTTCTAATCTTTCATCAACATAACTAGCTAAATCCTTAATTTCTGCACTACTATTCATTTTCTTTTCTAAATCAAGCAATTTATCTAATAAATCATTTAAATCGACATTTTCTGCTTCCCGAACAAGAGCCCTTAAATTAGTAAATTCAAATCCGTTTTTGTAAAATATTTTCCCTATATTTCTTTCTTCTTCCATAATTCATATCCCTTTCTATTATATATTAACATACATAAAGTTTTTTTTCAATGCAAAAAACCGTTTTTTAAAACGGTTTTTATTCTTCGTCTTGAAGACCAGTAATTACTTCCTTACCATTATAATATCCACATTTAGTACATGCTCTATGAGGTCTTAAAGTAGCCCCACACTTAGGACAAGTTGTAAGTGCTCCAACTTCTTTTTTTAAATGAGTACGACGCATTCTTTTCTTTGTCTTACTAGTTCTTCTAAAAGGAACTGCCATATTTATTCACCACCTTTAAATAAATCATTCAATTTTGCTAAACGAGGATCAATCTCCTCATCATCTTCTTTATTTAATTCCCATCCATCACCATGCATTTTAGCTCCAGATGCTTTAGTAAAACTAATGGGAACTTCCAATACAATATTTTCCCATAAAAATTCAAGTTTATCAAGTATATTTTTATTTTTTTCAAAATATTCATTATTTTCTCCATCTAAAGCATCAATTGTATCATCAATATCTATATCAAGAGGGTAAATAACTTCTTCTAAAGTTATAGCATCTAATAAAAGCATTTCTCCTGTTATTTTTAAGTTTATTGCAACATTCCCACTAATATTATAATCTATTAATCCCTTAACATGGATATTTTTTAATCCTTTAATAGCAGTACCTTCATAAAAATCCTCAGGAATTTCTACATCTTCATCTAGTTTAACTGGCAACAAATTTAAATTAATATAATCCATTATTCCACCCCAATCAAAGTAACATATGAATAATTTAAATCTCTAACAAATTGTTCATTTTCCATATCAATTATTACATAACGCAAATTATCATTATTATCAACTAACTCAGCATACAAATACTTATCATCAACAACAAATGCTATTGTAATCATTTCCTTACCAATACCAAAATTATTTTTCAAAGTGTTATTTATAAGTAAAGAAAATTTCTTTAAATTATAATTTCCATTTTCATCAATTACTTGATAAATAAAGTATCCATTTTGTATATTTACTACACTAAATTCTTGTTCTTCGCTCAATATAATATTACTTATATTATTAGAAGTATCATTATCAATATTATAAGAATATACTTCCCCACCATTAATTATTATTACATATTCTCTATCAGTTCCTAAAAGTCTTAATCCCCCATTCGGTGATGGTAACATTATGATTTTACTTTCATTAGTAGTAAAATCATACATATATATTCCATCACTTTTTTGATAAAATACTTCATTATTTCCTAGTAAAATTAAATCATCTGTTAATTCATTATCAATTAATACTTTATTACACTCATTTATTTCACAATATTCTAAAGTTCCATTAGCATAAAATATATATTTAGTCTCTGTAATTAAAACATCAGCATTATTATTATAAAAAGAATTTATTTCATTAAAGAAGTATTTATTTTCTTCTTTGTTATAATTTATTTGATTTATTGCATCAGTATATACTAATAAATGATTATTATAATAATACATATTGCTCATAGGATAAAATGATCTTAAACCTAGTAATTCTTCTTCCATATCACTGTTAAGTCCCATAAGTTGATAATTACCATCTTCATCAATAGCAAAACCATAATAACTATATTCTGAATTATAAGCATCATCTACAATAACTGGTTCTTTAGGTCCTCTACTGTGCATAAACTTTGAGAAATTATACATCAATATAATCACTATAATTATTCCAATTATAGAAATAATCCATATTATTAAACTTTTTCTTTTCTTTGGTAGCATTATATCACCCTTTTAAACATTTTTTCTAATTCATAATTAGTAAATTTCATTATTGAAGGTCTTCCATGACAACAGTTATAAGGATTATCACATTTAACTAAGTCATTAAGTAAACTTTCCATTTCACTTAAACTTAAGTGTTCATTAGCCTTAACGCTCATTTTACAAGAAATCATTTTAGCAAGACTATCTAAAAAACGATCTTTATTAAAATTCTTATGATTAGTTATAACTAAATCGACGATGGTTCTAAGATTATCTCCCTCAAAATTTTTAGTAAGCCAAACGGGATGCGTTTTAAATTGAATAGTATTTATACCAAATTCTTCAATTTTAAAACCTAAGTTTTCTAAAACACTTTTATTTTCCATAAATGCTTCAAAATCACTAGTAGTTAACTCAATTTGTAAAGGAACTAACATATCTGTAAATGTTGGTACTTCTTCAGCAAATTTTTTCTTAATCATTTCATAATTAACTCTTTCGTGCGCCGCATGTTGATCGAGTATAAACATGCCATCTTCATTTTCAGCAATTATATATGTTCCATGTACTTGACCAACAGGATATAACTTAAGTTTTTTAAATGTCTCATTTTTAATAACCGTTTCTTCTTTTTTACTAGTAGTTGCTAAATCAAATGAAGTTTGAATTACTTCCGTAACTTTATTATCTTTATCATAAACATTTGGTTCTATAAAAGGAACTTCTTTATTTAACTCTTCATTTATTGTAGCATTAGGAATTAGTAAATTATTATATAATGCTTCTTTAATAGTTTTATATAAAAGATTAGTTAATTCTTCAATTTTACTCATCTTAATATCTTGTTTAGTTGGATGAATATTTACATCAACAAGCGTTGGATCAGTTAAAATATTTATAACCACTATTGGATAAAAGCCCTCATGCTTATAAGTATTATAAGCATCATTTATAGCTCTATTAATATCATTATTTCTAACTACTCTACCATTAACAATAGTATTAAAATGATTACGATTCTTTTTTAAAATACTTGGTTTACCTACAAATCCTGTAATTTCAAAATCATCACTACTAGCCTTTATTTCTAACATATTACAAGATACATTAAGTCCATATATTTCATGTATAGTTTTAAGCAAATTATTACTACCACTAGTTTTTACTACTACCCGGTCATTATTAGTTAAACTAAAGGCTATATCAGGTCTTGATAGTGATAATTTTTCAATAAACTGAACACAATTATTTAACTCTGTTGCCTCACTTTTTAAATATTTAAGTCTTGCTGGAGTATTATAAAAAAGATTAGTTATTGTTATACTTGTCCCCTTACGAGCAGAACTTGCCTCAACCACATCCATATTTCCCCCTTTAATATGGATGTGGGTTCCAACTTCATTACTACAAGTTTCCATATTTACCTCAGAAACACTAGCAATACTAGCAAGAGCTTCCCCTCTAAAACCTAAGGTTTCAATAAAATATAAATCATCATCTTTATAAATTTTACTAGTAGCATGTCTAGCAAAAGAAAGAATAGCATCTTCCTTATCCATACCACTACCATTATCGATAATATTTATACTACTTAATCCTCCATCAATTAAATTAACTTTTATATTTGTAGCTTGCGCATCAATAGCATTTTCCACTAATTCTTTAACCACAGATGCACACTTTTCAACAACTTCACCAGCAGCAATCTTGTTGGCTAAATTTTCACTCATAACTCTAATCTTACTCATGAGCACCTCCGATAATCGTCGGTCTTATATCTAAATATTCTCTAGCAATATTAATGCAAATATTTGCTTCTTCTCTAAACTTAATAAATCCTAAACCTTTAATAACCAAATCACTTCCAGCAGGAATTTTTAAATTATATTCCATATTATCTTTAATTTTTCTTTTACATACATTTATAGAATTATCAAAATATAAAGTTAAATTATTATCTAAATTACTAGCAATAACAATATCTAATATATTTAAATAATATTTATTGGCTAATTGATATGTTTTAGGTTTTATCATCGTCTTAGCAACATAATCATAACTCTTAGAATTTATAAAACCGGGAGCATCATATATATTAATACCATCCACTTTTAATTTAATAAATTCTTGGGTTGTATTAATCCTTTTACTAACCGTTATATCACTACCAACTAAAGCATTAATAACACTACTTTTACCGGCGTTAGTAAAACCTGCAAAAACAATGGTTGAATTTGCTAAACATATTTTTTCTAATATTTTTAAATTTTCTTTAGTTTTAGAACTAACTAATAAAACATCTTCTTTTATTTCATATATATCTTTAATATTTTTAATAAGTTTTTCTTTCTTTATATTTTTAGGTATTAAATCACTCTTAGTTACTATTAAACTCTTAGAACATTTAATTTTCTTATATACATCTATTACATCATTATAAATATTTAAAAAATCAACTAAAAATAATACATGACCATTAATCTTTTCAATTTTCTTTAAAAGTTTAGTATTATTTTGCTTCTTTCCTAAACTTACTAAATTACCGTAATGTTTAAGTTTAAAGCAACGCATACATAAATCATTATCCAACTTTGGAGTATAGCCTAGATCATCTTTATTTGTATTTTGTAAACTTAAGCCACATCCTAGACATTTTTTCATTTAGCATCACTCCTTAATCGTAATATTCTCCACTAACTAATAGGTTTTTCTTTGCTAAATTCTTTAAAATAAATTTTTCAAAAAAACGATTAAATTTTGTAAATATAGTTTCATATTTAGCTACCCTATTAACTAAAATACTAGTAAAACCCATGCGATTGGCACCTAAAATATCAGTAAGTAATTGATCTCCTATACAAGCAACTTCATCAATATTAAAATTATATATTTCTAATATTTTTTTATATTTAGTTTTAAAAGGTTTTCTACTACTATAAGCACAATCAACATTTAATTTTTCTTTAAATGGTCTTATTCTATTCTTAGGACTATTGCTTATTATAATTACTTTAAAATCACTTTCTAATCTAGCAAAAAGTTCCTTTACTTTAACATCAGGTTCATTAACTTTATAAGGAGCAATAGTATTATCTAAATCAAAAAGTAAACATTTAATTCCATTCTTCTTTAATTTTTTATAATTTATTGTATATATACTTTTTTGATATACATCAGGTATAAATATATCCATGATACACTCCTTTCTAATTAAATTAATTATAACATTAAAAGTATGAAAAAAATAGTTATTTCTAACTATTTTTATATCATACTACTAGACGGTAAGGATCGGACCTAGTTCCTGTTCCATCAGCTAGTTCAACGTTAGAGTTTAGGTAGAAAGTAGGACGAACACCACAACTACCTCTAAATACATCATTTCTAGATACATAACCTTCTTTTCGCACATAGAATGCATCCGTTGAATGACCTGAACGCCGAGTTATTGTCCATTCACCAATACCCATAAATATCCAATTATCATCTGTTGCTGCTCTATAGTCATAATCACTTCCATAATTCCCGTTTCCATCTGGATAACTTGAACCTGTATCTCCTGGGTATGTCCAGTATGTTGGGCTTGCTCCATAATAATAATCACTTACATACATTAACCCTATCTTTGCACTATATGTTGTTGACTCAGTTGGACTCACTATTTCATTTCTATATGCATTTTTAGGTATTCCATTTGGATAATACATTATATTTTCTCTTGTGTTCCCACCAATTTTCCAGTTAGTTGTTGCTATTTTATTTGTCCATACACTACCTATATTATTTAAATAATTTTGATTTAAATTTATTTTATTTAATTTACTTTCACTCCATGTATTTGTACTTGTG
Source organism: uncultured Bacilli bacterium (assembly GCA_944363655.1). Next base: position 350 of record CALVUU010000052.1, on the reverse strand, counting down.
CTATTATTCCAGTAATACCAATACAATGTACTTTGGCTACCCTCATAATAATCATCTGCTGGCGATGTTGACTGGTATGCATCTGTTGTTCCAAGCAAATTACTTCCAGCATAATCATGTTTGATTAACTTAACTTGGTTACCAAATACACCAATGATGCGATATAGATTATCACTTGGACAACTTGCTGCTGTTGAACCAAAACATACATAGTTGTTTGGATCAGCCCCTGCATATCTGTATGAGTTATCTCCTGCTTCTTGATTGGCATTGGTATAACTTCCACTTCCATCATGATAATATAATCCATTATCACCATCTGTTCCGGTATATACAGTATTTATAATATA
>CALVUU010000051.1 GCA_944363655.1 uncultured Bacilli bacterium | reverse complement strand
TTTTAAAGCATACTCTTTATTATGCATATAATAAAAACATCTCCTTTCCAAAGAGATATTATACAATATATATCGGAATCTTTTTTATTAATGATAAGGTATCTTTTTAAAAAAGGATTAACAAAATAATTAAAAATTATTGAAATATTAGGGATAGTATGATATTATTTATATGCATTAGAAATAATGCATATAATATTAATAACTATAAATAGTTATTTAAAAAGCGGTGAACCCAGCCACAAATGGGAACTAAAAAAGTTGACTGAAAGTAATTTTCAGTCTTTTATTTTATGATTTTTTGTGATAAAATATATATATCAGATAAGGGGGGATATAAAATGAATAATTTAAAATTAGTAATTATCGATACAGATTATTGTAATTATTTAAGAACTTTTGATTCTAAAGTGGCTTATAACTATGGTAAGAAAGATACTAGGCCATTTATTGGAGTATTATTTAATATAGGTAAGTTAGAATATTTTGCCCCTTTATATAGTCCTAAACCCAAACATATGAGTATGAAAAATACGATGGATTTTTTTAAAATTGATAATGGTCAACTTGGAGCAATAAATTTTAATAATATGATACCTGTAACTAATAAGAATTATATTATTCCCAATTTAAATAAATTGCCCAAAAATATTAGTGATATACTTAATATTGTTACAAAAACAATTAAAATGATTAAATAATAACGTAGAACAAGTTAAAAATAAATCTAAAAATTTATATAATTTATATATACAAGGCAGATTGCCAAAAAATATAAAAAAACGTTGTTGTGATTTTAAATTGTTAGAAAAAGCATGTAAAAAATACAACGATAAAAAAGAGCCATAAAGGCTCTTTTAAAATGCGTAAAAATATGATAGAATTATAAATAGTACGGAGGTAACATTATGTTAGAAGATGATATACTAAACGAAATAAAGAAAGATGAAGAAAACAAAAATGAAATTGTTGAAATTGATGAAAATGAGGAAATAACAAATACGCAATATGATATGCCTGAAGTAACAGATAATTCCAAAAAGAAGAAAGAAAAAAGACCTAGTAAATGGAGTAAGTTAACTAAAAAACAAAAAATAATTATAATTGTTAGTATAATACTTGTAGTACTCATAATAGTTGGAGTTCTTTTATGGCTTTTAGTATTTAAAAAGGATGATAAGGTTGAAAATAAAAAACCGGAAGAACCAGTTGTAATAGTAGAAAATGATAATTACCGTTATGAAGATGGTTGGTTAGTATTCTTGGGAGAAAATGATGAAGAACTAGGAGAATATGAGTGTACTAATAAAGATGAAGAATTATGTTATGTAGCATATTATAGTAACGAAGATGAATTTGATGTAAGTAAAAACGTTTATGAAAATGGAATTTCAGTCGAATTTAGAAGTGATATAATATTAAATAACTATGTATTTATTTATGATGATACTAAACAAGAAGATGGTAATATTTTATTATATGATATTGCTAATAAAGAAACGATGGATGAATATGCTTTGGTTAAAGAGGTAAGTGAAGATAAAGTAATAGTTAAAGATTTAGAAGATAATTATGGTGTTTTAACTTTTGATGAAGATAATATAGATAACTTGATTGATTTTGATTATGACTATTTGGGTTATATTCTTGAAAGCAGTGCTATTGTTGGTGCTAATAACAATAACTATGTTTTAATCAATTTAGATGGTAGTGAAGTAAGTAAAAATATTCCTGGAGAAATTAAAAATTTTGATGAAAATAATATAAGTGTTGAAATTGATGGCGATTATTATATTTATAATTATGAAGGAATAAGACAAAATGAAGAAGAATATGATTATATAAGATTTGTTGATTCTTATGTAATTGCTGCTGATAATCGTCGCTTATATGTGTTTGATAAAGATGTTGATAATATGACTATGGAAGGAATACGTATAAGTAGTAATAAATATAATACTGAATTAATATTTAATGATGAATTAGTTCAGACAGGTAAAGAAGAAGCATTTGACGCTTATGTTAATGGCAATACTTTAAGAATTGAATACGATGAAGAATATACAGATATCAATTTAAATGAAGGAAAATTTAGTAAAACTCAAGAATATTATAGTTATTTCCAAGGTAAGATATATTTTTATAAAGATGCTTCCAAAACAGAAGTATTAGGAAGTTATGCTTGTGAATATGCTAATGATGTAAATGATACGATTACTGAACTTACTAATTGTTTTATAGCTAAAGAAAGTAATATATTTAAGGAAAGTAGTGAACCAACTCTAGGCTTTATGCCGATATATAATGAAAGATATGTCTTTATCTCTGATACTTCAAGACCGGGAGCAAATGATAATATAATATTATATGATTTAAAAAATAATAAAAAATTAGCAACATATAAAGAAGTAGATGCTAAATATTATAATAATGAAAATAAAATTAATTTTGTTGAAACAGCAGGGACTATTGTGCTAGCTAAAAACACTAGTGATTCATATGGACTTATCAATATTGAATCAAGTGATGTAAATGGAATTATTGCATTTAAAGATGATTCCGGAAATACAAATACTAAGGCTTATAGTCTAGATGGTAATATCTTAATTCAAAGAAGTGATGGAACATATCATTTGTTTGATACAAAGGGTAAGGAAATAACTAAAAATATTGAAACTAAGAATGAAATTGTTGATTATAAAAGTGATTATATTTTGGTTAAATCCGCTGATAATTATGTAATCTATAATTTAGATGGAAGTATTGTAAGTGGTGAATATAAATATATAGCTATGGAAAATACTTATTACATTACAGTTGATAGTACCAATAAGGTTGGAGTATATACTTATGATTTAGGTAATGTCAATATAGTAGAAAATCTTGATATAGTAATTGATGGAAAAGATTGTGCTAGTGAACTTAAATATGGTTTAAATGGGAATGTTTTGGTATTAACATATACTCATAATGGCAATAATGAAGTAATAGAAATTAATTTAAGTTAGGGAGGAAATATGGAAGATAAAAAAACTTTAATAACCATTATTGTTTTATTAGTAATATTTCTCCCTACAACCATTTATGGAACATATCGTCATTTTACTGATGAAAATGACGATTTAGGAGAAAATCCTAATCATGAATTAATATATGATGGTAAAGTATATTTTTATTTAAATAATGAATTATTAGGTACATATGATTGCGATACTTGTACAAAACCATTAACTACAATTGATGATCTAGAATATCATACTAATTATTTTCAAAATGGTACTTATGAAATACCTGCGGTATTAAATAAAAATGTTGCTTTAATAAATGAAGATAATAAAACTTATGCTTATAGTATTACATCTAATTTAAAACTTAGTACTTTTGCCTCTTTGAAAGATTATAAAGTAGAACATACTACTCCAATATTAATAGCAAGTGATGGTAATAAATGGGGAGTATTAACTATAACAAATGATTCTTTACTAATAAGAGTACCTTATCAATACGATTATATAGCAATTCCTGGTCATATAATTGATAATAAATTAGATACTTCTAAAATAATTGCTAAAAATGAAGATAATTGGTATATATTAAATAACGATGGTTCTACAACTTATACACCGTTTAATATAGAAATAGTAGATTTTAATAATTATTATTATGTTGGTTATGATGGGACATATCATATATATGATTATTATAATATAGAATTTTTAGATGAAGTTGAAAAAAAGAAAGTTTATGCAACTAATGATTATATATTAATTATTGATAATGATAATACCTTATATGTTTATGATAATTGTCAAAGTCCAGCATTAGAAACTATAAATTTACCAACATATGAAACTATATACTTTAATCAAGTTGATGAAGGTGTTGATATAATGCTTGATGGAAATTTATATCAAACTATTGCAACTAATTAAAATGTTTGTTAAAATAAACGTGTATTTCCAAGAAGTTTGAGGAGTAAAATAATACTTATTTATAGAGATTTAGTGGTTGGTGTAAACTAAAATTAAGGTTATTTGAAGGTTGCAAATGGAGAAATACGGCAGAGATGCTTTAAAATGATTAAGTTAAATAAAGGATGGTACCGTGCTAATTGCACTCCTTGGTATCATTCTTTTTATTTTTAGGAGGATATATGTTAGATAAAAAATATGATCATAAAATAGTTGAAGAAGGAAAATATGATAGTTGGCTTAAAAATAATTATTTTGAAGAAAGGGATGGATTACCACCATATGCCATAGTTATTCCCCCTCCAAATGTTACTGGTAAACTTCATTTGGGACATGCTTGGGATACAACAATTCAAGATATAATTATTCGTTTTAAAAGAATGCAAGGATATAATGCTATGTGGCTTCCAGGGATGGACCATGCAGGAATTGCTACTCAAGCTAAAGTCGATGCTAAACTTAAAGATATGGGTATTAATCCAAGAAGTTTAACTAGAGAAGAATGGCTTAAATATGCTTGGGATTGGAAAGATGAATATGCCGATA
>CALVUU010000050.1 GCA_944363655.1 uncultured Bacilli bacterium | reverse complement strand
CTTGTCCATTAAATACACCTATAATTCGATATAAATTATCATTTGGACATGTTTCTTCATCACTGCCAAAGCATACATAATTATTTGGATTTGCTCCACTAAATCTATATGAATTATCTCCTGCTTCCTGATCGGCATTGGTATAACTTCCTACTCCATCATGATAGTAAAGGCCATTTTCGCCATCTGTTGTATACAAACCTGTTATATAATCAGCTAATGTTGGTTTCTTTTCTTCTTTCATCATACTAACTTCTGTAGTCATACTGTTACCATAATTTGCTGATTGATCATAACTTAGATTTAGATAAGTAAGGGTGAAATTCCAAGTTTGTTCAGTTGCTTGGGTACTAGAATTTGAAGTAATAGCATAATCACCTGCTATAGCAAATGTGCCATTTTGAGTTGTTATATCAAAACCTGCTACTCCATTAAATGTGCCATAGGTTAGACCTTCTATATTAGTAACAGGATTACCATCAGGATCAGTTACTGTAAGTATTATTTCGGGAGTTGAGCCATCTGAATAGATAAAAGTATTGTTAGAAATAGTAAAGTATACCCAGTATGAATATTCTGCAGTATTATTAGTAGAATTAGCAGTTAAAATTGCTTTAGCAGTTGTTGTATCTACTAAGTTTGCTCCATTCTCCGGTAATGTTGTTGGAGTAGCATCAATTGAAAGTGGATCTCCTAATACAAAATCTAATTTATCTGTCTCATCACTATTAAGAGTAATATTTCCACTTGCTTCATTAATATTTGCTGCTAAAAATGCATATGTAAATCTAGTAACTAAGGCAATAAAAACAGCAATAATTGATACACCTAAAACCGTTAATATTTTGTTTTTCTTTATTCTATTTATAAATTTCACTTGACTCACCCTACTATTCTTACAATAGTATAACAAAAATATATAAAAAGTTCTAGTACCTTTTAGACGAAATGACATTAATGTAATTCTTTGTCAAGTATTTGACATGGATAATTACTAATGTTAAAATAAAGTCACTTGGTAAAAGAAAGGAAAATTTATATGAACGGTATTATTGGAAATGACAAGGCAATTGAGTTTCAATCGACACTTTTAAAAATAAAAATGATGCTTAATAATTTAGATGGTATTGGCCTTGACATTAGTCCTTATGAAGAAATATTAGAAAAAATAGAACAATCAAGCAAAAACATCAAAATGTCTGGTGATGATACAACATTATTTTCCAGTGATATAGCAGGAATGGATTATGCTAAATTGACAGCTAAATTACAAGAATTAGAAAGTAGATTAAAAGAATATGAAATTTATTTTAAATCTTCTAATTATGTCGATAGCATTACTTTAGCTCATAATTACACTGTTCAAGAATTAAGTATAATTGCTAAAACTGTTATTAGTTTACTTAATAGTATAAATTATTCCAAAACAAGAATATATAAAACAGAAAAAAATGTTGTCGAAAAACTATACAGTTTTGCTTATAAGATAATTAAATTAGAACTGAGTAGGAGCGGTAGTAGCCAAGTATTAGATTGGTGTAAAAATGATACCATTGCAACTAATTTTATTAATCATGAAATAGAAAAAGAATTAAATGAGTTAAGTAAAGAAGAATTAAATAATCCTATATTAAAAGAATGTATTGCTAGAGAAAAAGCTAAAGGCTTAGCTTTTTCTTATTTGGATGAAACTATTATTTTGAATCTAACTATTCAAAATAATGACGAATTGCTAAAATCGATAAAAGAAGAATTGGAAAGCATTGCCCAAATGTTAAAGAATAATGAATACTGTCTTAATAGTAATGATAAAAAATTAAAAGGATTAAATAAAGATATTAAAGAAGAAAAAGTGGCTTTTAAGAAAACTATAGTTGCAAATTCATTGAAGTGTGTTGCTACTTTATCTTTGATTGCTGGTATGCTTTTTGGAGCTTATAAATTTTCCAAATTTGTTACGAAAGTTGAATACTTGGATACCAAGAGTGAAGTTTTTTCGACTTCTCAAGTTGTCCAAACTCAAGCAAAAGAAGGTTATTTACCTAAAATTGATTCTAGTGATGCAGAGGTTGTTGATGAAAATATTACCACAACCAAAATTATTGAATATGGCCCTTGGGAAAAAGCATTTTTTAGTGATGTCTATTCTAGAGAAGTAACTACTTTTGATGTAAGTGGCATTAATTATAGCAATTTAGAAGATTATCTCTCTTTAGATTTAAAAGCTTTAGGTTATGATGCAGAAGAAACTGAGGAAACAAAAGAAACGTTATCTTTAGAAGATTTATATGATGAATTAATAAGAGAAGTAGAAAGAATAACGCAAAATTTAGATGATGTTGAAATTAAACATGATTATTTTGTTATTGCTTTAATTGTTAGTGAACTTGCCTCTTTATTATTACTAATAATAACGGAATCATTCCTTGAAATATCTCGGTATGATTCACTACTTGATAATTTAGCAATACATCTAAAATTAAAAGATTATAAAAAAGATCGAAAAGAAATTCAAAAACTTTTAAAAATAAGTCAAAAATTACTAGAAGAAAATAAAAAAACTATATTAGAAAATGAAATCTTAAGAACAAGATTTATAGAAATTTATACTAAATATGCTCCTTTTATAAATGATTCAAGAATAGATGAAACTTATCAAAAATTAACTAGAAAGAAATAATAATATATTTTAATTAAAAAGTAAGAGAAGTTTTTTCTATAAAATTACTTTACTTCAGTTTTCTTTATAATAAATATTTTATTTTTTTTATAAAAAGCATAAAAAATATCTTTAGGTGTTAGATTTTTATTAGCAAGTTCGTCCATTAACCAATCTTCTGTTTTCTTTATGTGTTTTAAAGCTTCTTTTTGAACAAAACCATCTAAAATTAAAGCCATAGGATAATTACTTTTTATTTTGAAAATATTATATTTAAATACAGATAATTCTCCATTTGGTTCTAAGAATGCATATTCTATTGTTTCTAAATCTTTTATTCCTTGTACTCTTAAACTAATTAAAAGATCATCTAAAGAATATCTTTGTTTAACCATTTCTTTATAATTTATTTTACCATTACAAATAATTAAAGATGGTTTACCATCAAATATAGTTCTAAATCTTCGTGATTTAATAGAAATAAAAGCAAACACAACTTCTAAGATAACTAACATAGCTATGGGAACAATTGTAAGATATATGGGATTTTCTGTTTCCTCAATAGATATTGCTACTAATTCTGCAATAAGAATAGAAACAATTAAATCGATTACTCCAAGTTGTCCTATTTCTCTTTTTCCCATGATACGATAAGCAAGTAAGACAAAGAAATAAAAAAATATTGTTCTAAATAAAACGGTAAAAAGTTCCATGATATCACCACTTATATTATGGTAATATTCATAATATTTTAATCAATGAATAAAGTTTATTAGGTGACGTTATGAAATATTTACTTAAAACTTTAGGTTATTATGCCATATTTATTATACTTGTTACATTTATATGTAGTCTTCTTAATTTAATTGGAGTTAATTCTAGTATTACTAATTTAATCATATTTATGTTTAACTTATTAGCATTTTTCATATTAGGATTTAAAAATGGTAAAAAAGTAAATAGTAAAGGATATATTGCAGGACTTAAAATGTCTAGTTTGTTTATTTTAGTGTTAATAATAATTAATTTGTTTACTGCTAAAAACTTTTTTAACATAACTACTATCATTTACTATATAATTTTAATTCTAGCAGGTACTACTGGTGGTATGATGGGAATAAATAAAAAAGATGCTAATCAACAACAATAAATGTGTAATTAGCATCATTTATTTCAACATATGAATTGGGATTATAATATTCTTTAGTTACTGGATTTGCCTCAACATTTAAGTAATCTAAATCATAAAGTGTTTGTAAAGTTATTTTTGAACCTGAACACTTTTTTTCATTTAAACAATTTTTTGCCGTTTCAATTATATATTTTTCTTCTACTTTTATAAGTTTATCGTTGTGTTCATCTAATACTTTGTAAGTAGTTACTCCAATTACTAAAGAAACTATAATTATAACAGTTGCTGTAATGCATATTTTATTCATCATCAAACTCCTTGTTTTTATTTCTTGTTAGAGTACTTAATGAACTATTTTTATGTCTACCAACTACTCTATCAAGTTTCTTTTTAAGTTCTTTATCATATTCGCTTAAATTTTCAAATTCTTCAGTGCTTGATAAAGATACCTCTTCCCGCTCTTCCATCGGATTTGCCAGCCTTTCTTCTATTATTTTCTCATGCCATTCTTCCAATTGTTTTGCCAATCTTTTCTCTATTAATTTTTCATGCCAAAATTTATAAGATGTATTTAGTTCTAATAACTCGTCATAAGTAAGAGAACTATAATATATTCCGTCAATTATTGTATATCTTCTTTTTTCTAATATTACTTTTTTTAAAAAAAGCAAAAAATCATATATATAATAAAAGTAATCTCCAAAAGTATTGTTACTACTATCAAAAATAAAAGGTATACTTGATACATCAATTACATCTTGATCAGTTACATTTTGATTGAGGTAATCTAGTTGGATATCAGTAGACTTAATAGAATCTAAAACTACTATTTTATGATTTTTAATTAAAGTATTAAAATCATATTTTTCATTACTAACATAGTATCTACGAGTTAACCAACCTATTTCACTTTCAGACAATTCTTTATATAAAATTTTCAAATGAAAATATACTTGATAATATTCGTCACCAATTATTTCATAACAACTATCATCAGTCATAAGCCCATACCCAAATTTATATTCGTCCAATTCAAAATTATTTACCAAACGCATTAATATATCTCCAATAATTGAACTATCAAACACTATTTTTATATCTGTTGCTTTATTCTTTTTCATAATAATTCTTAACAAATTCATCTCTAAATTCTTTGATTGTACCTTGTTTTATGTTTTCTCTAATTTGTTTCATCAGTTGATGCAAGAAATAAATATTGTGAATTGATAAAAGTCTGGCTCCGAAAGTTTCATTGGCAACAATTAAGTGTCTTATATAGGCTTTAGTATAATTTTTACAGGCATAACAATGGCAATCATCAACTGGGGTAAAATCCGTCTTGTATTTATTATTTTTAATATTTATTTTGCCGTGCCAAGTATAAGCGTGTCCGTGTCTTGCAAGACGCGTTGGCGAAACACAATCAAATATATCTATTCCTCGCATGGAGTTTTCAATTAAATCGATTGGGTCTCCAACTCCCATAAGATAACGAAGTTTATCTTCAGGTAGATATGGTGTAGAATATTCAACCATCTTATACATCGTCGGTTTATCCTCACCAACACTTGTTCCACCGACGGAATAACCATCGAAATCCATTTTAACAAGTTCTAAAGCGCAGTGTTTACGCAAGTCTGGATATTCCCCACCTTGGACAATACCAAATAGTAATTGATCATTATCTTTCTTGATACTTTTACCCCGATGAGCCCATCTTAAAGTTCGTTCTACACTTTCAGTCATATACTCATGAGTGCTTGGCCACTTGACACATTCATCAAAACTCATCATGATATCACTACCAAGTTTTTGTTGGATTTTAATAGATTTTTCTGGAGTAAGAAATAAAGCGTCGCCATTTAAATGGTTTTTAAACTTAACTCCTTCATCACTTATATCTTTAGGTTTAGCTAAAGAAAATACTTGGAAACCTCCGGAATCAGTTAAAATGGGACCATCATAATTCATAAACTTGTGTAATCCTCCAGCGGATGCCACTATATCTTCCCCAGGTCTTAGCCATAAATGATAAGTATTGGCTAATACTATTCCTGAACCAATACTCTTTAACTCTTCCGGAGAAAGAGTCTTAACTGTAGCATTTGTTCCAACTGGCATAAACATTGGTGTTTCGTATGTCTTGCCATTATAAGTAATCTCTCCAAGTCTAGCCATCGTATTGGGATCTTTATATTTTAATCTATATTCTAAACGCATAATATCACTTCCATAACAATTATACATTAAAATAAAAGTATTTACAAAATAAATATTTCATGTTAATTTTAAAGTGGTGATTATATGAACCAAGATCAAACAATTATTTTTGTTATTTGTTACTCTCTTGCAGTAATTTTAATTTATAAATATATTAAATTTAAAAGAAAAATTAAAAATATGGAAGAAAGTGTTGCTACATGCACTGATACTACACTAAGGACAACATATCAAAAAAATATTAGATATTATTACTATAAATATATTTATAATAAGGAAGAATATAGTACTGCTGATAAATCAAGATTTAAAATACCGGGATTTAATCCCGAGATAAAAAAGATTTTTAAGATTTATATTAATCCTAAAAATCCTAAAGACTCTGTAACTCCCCTAGAAATCTATTTTTCTAAAATAAATATTATACTAGGAATAATCCTTTTAGTATTACCATTTTTATTTTAGAATAGAAACATAAAACCAAACTTATATTTCAAAGTTTGGTTTTATATATTTATCATATAAACTTCGACATTTATCTCCATCCATTTCTGAAGTATTTTTAAGTGGATTAGGCAACCCTAGTTTTTCATATTTTTCATCCCCCATTTTATGAAATGGTAAAAATTCTATTCTTTTAATATTGGGTAGTGTTTTTAAATAAGTAACTAACATTTCCATATATTCTTGATTATCATGTATACCTGGAACTATTACTTGTCTAATCCATAAATCTTTATTGTGTTTTTTTAATATTTCGACAAAATTCAAAAACTCATTCATTTTATGACTTACTAAATTTTCATATCCGTTCGGAGTTAAATGCTTAATATCAAGTATTACTAAGTCAACTAAATCTAGAATTTCTTCATACTTGCCTATTCCAACTCCAGCAGTATCTAAAGCAATATGAATATCCTCTTCTTTTAAGGCTTTGGATAGTTCAATTAAAAAATCTATTTGTAATAAAGGTTCTCCCCCAGAATATGTTACTCCTCCATTACCTTTAAAATATGGTTTAAATCTTTTAATTTTGGTTACTAGTTCTTCAACTGTTATATTGGGTTTTTGCATATTAAACATTTCAGGATTATGACAAAACTTACAACGAAGAGAACAACCATTAAAAAATATTACTACCCTAATACCTGGTCCATCAACAAGACCAAATGATTCAATAGAATTTATGCTAGCAGTCAAATTTTTATAATTTTTCATGGAATGTCCTAGATATTACTTCTTCTTGTTGTTTTCTAGTTAAACGATTAAATCTAACAGCATAACCTGATACTCTAATTGTTAGAAGTGGATATTTATCTGGGTTATTCATGGCATCAATTAAAGTTTCTCTATTTAACACATTAACATTTAAGTGATGTGCTCCTTGAGAAAAATAACCATCTAATACATTAACTAAGTTTTCTACTCTTTCTTCTTCAGACTTACCAAGCGTTGCTGGAACAATTGAGAAAGTATTAGATATACCATCTTGGCAACAATCTTTATACTTAATTTTAGCAACAGAATTTAAGGAAGCAAGAGCACCACTGGCATCTCTACCATGCATTGGATTAGCACCAGGTGCAAATGCTATACCAGCCTTACGTCCATCAGGAGTAGCTCCCGTTTTTATGCCATACACCACGTTTGAGGTAATTGTTAAAACCGATAACGTAACAACCGCATTTCGATATGGTTTATGTTTACAAAGTTCATCATAAAATTTTTGAACTACTTCCCCTGCAATAGAATCTACACGATCATCATCATTACCATATTTTGGAAATTCTCCATCTATTTCAAAATCAATTGCTATACCATCTGCATTACGAATTGGTTTTACTTTGGCGTATTTTATTGCTGATAGACTATCTGCAACAACAGAAAGTCCTGCAACACCATAAGCCATTAATCTTCTTACATTAGTGTCATGTAACGCCATTTGACCTGCTTCATACGCATACTTATCATGCATATAATGAATGATATTCATAGCCCCAGCATAAATACGGGCTACTTCTTCAAGTACTTTAAAGTATGCTTTTTTAACGATTTCATAATCAAGTACTTCATCAGTTATGGCAGGAACATCTAAAACTTTATCACCCTTTATTTCATCAATCCCACCATTAATAGCATAAAGTAGGGCTTTAGCTAGGTTTGAACGAGCTCCAAAAAATTGCATATCTTTACCAACACGCATTGCTGATACACAACAAGCAATTGCATAATCTTCACCATAAATAGGACGCATTATATCATCATTTTCATACTGAATAGCATCTGTTTTAATACTCATACGAGAACAATATTTTTTGAAATTAACTGGTAATTTTTCACTCCATAAAATAGTCATATTAGGTTCTGGGGCTGGATCTAAATTAGTAAGCGTATGAATAATCCGATAACTTGTTTTCGTAACAAATGATTTAGAATCATTAACTCCCCCGATAGAACATGTTACCCAAGTTGGGTCTCCTGAGAATAATTCATCGTATTCAGGAGTACGCAAGTGTCTAACTAAACGAAGTTTAATAACAAATTGATCAATTAATTCTTGTGCCTCGTCTTCAGTTAACACACCAGCATCCATATCTCTTTTAATATAAATATCAAAGAAAGCATCAACTCTACCTAAACTCATTGCTGCTCCATTATTTTCTTTAACAGCAGCAAGGTACGCTAAGTAGGTCCATTCAATTGCTTCAAAAGCATTCTTGGCAGGTTTACTTATATCAAAACCATATTTTAAAGCCATACTTTTCATTTCTTCTAAGGCTTTTATTTGCATTGAAACGTCTTCTCTGAGCCTAATTAATTCATCAGACATTTCACCAGTAAGACGTTCAAAATCTTGGCGTTTCTTTTCTATTAAAAAGTCAATACCATACAAGGCAACTCTCCGGTAATCTCCGATAATGCGACCTCTTCCATAAGCATCAGGTAATCCAGTAAGTAACCCTACATGTCTTGCTTTTTTAATTTCTGTTGTATAAGCGTCAAATACTCCTTGATTATGTGTTTTTCTATAAGCATTAAAATACTTATCAATTTCGGAATTTAACTTATAACCATACGCATCAAGCTCTTGATAAACCATACGAATTCCCCCATAAGGATTAACTATCCTTTTAAGAGGAGCATCTGTTTGCAGACCTACAATCACTTCATTATCCTTATCAATATAACCGGCTTCATAATTGTTGATACCAGAAACATGATCGACATCGATATCTAAAACATGCTTTTTTAATTCTTCTTTAAGTAAATCTTCACATTTACTCCATACTTTCTTTGTTTTATTTGTTGGACCAACTAAGAAAGATTCATCACCATTATACTCAGAATAATTAAGTTTAATAAATTCTTCTACATTAATTTCTTCATTCCAAGTACCTTTTTTAAAATTTTTCCAATAATCCATATTACTACCTTCTTTCGTGTATTTTTATTATATTATAACAATAAAATAAAATCTAGATTAAAACAAAAATAAATAGTTATTTACTAAATTAGTATTTAGCAAAATAACTATTTTATGTATTTTTATTTACATTTATTTGACGTTTTATTTAAAAAATATTTTATATAATTCATCAAAATTAGTAATAGTTTTTATTTCTAATTTATTAATAATTTCTTTAGGTACTTCTTTTAAATCATTAATATTACCTTCAGGAATATAGACGGTTTTAATATTTTGATTATAAGCCCCGATTAATTTTTCTTTTAAACCTCCAATTTTTAAAACAGTTCCATTTAAAGTTAATTCTCCAGTAAAAGCAATATCTTGATTTATTTCTTTTTTTTCTAAAAGAGATATTAAAGCCATAGCAATACTTACACCAGCTGAAGGTCCATCTTTTTTGGTTGATGCATCAAGTAAATGAAAATGAATATCGATATTATTTAAATTATATTTATAATGACTTTTAATAAAAGATATAATTACCTCGATACTTTCTTCCATTATTTTTCCAACACAACCTGTAATTTTTACATTACCAGTCCCTTTATATTCAATAACTTCTGTGGTAGTTACTATACCTCCCATATTAGTGTAGGCAAGCATACTTACTACACCAGGAGAATTTTCTTTAACTAACTCTTCGGTATATTTAGGATTACCTAGTAATTTTATTACTTTTTCTTCATTAATTGTTTTTATGTTATTTATAGCCATTTTTCTAATTAAAGAACTAAGAACTCTTTCTAAATCTCTCACTCCCGCTTCGCGAGTGTAAGATTTTATTATAAAATATAAAAGTTCATCAGAAAATTTTATATTTTCATCAATAATAACATGTTCTTTAAAAATCTGTGGTAACAAATATTTTTTAGCAATATCTTTTTTTTCAAACAATGTATAACTATTTAACTCAATTACTTCAACTCTATCGATTAAAGGATTTGGAATATCATTAATAGAGTTTGCAGTAAGAATAAATAAAACATTACTTAAATCAAATGGTTCTTCTAAATAATTATCAGTAAAATATTTATTTTGAATAGGATCTAATATTTCAAGTAAAGTACTAGCAGGATCTCCCTTATAGTCTTTAACCATTTTATCAACTTCATCGATTAAAATAACAGGATTGTTAGTACCACATTTATTAATTCCTTGAATAATTTTACCAGGGGATGCTGCAAGGTAGGTTCGACGAGATCCTATTAATTCAGTAGAATCATTTAAGCCACCGACACTTATTTTGTAAAACTTTTTATTTAAGGCTTTAGCAATAGATGTAGCAATACTTGTTTTACCTACTCCGGGAGGACCTACTAAACAAATGATGGGACTAGGAATGTCTTTATTAATATTTTTAATTGCTACATATTCGGTAATACGCGTCTTTATATTTTCTAAACCATAGTGAGATTCATTTAGTGATTTTAAAACGGTATTAAAATTAGAAGTTTCTTTACTACTTTTATTCCATGGTAAATTAAGCATATAATCGATATAATTTCTAAGAATGCTTATTTCAGGAGTTGATTCATTCATCATTTCAAATTTATTTATTTCATGTTCAATTTTATCTTTTATCTTTTTTTCTATGCGCGATTTACTTAGTAATTCCCGAAATTTTTTAGTTTGTTCTTCTTGTAGTGATACTTCTCCTAGTTCTTTTTTTATTAATTTTATTTTTTCTTTTAAAACAAAATTTCTTTGGTCTTTTACTAATTCTTCATCTACTTTATTATCTAATTCCGCATCAAGTTCTGCTATTTTTATTTCTTCTTGCATATCTTTTATTAAAGATTTAGCCCTTTTCATAGGATTAATATTTTGCATGTATTCTAATTTCTTAGTAATATCAAATGGTAAATAAGAAGTAATAGCATCAGTTATTTTATTTAAATCATCACTATTTGTTATATAGGCTAAGATATCATTTGATGCGCTATTACTTGTTTTTATATATTCTTTTAAAGTATCAATTAATTTACGTAAAATAGCATTTTTTTCTTCTTCAATTAATTTAGGTATTTCAATAATCATTGCTTCACTAAATAAAATATCATCATTACAATTATAATATTTATTAACAGCTACTCTTTTAATTCCTTGTAATTTAACTTGAATACCACTAGTTGTTGCTATCTTACTTTTAATGCGAGCTATTACCCCTACTTTAGGTAAATCATCAACGCTTGGTTCTTCTTCTTTTACATCAATTGGAGCAATGACAAGTATTTCTCCTTTATAATTTAGACTTGCTTCTTTGATTGTTTTTTCACTTATTATATTATTAAGTTCTAATTTTATTTCCTGTTTAGGAAGGATAACTAACTTTTTTAAAATGATTACTGGTATATTGAACATAACTTTGCCTCCCGAACTAAAAGTTATTATAATTGTTTTAAAGCGTTTTGTAAAGATAAACACCAATAAAATTAAATGGCATAAACTACAAATGAAGCGAGGTTATAAAAAATGTTTTTATGGTTTAATAATTTAAGTTACCCTATACAGGCATTAATTGCTACAATTTTTACTTGGGCAATAACATCATTAGGTTCAGCAGTTGTTTTTTTATTTAAAAATGTAAAGAAGAATATTTTAGATGCAATGTTAGGTTTTGCTGCAGGTGTAATGATTGCAGCCACGTTTTTTTCTATGCTATCCCCTGCTATTGAAATGGCTATATCTTTAGATATGATTCCTTGGTTAGTTGTATCCTTAGGTTTTCTAGGTGGAGGGATTTTATTGTTTTTAGGGGATAAATTATTTGATTTTTTAACTAAAAGGGAAGATCAAAAGAAAATTAGTAATAAAACTAGTCTTAAAAGATCAATTATGCTTATTGCATCGATTACACTACATAATATACCAGAAGGTTCATTTTTATGTAATATTGCATATAACAACATTTTATGATAAACTTATTTTAAGATATGGAGTTGATGTTATGGATAGTTATACTAATGCTGGTTTTAACATTGAGGGAGCTTGGAATTTTACAAAACAACTAAGAAAAGATGATAAAGATGAGACAGAATTACTTGGAAAATTAATAGAATTACGACGTAATGCTAATATAAATTATATTATTGGAAATTTTTCTAAAAAAGTACTTTATAATTTTGATAAAATTAAAGAAATAGTAAATTATGATAAATATGCTCATGCATCAGATCCTACTTATTTAGATAAATTTAATACTAATTTTGAACATTTAGAAAATTTATTTTCTAAATATCGTCGTTTACAACAAGCAGAATTAGATTATTTAAAAATTAAAGAAGAAGAAATGTGTATTAGAAAAGAGATTTATGAATTAGATAAAAAAGGTCTAAATCCGGAGGAAAAGAATTATAGGGCTACTGAATTAGTTAAAAAGTTACCTAGTAAATCTGCTAAAAATAAAGCATATGATGAATATATAAAGCTAGAAAGTGAATACAATAAATATAGTACTAATTTAAATGTTGTAGATTTTAAAAATGATTTATTAAAAACTATTGCATCTATTGAAGATAGTTATAAATTACTTGCTATATCAAGCGATAATTTAGAAAAAATACAAGATATAATAAATGATACAAGAGAAGATGTAATTAAATTTGCAATAGATAATATAAAGGCTAAAACTGAGTTAGATAAATTAAGTAATCGATATGGTATTACTTATAATAGTGAAGTAAATGATGTAACACATAATAATTATAAAGAAAAAAGTAATGAACCAATAGTAAATCAAGAACAAACTTATAAGGATTCAAAAATTTTTAAACCAAGTGCGGAAACTTTAACAAATAATAATTTTAAAGAAGATGATAATAAAACTACTAATAAGAAAGATACGGGATTAAGCTTTAATAAAGATGAATATCTTGGAACAGTACATCCTGATGAACAAATTGGTCCATATTTGGGGGATACTCCTAATTATGCAAATAATACTTTACCTAAAGAAGAACCTGAGGCTTTTCCATTAGATTTTAATTTAGATGAACCTAAAATTAAAGTTGTTGGGCGTAGAGCATGTAATTGGTTAAATAAGAATAAAAAGAAAATATTAATTGTGGTTGGTATATCATTATTAATTGCTGCTGCAGTTGTTGCCATGCAATATTTAATTCCGGCGATTGTTCATATGATAGAAACACAGCAAATAGCAACATTAAGTTCAGCAATGATCAATAATGCTCAAACATGGCATTTAGCTGGGGCAAACCAAGCAGCTTTACATAATGCGAATAATGCATTAGCATCAGTGATTCAAACAATGACTAATTCTCAAGCCCTATTCGATTCTGTTAGTGGCATATGGACATTCGGAGGAACTGAATTAAGCCAGTTTGCAGTAAGCGCAGCAGCAAAAGCATCTGCTGCTACTAACGCGGTTAGTTCTCTAAGTAGTATAGCTACTACCCTTGGTATCGGAGGCTTAAGTATTACTTCTCTTGGAGCAATATTACCAAAGCGAAGTAATACTTACATAAATATTTTAAATACTATTAAAAAGTTAGAGGTTGCTAGTAAAAATAATTCATCTGATTTAATAGATATGAAAAAAACAGAAATACTAAATATAATTAATAATAATTATGATTTAAGTGAAACGGAAAAGAAAAGATTACTTAAAAGAATAAATAAATTAGTTATTTTAAATAATGATTTACAAAATAAAGAAAGTGAAGGATTGGGAAGATGAATATAGATGATATAATAGATTTAGAAAATGGCAAAAGTTATTTATTATTACTTAATAGTGAAATTGATAAAAGTAATTACTTTCTAGCAGTTTTACTAAATGAATTAGATGAACCAACCAATGAATATATAGTTTTAAAAGAAATAAATGAAAATGGCGAAATATTTACACAAAAAGTAAATGATCCAATTATTTTAAGTAAACTTATTGAAAATTATTCCTTAGATTATCAAGATGATTACCAAGATGCTGCATAGCAGCATCTTTTTTTGCATAATTTTTACTGGAGGTAAAAATTATGCAATATTCATATAAGTTTAAATACGGTAATAATTCTTTAGAAAATATAATAATTAAATTTATTAAGACATTATATAATAATGTTTAAAGCGGGATTATATATTAGATTATCTAAAGAAGATAAAAATGAATCTATTAAAAATCAACATAATTTACTTATTAATTTTGCTAAAAATATGCATTATAATATTGAAGAAATTTATGTTGATGATGGTTATACTGGTACCAATTTTAATCGTCCAGCATTTAAAAGAATGATTGGTGATATAAAGAATAAAAAAATAAATATGGTTATTGTTAAAGACTTATCTAGATTAGGAAGAGATTATATAAAAACTGGAGAATTTGTAGAACACTTCTTCCCTATTAATAATATTCGTTTTATTGCTATAACAGATAATATCGATACTTTTATCGATAATGCTAACAATGATTTTGTGCCATTTAAGGCTATTATTAATGATTTATATGCTAAAGATTTATCTAAAAAAATTAGATCTGCTATTAAATCTATGCAAATTAATGGACTTTGGACAGGAGGATGTTTACCACTTGGTTATAAAAAAAGTAATAAATATAAAAATAAAATAGTTATTAATGAAAATGAGGCATATATAGTAAAAAAAATATTTAATTTATTTTGTGAAGGAATAAGTTTATCAGAAATAAAAAATATATTAGAAAAAGAACAAGTACCGACATTTAGTAAAATTCGTTTTAATAAAGATAATAAATGGAATAAAATAGCAATTAAAAATATATTAACTAATCCAATATATGTTGGAGATTTAGTTCAAAATAAACATCAAAGATTAAGTTATAAATATCGAAAAATTATTAAAAATAAAGAAAAAGATTGGATTATTTGTAAAAATAATCATCAAGAAATAATATCAAAAAAACTTTTTAATGAAGTACAAGATAAATTAAAAAATACCATTATTAAAAAAAATAATCCTAGATTATTAGATGGAATATTATATTGTTTTGAATGTAAACATCATATTGGTATTAGAAATAAAAATAAAATGAATAGGAGCTATATGTGTTGTAATTATTACCGAGCTAATTATAAAAATAAATTATGTAGTTCCCACGCTTTTAATTATGAAAAGTTAGAAGAAAATATATTAGATATAATAAAAAACAATTTTAAAAAAATAGATATTAAACTAATTAAAGATAATACTAATATAAGTGATGATACATTAAAAAAAATAATTAATTTAGAAATTAATACTAAAGAATTAATTTCTAAATTAATAGAAAGAATTGAAATAAGTAAAGAAAAAAAAGTTATTATTTTTTTTAATTTTAAAATATTACAAAATAAATAAACCTGAAGGTATGGCAATTGGTGTAGCATTTGGTTCTATTGCTTATGGGATTGAAGGCGCAACAGTTATGGCAGCTTTAATGCTTGCTATTGGTATTGGTATTCAAAATTTCCCGGAAGGTTCAGCTGTATCTCTTCCATTAAGACGTGATGGTATGAGTAGAAGTAAAGCATTTTTATTTGGAATGATGAGTGGAATTGTTGAACCTATTGCTGCTGTTATTGGAGCAATACTTGTTTTAAAAGTACAATTCTTACTTCCAATACTTCTTTCATTTGCTGGAGGAGCAATGATTTATGTAGTTGTACAAGAATTAATTCCTGAAAGTCAAACAAATGAAAAAAAAGACCTTATGGCCTTATTTACAATACTTGGTTTTATTGTTATGATGATTTTTGATGTTGCACTAGGATAACTAGTGCTTTTTTTAATTTGAAGTACATGTAGTGCACTCAATTTTAAATGGTGAGTTTTGTGTTCCATCACCAGAAGCATAAGTTACTTCAGGTTTTAGGTAAAATGTAGGACGGATTGAATAAGGATAGTCTAACCCATCACCGCCATATGAAAACACATAGCCAAGTGATTCTATAACGAATGCATCGTGAGTATAATCCGTACTAGGGGTTATTGTCCACTCCCTTAATCCCATGTACATCCAGTTACTATTTGTTGCCTTTCTATAATCGTAGCCATCTCCATTACTATATCCAAAATAAAGCCAATATATTGATGCTGCGCTATAATAATAATCACTTACATACATTAATCCTATCTTTGCATTATATATTGTTGGCTCTGCTGGATTTACTATTTCATTCGTATATGCTGTTTTTACTTGCACATTTTCTATATTTTCATCTACATTTCCTCCCACTTTCCAGCTTGTTGTTGCTATTTTACTACTCCACGTACTTCCTATATTATTCAAGTAATTTGTATTTAAATTTATTTTATTTAAATTACTTTCATTCCAAATATTTTGTGAATTGTATCCATCGCTAAAATTCCAATAATATTTATTTATTGTTGTTAATCCTCCCTTATAATAGCTTGAGTTTGCACTTGAGTTTGTTTCACTACTATAATCCCCATTTGTTCCTAATAAATTGCTATTTGCATAATCATATTTTATCAATTTTACTCGATTATCAAAAACTCCAATTATACGGTACAAATTATCATTTGGACAACTTGCTGCATCACTTCCAAAACAGACATAATTATTTGGATTCGCTCCTGCATATCTATATGAATTATCTCCCGCTTCCTGATCGGCATTGGTATAACTTCCTACTCCATCGTGTAAGTATATTCCGTTTTCGCCGTCACTTGTATACAATCCTTTAATATAATCTGCTAAATAAACTATATCAGGCTTTTTATCAAAATAAACATAACATTTATCACTAGTATTAGTTTGTAATAACACCCTTTTATTTTCATCATCCCAAGTAAGTATACTTCCATTTTCACAACCCGATAGTCTTTCGTTAAAAATATAACCATCCTGTGGCCATGAAGTATCGCTTGATACTTCATACTCTCCACTACTAGATTCAGTCTCATACATCATAGTTAAAGTATTAGTATTAATTACCTTAGGAGGTATTTTATTATAAATTATTTCATGATTATCTTTAAAATTTAAGAAATATAATCCTAAAAAAACTAAACAAATACTAAAAATAATTATTTTTACTTTATTACGCATATTTATTCACTTCACAATCTTTAATACATAAACGTATGATAATACGGTTATACTATATTTAGATAATAGCAAAAACAAAACCGTATGTCAATACGGTTTTTAATATTTTAGAATATTAAATTGATATAATGCAAATGGTGGATACAATGGAAATTAAAGCAAATAAATATAAAGCAAATGAAATACTTAAATTTATAAGGCAAAATACCAATTTAACGCAAAAAGAATTTGCTAAAAGAATTAATAAATCGGAAGATTGGCAATATTCTAATGAATCAGGCAGAAGTAGATATTTTTTTAGTGATATTATAGAAATAGCTAATAAATATGATTTAGAAATAATTATTAAAGATAAAGAAAAGAAGTAATTTTAGTTAACATTACTTCTTTTAGTTTTCGTTATTATATAAAGATTTATATATTTTATTTTTTTTCATTAATTCTTTATGAGTTCCACTAGCAATAACTTTACCATCATCAATTAGATAAATAATATCAGCATCAATTATAGTAGAAAGTCTATGAGCAACAATCACAATAGTATGATTTTTAACTAAGTTATCAATAGCTAATTTTATTTTACTTTGATTATCATTATCTAAAGCACTTGTTGCTTCATCAAATAATATAATTTTACTATTCTTTAGTAACGCTCTTGCTATGGCAAGTCTTTGTTTTTGACCTCCACTTAAGTTTACTCCTCCTTCCCCAATTAAAGTATCATATTTATTGGGAAGAGTCATGATATATTCATCAATTTCTGCTAACTTACAAGCTTTTCTAATTTTATTTAAAGAAATATATGGATCTAATATAAGAAAATTTTCTAATATAGTTTTATTAAATATAAATGGTTCTTGGCGAATGATAGCAATATTTTGATGAAAGGAATCTTCATCAAAATCATTTATAGGAAAATCATCAATTAATATTACTCCGCTTTGAGGTTCAAAATAACGAAGTAATAAATTAAATATTGTACTTTTACCTTGACCACTTTTACCTACAATTGCGACCTTTTTATTACTAGGAATTGTTAAGTTAAATTTTTCAAAAACACTTCCTTCTTCTTTACTATAACCAAACGTTACATTTTTAAATTCTATATTACCTATTATATCTGTCTTATTTAGATTACCAAATGTTACATCATTATATAATTTATTACCTAATATTTCATCTACTCTTTCTATGGCAACACGCATTTTTTGAACTGAAGAATTTAAAGACATTGCCCATTCAACTAAATAAGTAAAGCGATATATATAGTAAGTCAAAGATATGAAGAAACCAAGATTACATTTACCTAAAGACATTAGAATAATACATGTAATAAATGTTATTACTTCAAGAGCATTTCCTAAAGAAGCGGTTATACTATAATAATTTTCTTCATCTACCATTTGTTTTCTCGTTTTTATAAATACAATATTTATTATTTTTTTAACTATATTATTAACACTTTTTCTTATACCTAAGGCTCTTATTTCTCTAATACCTCGTATTGTTTCATTAACATAAGCAACAGTATTATCCTTTTCTTTAGATATTTCTTTTTGTGTTTCTTTTATTAAAGGTAAAAATTTTTTAGAATATATATAAAATATACCAAAATATAAAATTATTTCTAAAGCTATTAACCAAGAATTAAATAAAATATAAATAAATATTAAAAGAGCTGTAAAAAGAGCTGTTATTACTCTTAGAAATTGTTGAAAAGTTTCGGTAATGGTTGATGCATCATTAACAACACGATTAATTAATTCTCCACTTGTTTTTTCTTCAAAGGCTCTAGCAGGAAGTAAACCAACTTTATAGTATACATCATAGCTAATACGTTCCATAATATTACTACAAGCCTTTTTAATACTTATTTTCCCTAAGCGATCAAAGATTAAATTATCAAGCAAAGACATAAAAAGATAAAGTAATAAAATTAATACGGCTACCCAAAAATGCCTTTCTGTTGCAAACTGTGTTGCCTCACCAATTAAATAACCATATAACACTCCTAGAATTGAACTAATAAATATTAAAACAAAAGATTTAATAAGAAGTTTCTTTTCATGACGAAAATATCTCTTAAAAAATCTTATTATTTCTCTAAATTTCATCTTACTCACCCTTTTTTATTTCTTCTTTTAAAGCAAATAAATAGTTAAGTGCTTGAATTGGTGTGGTATTCATCAAATCAAGTTTTTCTATTTTCTTTTTTATTATATCATCTTTGGGTTTTTCTTGAAAGAAATTCATGCTAAGTTGAACTTTTTCTTCCGGATTTTTTTTCTTGGCATTAGTTTCATATTCATTTAATATTTCATCAGCTCGCCTTAAAAGTTCATCAGGCATATGAGCAAGACGGGCAACATGGATACCATAACTTTTATCAACTGCTCCATTCTTAACTTTATGCAAGAATGTTATCGTATCTCCATTTTCAACAGCACTTACATGAACATTTTTAATATTTTTAAATTTCTTATCTAATCTTGTAAGTTCATGGTAATGGGTTGAAAATAAAGTGAATGATTTAATATTTTTGCTTATATATTCAAGTATAGCTTGGGCTAGACTCATTCCATCGTAAGTAGCAGTACCACGACCTAATTCATCAAATAGTATTAAACTATGTTCGGTTGCATTGCATATTGCATTTCTTGCTTCTTTCATTTCAACCATAAAAGTAGATTCCCCACTAACAAGATCATCACTTGCTCCAATACGTGTAAATATCTTATCAATTATTGGTAAACTTGCACTTGATGCCGGAACGAAGGAGCCAATTTGAGCCATTATAACAATTATTGCTAGTTGTCTCATATAAGTTGATTTACCACTCATATTAGGTCCTGTGATTAAAAGAGTATTAATACCATTATCCATAACACAATCATTAGGAACGTATTCTTCTTTACTTACTATTTCAACAACTGGATGTCTTCCATCTTTTACATTAATAATGCCATCATCATTAATAACAGGTTTTACTAAATTATATTCTTCACTACAAAACGCTAAAGATAAAATCGAATCAAGTTCACTTAGGGCATCTGCTGTTTTATTTAATAAAGGAACTTCTTCTTTAACTTTATTTCTAATATCACAAAATAAATTATATTCTAAATCGATTATATTTTCTTCAGCATTCAAAATAAGAGATTCTTTTTCTTTTAATTCTGGAGAAATATATCTTTCACAATTAGTTAAAGTTTGCTTACGATACCAATTAAATTCATCTTTAACTTGATCTTTACTACCATTGGGAACTTCAATATAATAACCAAATACTTTATTAAAACCAACTTTTAAATTTTTAATTCCTGTTTCTTCTTTAACTTTAGCCTCAAAACTAGCAACAAAATCTTTACCACCACTACGAATACTTCTAAGTTCATCTAACTTACTATTAAAACCACTTTTTATAATATATCCTTCTTTAACACTTACTGGAGGATCTTCACTAATAGCATTTTCTAATAATTCATATATGGCACTATGAGTAGCAATATCATAATCAAAACCTAGCTTTTCATTAATTTCTTTAATTTTAGGTAAAACCTTTAAACTATTTTTAAGTTGTAGTAAGTCTCTAGCATTTAAACTACCATTAATAACTTTTCCTGATAATCTTTCAATATCATATACTTCATATAACAAGTTACGTAACTCATCTTTTAAAATAAATTCATTATTTAATTTTTCAATTTTTTCATATCTTTTTTCAATTATATCTTTATTCTTTAAAGGATTTAATATCCAACTTTTAAGTTTTCTACTACCCATGGCAGTTTTACATTTATCGAGTAACCAAATAAGAGAATAAGTTCTTTCTTTTAATCTTAATGTTTCTACTAATTCCAAATTTCTAACCGTATGAACGTCCATTTCTACATAATCATTTTTCTTAAGCATTTCTATATTATTAATATAACTTAAATCTTTTAATTGACGTATACTTAAATAATAAAATAGATGTTCTACTCCACTTCTTACTCTAACATCAGGTATTGTATTAATAAAATCTTGATATTTATCTTTTAAAAATTCACTACTAATAGTTACTTCAATATTATAAGTATTTTTAAGTAAATCGATTAAAGACGTATTTAAATTATCTAATAATACTACTTCTTTAACATTATAATTAAGTATTTCATTTAATAATGTATCCATGTTATTAGGAATAGTTAAATTTACTAAATGACTAGTGGAAATATCAAGTATTGTTATATTAATAATATCTTGAAAAAATAAAATACCAGCGATATAAGAAGCATCTCGTTCATTTAACAGGTCATTATCAGCAATGGTTCCTTTACTTATTACATCAACTATTCCTCTTTTAACCATTCTATTTCCCGTTGTTTTAGGATCTTCCAATTGTTCACATATAGCTACTCTATATCCCTTATTAACTAGTTTTTCAATATAAGTTTTAACATTGTTGTGGGGAACTCCACACATTGGAACTCTTTCTTCTAACCCTGCAACTCTACCTGTTAATGTTAATTCTAATTCTCTTGATGCTATTAAAGCATCATCAAAAAACATTTCATAAAAATCCCCTAAGCGATAAAAGACAAGCTCCTCAGGATACTCATCTTTGATTTCCATATATTGGGCCATCATAGGACTTAATTTACTTCTATCAACTTCACTACGTTTCATACTACAAAACTCCTAAGTAGTATTATAGCACGCATAAAGTAGTATTTACAAATTTATTTTAGCATTTTTTTCCTTTTTTCAATGATATAATCATCAATATTCATGTTTATGGCTGTATCAGGAATATCTATATCTATTAATTCATTAGTAACTGTAATGGTAACTATTTCTTCATCACTAGTTATCTCAAATTCGATAATACTTTCTAATAATTTATATCCATTTGGGGGAGTAATTTCTTCTAAATAATATTTTCCTAATAGTAAATTATCTATTACTATTTTACCTTCATTATTTGTTTTAGTTTTTTTTATTTCTTTTTTATTACTATCATATAAAACAAATTCAGCATCTATTAATGGGGAGTTATTGGTATCAACTTTAATTATTTCTAAACTTCCTTTCGGTTGATAATTTACTAGATTAATAGTTACTGTCTCTATTTTATTATTTTCTAATTTTAATTCTATTTCATGAACATTTTCATCTAGTAAATATCCGCTAGTTGTGGCAAGCTCTTTTAATTTATAGGTACCTGCTTGCAAATTTTCAAATAAAGCAATACCTAAATCATCAGTAATTACTATATCTACTAATGTGTTATCACTTTTATATAGCCCAAATGTTACACCAGCAAGAGGATTACCATCTTCATTAGTTTTCAAAACTTTTAATGCTCCTGAAACGGGTGTGTTAGGGAATTTTAAAGTAACAACATCTTCTTTTCCTGTAATTTCAAAATATATTTCTTCTTTAAAAATATCATAACCAGGTATTACTTGATTAACTACTTCTTTAATCTTATAACTTCCTTTACTTAAATTATCAACGGTTATTTCTCCGTTTTCATTAGTTACTACTTCCATTATAAATTCATCATTCATGTCATATATATTAAATTTAATACCTGGTAATTTAATAGTATCCCCAGTAAAAAAATCTACTTTAATTATCTTTAATGAATAACCAATTACTTCAAAATTTACTTTATAACTAATAGGTTCTATAAAACCTGCACTTAATACCTTTTGACTATCATTACTGCTATAAACTAGGGGTGGTTCTTCATAAATATTACTATTTTTCTTTAATTCGATAGTATACTCTCCAATAGTTTCACCATTTATTACTAATTCATTTCCTTCAATAACTACATTAGAATTATCAATTACTTCATAATTTGCTAAAACATTATTTTTATCAAGAAATCTTTGCGTTTCTCCTTCACTTACTTTTATTTCTGTAAATTCAGGTGTTAAATAATGATTATTTACTAAATCTTCAATTTCTTTAATTTCTTTTTCATATTTATTCAAATTATTTTCTCCTCCAAGGGTATCTGTAAAATAAAACTCACCATCAGGATATACCGTCCTCCATATCATTATTTGAGTTATATAGTACCAATAATCTTCAATGTGATTACCATATTGATATCCATAATATGCAATTAGAGAAATACGTTCCCATACTTCATCAGATATATTTAAAATCGATGCGTAATTATTATCATAAACTTCATAAGAATGATTATTTATTAAATCAACAAATGGTTCAACACAGTACACGAATTTATTGTCACTAACTCTTCTAATAAAACCCCCATGTCTTGTTACTTCTTTACCAGTATTGGAAATTTTTCTTATGTACATTCCATCTATTTTTTCAGCAGAATACACTTTATCCTCTCTAGCAGCAACATTTAAAATTCCTACCATAAAAACAACTACAATAAATAAAATCTTTTTAATAATTTTTCCTCCTTTCATTTAAATAAATATAATATTATAAGCAATCACAAAGTCAACCGCAATTAATATTTTAAAACATTTAAAAAAACCTCCTTTCACTTATTATATATTGCAGTGGGAGGTCTATTTCCTTTTTTTTCTAGTAATTTTTTTTAAAAACTTAAAAAAACTTCATCGACTAAGATGAAGTTTTTAAATTTTATTTATTTCTTTTCCTATTTATTGCAGCTTGAGCAGCAGCAAGTCTTGCAATAGGTACTCTAAATGGTGAACAAGATACATAATTAAATCCGAGTTTATCACAGAAAGCTATACTTGATGGATCTCCACCATGTTCTCCGCATATTCCTAGACTTATATCTTTTCTTGTCTTTCTTCCTTTTTCACTGGCAATACGCATAAGTTCTCCGACACCTTCAGTATCGACTTTAGCAAATGGATCTGATTCAAAAATTCCTTTATCATAATATGATTCTAAGAATTTACCAGCATCATCACGACTAAAGCCATAAGTCATTTGCGTTAAGTCATTCGTTCCAAAACTAAAGAATTCCGCAACACTAGCAATCTTATCAGCTAGTAATGCTGCTCTTGGTATTTCAATCATTGTACCTACTTCGTAATGTAAATCAACACCTGCTTCTTTAATTATTTCATCAGCAACTTTAGCAACTATTCCTTTAACGTATTCAAGTTCTTTTACATCACCAACAAGAGGTATCATTATTTCAGGAGTTACTTTTATTCCTTTTTTACCCACGTTAATTGCTGCTTCAATTACTGCTCTAGTTTGCATTTCGGCAATTTCTGGATAAGTAATTGCAAGACGGCATCCTCGATGTCCCATCATTGGATTGAATTCTTTTAATGAATCAATAATTTTCTTTAAATCACTAACACTTTTACCTAAATCTTTAGCAAGTTCTTCAATTTCTTTTTCTTCTTTTGGTAAAAATTCATGTAGAGGAGGATCTAAGTATCTAATAACAACACTGTATGGTGCCATAGCCTCAAATAATGCTTCAAAATCACTTCTTTGATAAGGAAGTATCGCGTCTAAAGCAGATTTTCTTTCTTCTACGGTTGTTGCACAAATCATCTTTCTAAAGTTAAATATCCTGCTCTTTTCAAAGAACATGTGTTCTGTACGACATAAACCTATTCCTTCAGCTCCGAAAGCCTTAGCTTGCAATGCATCCCTTGGTGTATCAGCATTTGTTCTAACACGTAAATCACGTGCTGCATCTGCCCAGGACATAAATGTTTCAAAGTCTCCACTTATTGATGCTTCTTGCATTTCTAGTTTACCAGCATAAACTGTACCAGTAGATCCATCAATTGAGATGTAATCTCCTTCCTTAAATTCTTCACCATCACCAGTTTTAAGAATTTTGGCATCTTCATCAATACTAAATGAACCAACACCTGATACACAGCATATACCCATACCACGAGCAACAACTGCCGCATGGCTAGTCATACCACCACGAAGTGTAAGTACGCCTTTACTTGAATTCATTCCTTCAATATCTTCAGGTGAAGTTTCAAGCCGAACAAGTATCGCATCAACACCTTCATTTTTAGCCTTAATTACATCAGCAGCATTAAAATAAATTTTACCAGTTCCTGCTCCAGGAGATGCCGCTAAACCTCTACCTATAACTTTACCACTTTTTAAAGATTCAGTTGTAAATGTTGGGTGAAGTAATGCATCAAGACTTTTAGGTTCAACCATTAAAACGGCATCTTCTTTAGAAATTCTACCTTCATTAACAAGATCAACGGCAATTTTTACAGCAGCACTTGCAGTACGTTTACCATTTCTCGTTTGAAGAATAAATAACTTACCATTTTCAATTGTAAATTCCATGTCTTGCATGTCGTTGTAATGGTCTTCTAACATTTGCGCTATACGAGCAAATTCCGCGTATACCTCAGGCATTTCACTTTTTAAAGTATCAATTTCACTAGGTGTACGAATACCTGCAACAACATCTTCACCTTGCGCATTAATTAAGTATTCTCCGAATAACTTCTTTTCACCAGTTGCAGGGTTTCTCGTAAATGCTACTCCAGTACCGGAAGTATTACCACTATTACCATAAACCATTTCTTGAACATTTACGGCAGTACCCCAACTAGATGGAATATCATTTATTCTTCTATAATAAATAGCTCTTTCATTGTTCCAACTTCTAAATACTGCTTTAACGGCTTCGATTAGTTGAACGAAAGGATCTTGAGGGAAATCAACTCCCGCAAATTCTTTATAGACAGCTTTAAACTTTTCAGTTAAAGAAACCATATCAGCATCATCAAGTTCAATATCATCTTTAACACCTTTTTGGTCCTTTACTTCATCAATGATACTTTCAAATTTACTTTTTGAATAACCCATAACTACATCAGCAAACATTTGAATAAATCTTCTATATGAATCATAAACAAATCTTTTGTTATCAATTTTCTTAGCAAATGATGCAGCAATTTCATCGTTTAAACCAAGATTTAAAACAGTATCCATCATTCCTGGCATACTTGCTCTTGCCCCACTTCTAACACTTACTAAAAGGGGATTTTCTAAATCACCAAACTTTTTGCCAGTCTTTTCTTCTAGTTTGGCAAGATTATTTTTAATTTCTTCGACGATAGAATCAGCAAGCACTCCTCCATCATCATAGTATTTGTTACACGCTTCAGTTGTAACAGTAAATCCACTTGGTACAGGAAGACCAATATTAGTCATTTCTGCAAGGTTTGCACCTTTACCTCCAAGGAGATTTCGCATATCTTTGTTTCCTTCATTAAACAAATACACATATTTTTCCATAAACATCCTCCAAGCATAATTTTATCACAATTTACTATTTTTCTAAAGAAAAAAATAAAGTTTTTCAAACTTTATTCCATTAATTTAGCATAAACTATATTATTTTCTACATAAATACTTACACTCATATTATTAGCGTATGAATTATCTCCAATTGTATCATTAATTATAACTTTATTTCCTTCACTATCTTTTTCATCAGTAGGAATATAATTTTCATCTAATAAAAACTGTACCGTAACACTTTGACAAGATGTTTTAATACTTCCATCAATGTTACAAGTACCTGTAAGTCTATTTTTATTATCTTCGCCATATAAGACTGCTCCTGTTTCAATGGATTCTACTTTACTTTCCCAAAGATTAGTTTTTATGTTTTTTTGAACAGTAGTAATACCAGCATAACCAATTATAGATATTATTACAACTATTACAATAACTGCCATTAATTCAACTAACGTAAACCCTTTTTTCATATCTCACCTATTTTAATAATAATTTTAATGCTTCTTTTACTTGATCTTCTAAAGTTAAACTCTTATCAATCTGACCAACCACTTTTTTAATTTCGCTAGATTTATAACCTAAAGCAGTTAGTGTATCAATTAAATCTTCTGTTTCATCATTTACTAAATCTTCACTTACTTCAATATTTATTTTACCCTTTAAATCAAGTATTATTTGACGAGCAAGTTTATCCCCAATTTTAGGGAACTTAGTTAAATATAATATATTTTCTCTATCGATGGCATCAACAATACCCGCAATAGAACCTGTTGCAAGTATTGGAAGAGCAAGTTTTGCTCCAAGACCTTTAACACTAATTAACTTAAGAAATAATTCATACTCTTCTTTAGTCTTAAAACCATACAAACTATATTCATCTTCACTTATCTTATTATATGTATATACTTTATATTCATCTCCAACTTTATAACTAAAAGGATTAGGTACATATATCATATACCCAATCTTATTATTTTCTAAAACAATATTATTACTATTAATCTCTGTTACATTACCAATTATATAACTATACATAATACCTCCTTACTTTACATTTTGTTGACACTTAGCGGCGGCCCCGCGCGGTTAATAGCCGCGAGGGGCTTGCCTGCTCCAGCTTTCCGTTGGTCAGTTGGAGCAGGATATTCATCAATTAAGTTTTTCAATCTTAACTTTTTATAGCAAAAGTAATTAAAACATAACTACTACACCTGCACCTACGGTGCAGACACGGCTTTTAAATTTCATCAATCTATTTTATCAACCTTTATCACTCATAGCAAAAAGTGTACCCCGCTTGCCTCGCACCGTACGGCGTGTAGACAAGCATTTGCTTAGCCAAGATTCAAAACAAATGGATCAGTACTTGTTCCTGTACCGCTGGAAATTGTAACTGTGGATGTCAGACTAAAGGACGGGCGAACAGCATTCGGAGCTTCCGCATAGACAAGATCCACGAGACCACCGCCGCGGGAATTCACGTAGAACACAGTGCGCACGTTACTCGTACAACGGGAAATTGGCCATTCAGGTAAACCTAAATATAGCCAATTATCTGTTCCATAATTGTCTTCATATAATGCTGTTGTCCATTTTTCTGGACTTGCTCCATATCCATAATCTGATACATACATTAATCCTATTTTCATTGTTTCTTCATATCCACTTTGTCCTGTTCCTACTTCTACATCATAAT
>CALVUU010000049.1 GCA_944363655.1 uncultured Bacilli bacterium | reverse complement strand
TGAAATAAATCAATTATTTTAGATACGTTTTTAGATACGCTTAAACTGCTATGTTAGAAAAATAGACATAACTTTATTACAATTTAAGTGTAAGTTATTAAAACTTATGAGTAAGAAAGCCCACTTTTAAAGGAAAAAATTGCACGGTAGTTTTAAATGGACGCCATGTGGTTCAGGCAAAAAATATAAATTTTGTCATGGCCGTGATGCATAATACCTTATAAAATAAGGCAAAAGATGTATTTTAGAAAAAATAGAAAATAAATAAATATTGAATTTGTTTGCAAAAAGAGTTGAAATACTGCAAAAAACCTTAAAAATAAGAGAATGTTTGCATAAAAATATGTAAACATTCTTTTTGTAATAAAATATATTGTGTTTCTATGTTCCTTTTAACTAACAATTGTAGTATAACGTATGTTGAAAGGAACATAAAATTATTAAAGAAGAGCAAATTTTAAATCTAATTAAAGTAAATAATGGTATAATCACAGCAAAAGAAGTTTGTAAACATGGTATTAATAGTGTATTTTTACCGTACTTTAATTACGTTTATAGGATCATAAAATGAATAGTAAAAACTTAGTAAAATAAAAAAATACTAAGTTTATATTTTTTCTCAACTACTCCTAAAAAATAAAAATATTTTCTTGTATTAGGAGATATGTGCTATAATAATGTTAAAAGGAGAAGATTAATTTGGAAGTATCTTATGGCAAGTTAGCTAAAATAATGCAAGACAAAAAAATAAAGAAAAAAGATATCAAAGAAAATGCTCATTTGGGTTGGACTACAATGTCAAAAATTACAAACAATCAAAATGTTAGTATGGATGTATTAAAAAAAATATGTGAATACTTAAAATGTGATATCGGGGATATTGTTGAGTTTAAAAAGTGAGGTAACTATGGAAACAACTAATTTATCAAAAATTAGAAGAGAAAAAATGCTAAATACTATAAATGAAATTAAAAAGAATATTAAAGATGAAGAAATTATTAATAATTTATCATTAATAGAAAATGAACTAACAAAAAAGAAATATGGTCTTATTTGGGAAGAACATGAAGAAAGAGTTGATAAAGAATTAAAAACAAAAATACCTGTTTTTGAAGAATTAACAAATAAAAGCATATTAAAAAATAATGAAAAATACAATTTTTTACTTGAGGGGGATAATCTACATAGTTTGTACTTATTAGAAAAAACACATAAAAATAAAATAGATGTTATATATATAGATCCTCCTTATAATACCGGAAAAGAATTTGTTTATAATGATAATATAGTAGATGAATTCGATGGATATAGTCATTCCAAATGGCTTTCATTCATGAAAAGGAGGTTAACTCTAGCCCATAAATTACTAGCTGATGACGGAATAATAATGATTAGTATAAATGAATCAGAACAGGCGCAGTTAAAAATTCTTATGGATGAAATATTTGATAATAATAATTTATTATCAGTTCATCATATACAAACGAGATACTCGACAAAAAATGTTGCAAATAATGGAGCACAGTGGCTTCCAATTATTGAATATGTATACATCTATGCCAAAAACATTTTCTCATTTAAACCTAATTTACCAGTAGATGAATATGATTTGTCTCCTTATCATTTTAAAATAGAAGAAATTAATCCAGGAAAAATAATTGAAATTAATGGGAAAAAAGTAGAAATATTAAAAAAAGGAGATTATAAAATTATCGATTGTAAAGAATCCAATGAGCATTTGTTAAAAGAAGTATGGGCATCGGGCTCTTTACTAAAACAAAAAAATACTGCTGCTTGGTACTATGATAATTATTTATTAAATAGATTAAGTGAAGATGGAGTAGATACATTATATAAAATATATAATATGGGTGAAGATGGATTGGGGTATAGATATGTAAAGTCTCCACAAAAATTAGATAAAACTCGTGGTAAAGTATATCAAGGAGTTCCAACAAATAAAAAGGAAAAATTTGAAAACGGAAATAAGGCAAGTAAGAGTAAACCAATTATTAATTATTATGATTTTAGTCCGGATTTTGGAAATATCGTTAATGAAGGTGGAGTTGCATTTAATAGCGGAAAAAAGCCAATAAAAATGTTAAAAAAACTAATCAATTATCATAAGAATAAAAATGCAACTGTCTTAGATTTCTTTGCGGGATCTGGTAGCACTGCTCATGCTGTTTTAGATTTGAATAATGAAGACGGTGGACACAGAAACTTCATAATTTGTACAAATAATGAAAACAATATTTGTGAAAAAGTAACTTATACTCGCTTGTTAAATGTTATAAATGGATATGGAAAATATAAAGGATTAGAATGTAATTTAAAATATTATAAAACATCATTTATTCCCCGATTTAATACCGATGAAGAAAATTTAAGTCAAAATTTAATGATTAACATTAAAAATTTAATACAACTTGAAAATGGTATTGAAATTGATGGCTTAGTAATAAGAGTTATCTTAACAGAGGAAGAAATTGATAAATTTACTACAAATGATAAAGAATTAAATGAATGTGAAAAACTATATATATCATCAGATATATTACTAACATCTAAACAAAATAAAATACTCAATGATTATAATATAGAATTATTTATAATTCCTGAATATTACTTTGAAGATGAAATAAAAGAGGTGGCATAATGCAAAATATCGAATTAAAGGAATTTCAAATTAAAACAGTAAATAAAATATTAGATGCTACTTCTGTTGGTAATAAAAAAGAAATATTAATTCAAGCTCCAACAGGATCAGGAAAAACAATTATATTACTTTCTTACATTGAAGAATACTTAAAAGAAAATAAAAATACTATTTTTATTTGGTTAACTCCAGGTTCAGGAAATTTGGAAGAACAAAGCCGAAGTAAAATGTTAAAATATCTTCCTCATATGGAATCAAAGACTGTTCAAAATGTTATATCACAAGGTTTTGAAGCAAAAGACACTGTTTTCATAAATTGGGAAACAATTACTAAAAAGGGAAACACTGCAACCAAAGAAACAGAACAAAAAAATCTCTATGAACGAGTTAAAGAAGCATACAACAATGGTTATAACTTTATAGTAATAGTAGATGAGGAACATTTAAATAAGACTGTAAAAGCAGAAGCAATCATAAGTTTTATAGATCCCAAATATATTGTTAGAGTAAGCGCAACCACTAAAACGAATAAAGAAGCAGAATACATTCTAATAGATGAATTAGATGTAATAAATGCTGGATTGATTACTAGAGCATTATACATAAATGAAAATGTAACTAATGAACAAATATTAACTAATGAAAATGATTATTTATTGACTTTGGCAATTAATAAAAGAAAAGTAATTAAGGAAGAATACTTAAAAAGAAATATTCAAGTTAATCCTTTAATAATAATTCAATTGCCAAATAAATCCGATGAATTAGTTAAACAGATTGAAAATTTATTAGAAGAAAAAGGCTATTCATATGATAGAAAGAATCTTGCTATTTGGCTTTCTGATCGAAAAGAAAATATAGAAGATATCGAAAATAATGAATCACATCAAGCAATGCTTATTATGAAACAAGCTATATCTACTGGTTGGGATTGTCCAAGAGCCAAAATACTTGTAAAACTACGTGATAATATGAATGAAGATTTTGAAACGCAAACAATTGGTAGAATTAGAAGAATGCCACAAGGGCATCATTATGACAATGTTTTACTTGATAATTGTTACTTATACACATTCGATAAAAAGTATGAACAATCAGTTAAACAAGAACTTGGTAAGAGTGCTAAAAATTCAAAAGTTATTTTCTTAAATCCGGAATATAAGAATTTTAATTTAACAAAGATGAGTATTGAAAGTGATTTTGATGGTTTTGATGATAGAGAAACATTTAATATTTTATACAAGTATTATGTTGATAAATATAAACTTACAGGCTCTAAACATAACAATAAATTAGTATTAGAAGCTAATGGTTATATATTTAAAGATACAATAGATAATTATATTGTAAAAGGAAAATTTATACGATTAGATGAAATACAAGATGGAGAAAGAATAAAAGTAGAATCAGCTGTTAATCCATCAAAAAATGGATATGAATACCGATATTCTATTACAGAAATAGCATCAAAAGTAGGAATAAGATACGATAGAACAAAGCTTATGTTAGAAAGACTATTTCTAAAAAGTAAATTATTTTCCAAAAAATTTGTTGATTTATCTCTTTTAAATTTCTATGCTTTTATTATCAACAATCATGATACAATTAAGCATGATTTTGAAGAGGCAGTTAATCAAAAAGCTAGACAAATGAAAATGAAACTTGAGGGGATTAAAGAATCTATTTGGAAAATGCCTCAGATGGATTATATTAATTATGATCCTCAAATGAAAGATACAACCATATATGAAAAGAATACTTATAAAGAATATCCGAGTAGTAGAGTAAAATCTAGAGTTGAAAACATGTTTGAATATTATTGTGAAACCAGCAATAATATTAAATGGTTTTACAAGAATGGAGAATCTGCAGATGATTATTTCTCAATAGTTTATATAAATGCAGTTCAAAAGAAATTTCACTTTTATCCAGATTACATTATATGCGATAAAAATGATAAAATATGGATTATTGAAACAAAAGGTGGAGAAAGTGCAACAGGACAATCTAAAAATATAGATATTAAAGTTGAAAATAAATTTGAAGCTTTAAAAGAATATTCTAAAAAGAATAATATTAACTGGGCTTTTGTAAGAGATTACGATAAAAATAATAACTTATATTATTGTAATACACACTATTCGGATGATATGGAAAACGAAAATTGGAATTTAATTGATAAAATGTTTTAAAAAATAAAAGAAGTAGAAGAAAAGAGATGATACCATGAATTTAAAAATTGGTCAAAATATTATTCCTTCAATAAATTTTATAATGTCTTCTCTTCCAAATGGTTTAACTGATTTGGAAAAGGTGCGTTATATTTATATTAATTTAGGAAAATTATTTAGTTATGATTATCGAATAGTTGCTGATGAAAGTGTTATAGAAGAAAAAGTAGATTATTCAAAAAATGATATTGGTAGATATAAAACTTGTTATCAAGTAAGTGAAATATTAATGGTTTTAATAAATGGTTTAATTCCCACTTGTGAGGCTAAAATATTTGAAAGAAAAATACCAGGACGAAGTTTTAGCAAAGAACATGTCGCAACAACAGTAACGTTTAAAGATGGGTTAAAAATAATTCTCGATTTAACATTAGATCTTGCCAACATTCAAGGTGGTTTAAAAACAAAAGAATTTGGTTTTACTACTAATGAAACGGGAGAGTACGATATTATTTCTCTTTCAGAATGTGCTACAATGGATAAAAAGTTAGGATTTATTACAGACAAATATACTGATGATTATATTGAAGAATTTGTTGATACATTAAATAAAATGGATTTTAGTAGTAAAACACCATCGGAAATTCTAGATTATAAAATAACCAAAACTAAAGAATTATTTGCTAAAGATTTTAAGGGCGCTCATGAAGCTATAAGATATATTTATACTTTATTTAGCAAAATTTTATCCCCGAATGAATTTGGCAAGTTAAAACAATTCAACCTATCATACAGTAATTCTGATGATTTCAATTTAATGGCAATATATTATTTTGCGGATTTAGGTTTATGCTACAGTTATTCTAATGAATTAGGTTTTAATAAAATAACTCCCCAAGTAGTATCAGACTTATTGAAAAGTGGTTGGAAAACTAATAGCCATTCTATCCAAGACATATTTGATGAATCAATTTCTAGATAATTAAAAATATGCTACATTTTTATAGCATATTTTTTCTTTTTAAAATATAAGCAATAATTAAAGAAAGTAAAATAGATATTACTATAATTAATATAAAACTAAATGGAGAATCTCCAATACTACCTAATGGAACATTCATGCCAATAAAAGATGCCACCATCGTAGGTATTGAACATACAATAGTAATGCTTGCTAAAAACTTCATTACATCATTTAAATTGTTGGAAATAATTGTAGCGTATGTATCCGTCATACTAGATAGTATTTCCCTATAAATTGTTGCCATTTCAATGGCTTGCTTTGTTTCAATTAAAGCATCACTTAATAATTCTTCATTATTTTTATCAATTGTAATAATTGTTCCTTTAGCAACTTTTTCTAAGGCAATTTCGTTAGCTTTTAATGATGTTATAAAATATACCAGTGTTTTTTCAATATCTAATAAATTTACTAACTCTTTATTATTAGTAGACTTTAATAAAACTTTTTCTTTACTATTAATATATTCATTAATACTTGTTAATTCTTTTTGATAAATACCTGCAACCATGATAAATAATTGTAAAATGAAATTGCTTTTATCCTTGGTTCTAAAATTTTCAATATCCGTATTTTTAAAATAATCTAAAAATGGTTGTTCATTTAATGATATAGTAATTAAATATCCTTTTTCACTAATAATAATTCCTAAGGGATTAGTTTTATACCTATGCTTTATACTATTATCTACTAAATGTGGAGTATCTAAAATAATAACTGTTTCTTCACTTCTTTTTTCGATTCTTGGTAGTTCTTCTTCATCAAGTAATTTTACAATTATATCTTTACTTATCCCAGTTTTTTCTACCACTTCTTTTACTTCATTAGAACTAGGACTTACTAAATCAATCCAACTTTTTACTTTAATGTTATCAGTATTTATTAACTTTTTATCAACAACTTCATAAATATTTAGCATATCACTCACCTATAATAATTGTATCACATATTATTACGAGATAAAATAATATTTATGATATAATTATGTCATAAGAAAGAAGGTTACTATGATCTTATTTGATAATTTTCATGAAACAATATTTTTAAAATCTAGCAGTAATTTAGAAAAAGATATTAATGAGTTAAAAGAAATTAGAAAAACATTATCTAATACATATCAAATCGATAAAGATATCAAATTGTTAGAAACTGGTTTACAAGGTGAAAAGGAAATAGAATTTGAACTAAAAAATGCTAATATTGGTATGTATGTTTTACATGATATAAATATAGAATTTGAAGATTTAAAAGCTCAAATTGATTATGTCATAGTAACAAAGGCATATACTTATTTAGTAGAATGTAAAAATATGATAGGAAATATTACTATTAATGAAAACGGTGAATTTAAAAGAGAATATAACTATAATGGAGAAAAAATAATTGAAGGAATATATTCTCCTTACCGCCAAGCATTAAGACATAAAGAAGTATTGAAAAAAATTTGGCTATCTAATCACAATAAAATATCGGCATATTTATGGGAAAAATCATTTGATAGAAATTATAAACCTTTAGTAGTTTTAACTAATTCTAAAGGCTTAACCAACATGCGTTATGCCCCAAAAGAAATTAAAGATATTACAATACGTAGTGATGCTTTAATTGAATATATAAAAAAGGATATAGCTAAATGTGATAAAAACTTATATTCTTCTAAAAAAAGCATGGAGTCATGGGCAAGGTCTATTTTAAATAAAAATGTTTCATATAGTAAACAGAATTTAGAAAAATATAAAAATGAAGATATAAACAAAAATTTGTTAATAGAAAAATTAAAAGAATATCGGCGAAATAAAGCCAAGGATAAAAATATACCAGCATATTATATATTTACTGATAAAGAATTAGAACAGATAATAATGTTACTACCTAAAACATATAAAGATTTAGAAAAATCTAATATATTAAATCAAACTAAACTAAAATTCCATGGAACAGAAATAATAAAAATAATCAATACTATCTAATTTATAGACGTTTATTAATGTTTTTGATAAAATTATCTTAAAGGAGAAAATGTTATGAAAAATAAAATCATTCCAATTGTTATATCTGTACTTTTTGCACTATTTTTGTGGTACTTTATGTTACCACCACTTAATCCAACAAGTCCAACATTTTGGGTATATTTGTTTACTGTTGCTATTTTTACATCAATTTCTATTCTTCTATCAACAATTACACAACCTGTTATTTTAAGAAGAATTAATTCAAGTTCCTTACCTCGTTGGTTTATAAATACCATCGGAACTGGAACAGTAATTATAATAGTAATCTTTATAATTAATATTGTTGTATCTCCAGTTTTTAATGCCAGCAAGTATGCAACTCGTATAGTTGTCGACGAAACAAGCAGTTTTACTGAAGATGTAGCTCCAGCTGATTTTTCTAAATTACCTTTATTAGATAAAGAAAGTAGTCAAAAATTAGGAGACCGAGTTATGGGACAAGCAACTGAATGGGTAAGTCAATTTTATGTAAGTGATTTATATACCCAAATTAATTATAATGATGAAATAATTCGGGTTACTCCAATAGAATATGATGGAATAATCAAATATTTTACTAATCGTAGTGAAGGAATAAAGGGATATATCACAGTTGATTCAACTGATGGTTCTTCTGAACTAGTAACTCTTGATGAAGGCATGCGTTATATGCCAAGTGCTTACTTTTTTGAAAATCTATATCGTAAACTTCGTATTAGTTACCCAACAACAATTTTCGCTGAAGCATCATTTGAAATAGATAATGAAGGCCATCCATATTGGATAGTTCCAACGATTAAATACACCGGAATTGGCATGCGTAAAAGTGTATCTGGTGTTGTCATTTTAGATGCTGTTACTGGTAAATCAGAAAAATATGAAGTCGGCGAAATTCCTTCTTGGGTCGATCACGCTTATCCATCTGATTTGATAATTGATCAGCTTGATAATTGGGGAGAATATAAAGAAGGATTTATTAACTCAATATTTGGTCAAAAGAATGTAACAGTTACAACAGAAGGATATAACTATTTAGTAATGGATGATGATGTTTATCTTTATACAGGCA
>CALVUU010000048.1 GCA_944363655.1 uncultured Bacilli bacterium | reverse complement strand
AGATACTTGAACAAATAATTGGTCAAGTATTGGGTAAAGAAGTAGAAATATTAGAGTTTATTAATACAGAACTAGGTAAAACTCAAAAAATAGAAAAAAATAAAAGAATAGATGTAATTGTAAAAATAGATGGAGTTATTGCTAATGTTGAAGTAAATACAAATGATTATAATTATGTAAAGTTCTTTAGAAATTTTGCTTATTTAGTAAATTTATTTAATAGATATTCTGTAAAAGAAATTAATAAAAATGAAAAAATCTATGATTTAAAAACAGATATAATCCAAATAAATTTAAATTTCGGCAAAGTAAATAGTAAAGAAGCAATATTAATTAATGAATTTGGAAATGATCGGGGAATGAAGATAAAGAACTTAAGATCATATGATATTTTTATGGACAACTTTGAGAAATTTTGTTATGATAATGGTGAAGTAGATAAGTATAAATATATACTTATGCTAAATAAGTCAGAGGAAGAATTAGAAAGTTTTTATCCTGATGATGAAATAGTAAAGGATTATGGTGAGGCATTAATGAAATATAAAAGCAAAGGTTTTATTTATCCATTTACCCATGATGAAGAACAAGCAATAATCCATAATACAGAAAAACAACTGGCATATGATGAGGGTGTTGATGCTGGAGTTAAAGCTGGAATTGAACAAAAAGAGTTAGATGTAATAAAAAATATGTTATTAAAAAATATGACAATAGAAGATATTGCTGATATTGTAAATATGAGTACCCTAGAAGTAGAAAAAATAATAAAAGAAAATAATTTAGATAAGTAATGGAGATGTCTTATATTGATAAAATTTAGTAAAGAGCCTTTTATTTACCCATATACCCATGATGAAGAACAAGCAATAATCCATAATACAGAAGACTGATAAACTGTCAAGAAAATTAATAGTTTATCAGTTTTTTATAAAAATATTACTTTATTTAGTGTATAATTATATCAAGGTGATTAAATTGAAGATTATCGTTTCTGCTGGAGGTACTGGTGGCCATATCTATCCAGCATTAGCAATTATAAAAAAATTTCAAGATTATGAAAAAAATTTAGAAGTTCTTTACATTGGTACGCATAATCGGATGGAAAAAGATATAGTACCAAAAACGGGTATAAAATATGAAAAAATTGAAATTTATGGCTTTAGTAAAACTAAAATAATAAGAGATATTAAAAATTTGTTTTTGATTTATAAAGCCATAAATAGATGTAAAAGTATTATGGAAGAATTTAAGCCTGATGTCGTAATTGGTTGTGGTGGTTATGTTACATATCCTGTAATTAGAGCAGCCCATAAACTAGGAATAAAGACATTTATACATGAACAAAATAGCATTGCTGGTAAAAGTAATATTACTCTTGCTAAATATGTTGATTTAGTTGGAGTATCTTTTAAAAATTCTAAAGATTATTTTAAAACAGCAAGAAAAGTTGTTTATACTGGTAATCCCTGCGGTGAAAATGCTTTAACAATACCTAAAATTAGTAAAACTACTTTAGGATTTAAAAGTACTGATAAATTAATCATTATTGTTGCAGGTTCTCTAGGTAGTAGTACTTTTAATGAAAAATTTAAAGCATTTTTACAAATTATAGGTGATGAAGAATACAAGATATTATATGTAACAGGTAAGAATTATTATGATGATTTTATTAAAGATACTAAGTTTCCTAAAAATGTTTTAGTAGTTCCATATTTTGATAATTTAGTTGGATTAATGAAAGATGCTTATCTTTTAATAAGTAGGGCAGGAGCTAGTACAATAAGTGAAATACTGGCTTTAAAAATACCTAGTATATTAATACCTAGTCCTTATGTTGCGGGTAATCATCAATACTATAATGCTTTAGATTTAGTTAATAGTGGTGTTGCTGAATTAATTGAAGAAAAAAATCTTACTACTGATTTAATTCAAGTATCGATAAATGAACTAGTAAATAATATAGATAAGTATAATGAATTAAAAAAGAATTTAGAAAAATTAAGCACTAAAAGTTCATCATCTATTATTTATGAAAAAATAAAGGAAATGCTTAAATGAAACAATTTGGTATTTTAGAAGAAAATGTCGATTTAAAAAAATATAATACTTATGGTATCGGCGGATATGCTAAGTATTTAATATATCCTAAATCAGTTAAAAACTTACAAAAATTACTTAAATATTTAAAAGATAATAATATTCCTTGGTTAATTTTAGGAAGTGGTTCAAATGTTATTTTACCAGATCAAGATTTTTTAGGAGTAATAATTAAATTAGATTATCTTGATAACTTTGAGATTAATAAAGATGTAATTTCTGCTGGCGCTGGTTTACCCCTTGCAAGATTTGTTAAATTACTTTTAAATGATGGCTATACCAATTACGGACCATTAATGGGAATTCCTGGTTTACTCGGTGGAGCTATCAGGGGTAATGCTGGAGCAAATGGTGTATCTATATTTGATTATTTAATTAGTGTAACCATTATAGATGAAGAAGGAAATATTTTAAAATTAAAAAAAGAAGATATTTCTTATGATTACCGGGAAACAGAATTTAAAAAGAAAAACG
The DNA here is from genome assembly GCA_944363655.1 of uncultured Bacilli bacterium. The sequence goes on along the minus strand of CALVUU010000048.1, from coordinate 32,664 downwards.
TTATTATAATAGCTGGCGAATTTAAAGGTATTAAAGGAAATGTAGCAGAAATGCAAGAAAAAATTGCTGAAAATGCTAAGAAACGTCAGGTAACTCAACCTTTAAAATCTAAAAACGCTGGATCTGTTTTTAAAAATCCTCCTGGCTTATCGGCAGGATACATGATTGAACACTCCGGTTTAAAAGGATTATCTTATGGTGGAGCCAAAGTATCAGATAAACATGCTAATTTTATTATTAACTATAATAATGCAACAAGTCGTGATATAATAGAATTAGTTAATATTATAAAAAAAGAAGTAAAAAAGAATTATAATGTCGATTTACAGTTAGAACAACAACAAATTATTTGGTGATGGAAATGGAAGAAAAAAAAGTAAGGAGAAAATTAAATAAAAAAGCCCTATTAGTTATCTTATTAACATTATACTTAATTATAATGGCTTTTTATTATTTTCTAACTTTACCTATTAAAAATATCTTTATTATTGGTAATAATATAGTATCTGATTCCGAAATTATTACGGCGGCAGGTATTAAAGAAAATCCTGCCATCTTTCGCCTTAATAGCCAAAAAATTATTGCCAAAGTAGAATCTTTAGATTTTATTGAAAGTGTTAAAGTAAATAAAAGTATTAATGGATCAATTACAATAACTGTTTATGAATCAACTCCTTTATTTTATAATGTTTTAAATAATAGTATTGCTTTATCTAATGAAGAGGAAGTAACTAAAAAAACTGATATAATTGGTTTACCAACTTTAGTTAATTATGTACCAAGTGATATATATAAAAAGTTAATTCAAAAAATGCGAGAAATAGATATGGATATTATTCAATTAATTAGCGAAATAGAATATAGTCCTGATATTAAAGAAGATATTACTATTAATGATAGTAGATTTATATTAAGAATGAAAGATGGTAATCATGTCTATATTGATTTAGTTAATTTTGAAAATTTAAATAAATATAAAGTTATTTATTCTAGTTTAGATGAATTAGGTGTACTTCATTTAGATGGAGTTTATTCTAGTAATAATACCATAACTTTTACATCATTTGCATCTCTTGCTAGTAAAAATAATGAAGAAGGTGAAGAAGATGAATTATCAAATTAAAATGCAAGAAATAATTGATTCTCTTACAACTCGTCCTAAATTATTGCTTCATAGTTGTTGTGGACCTTGTTCAACAACTGTTTTAACTATTTTAGTAAAATATTTTGATATAACTGTTTTATATTATAATCCCAATATTGAACCAATGGAAGAGTACTATAAACGTAAAAATGAACAAATTAGATTTATTAAAGAATTTAACAATCAACATATTAAATTCATGGATTGTGATTATAATAATGCCGATTTTCGCACTAGGGTTGTTGGTTTAGAACATGAATTAGAAGGTGGGGCTAGATGTGCAGTATGTTTTAAATTGCGTTTGGAACATACTGCAACTATTGCCCACGAAAAACATTTTGATTATTTCGGAACAACCCTAACTGTAAGTCCTCATAAAAATAGTGATTGCATTAATAAAATTGGGGCTTTATTAGAAAGTATTTATGGTGTAAAATATTTATATAGTGATTTTAAGAAAAAAGATGGTTATAAAAAAAGTATTGAATTAAGTAAAGAATACAATTTATACCGTCAGGATTATTGCGGTTGTGAATTTGGGAGAGTTAGATTATGATAGAAGTAATGGAATATATTGGTTTAATTTTATGGATTATCTATTTATTTTTGTTTGTAAATCGCGAAATAGGTCGTAAAAATAAATATGCAGAAGAATATACTAAAGAATTAATTATTAAAAAACCTTTTCATATCATTAGAATTGATAGTCTATTTTTTTTAATAGTTTACTTAATATATAATGATTTTGCTGATAACAGGGTATTACCGTATTTATATATATTAATAGTACTTACTAATATAGTTTATGTCGTTTATGATTTAATTGATAATTATAAATCACCAAAAATAGAATTAAAAAAGGAACTTATTTACTATTCTGGAGCTGTTTTTTTAATACTTGTTACATTTACTTACATGGTAATTACTAAGAATTTATTTAATACATGTACTTTAACTTTAATATTAAATATTATAGTACCAATTTATATTTGGTTAATTAAAATACTTAAAAAAAATAAAGAAATATAAACTTGATTTTTATGTTGAATAATGTTATTCTTTTAGTAGAGAATAAATAAAGTAATGGGGAATAATAATGAATAAAAAATTAAAAAGAATATTATTGATTGTTTATGTACTTATATTAGTAGTAATGCTTTCCAGCGCAACCTATGCTTATTTTGCTTTAATTCAAGTATCGACGGTAACTCCACAAATTAAAACTCAAGCGGCAACAACAGAATGGCTAATTTTTAGTGCTGGCGAACCAATTAATATTTTGGCAAATGAAGATAATTTTGGTGCGTTTATGGGTAATTTAAGTGATGCAACTGAAGGAAGTGTTTTATTAAAGGCTAATAATTTAAATGAACCAGTTAGTCATAATTACATGATTTATTTAGAAATAGCAGAAAATGAGTTTACTTATACAACACAGGAAAAAACATCAGAATTATTACTTAGTGTAACTGATCCTGATGGTAATATAGTTACTCAAATAGATGGTTTAGAATATGTTACTGTTATTGATGGGGAAGGTAATGAAATAAGTGGATTTGATATAACAAATGCTTTAGGTAGATATTATTTGGCTTATAATTATGAAATTAGTACTGATAGTGAAGAAGAAGATATATGGAATGTTGAAGTAACTTTAGTAAATTTAGATAGTAATCAACAAGGTAATACTGGAAAAAGTTTAAATGGTATTCTACGTTTAGAACAAGTTTTATAAAGGGAGTTAATAATGGATATTAATTTTTTAGATAATCAAGGTTATAAAATGATTTATACCAAAGCCCAAAGGGATTTAGTTGTTGAATATAGAACAATGCATCCTGAATTTAGCGATTTAAGTGATGCCGAAATTGCGCTCATGAATCCTGTATCTCCGGAAGTTTTTAATTTATATGCCTCAAATGCGTTATTAAGCATTGATAATGAATTACAAGATATTTATGAAGAAAAGAAAGAAAATAAACGTTTATTCAAAACTAACTATCATGATTCAGATATTAATAATGATATTGTTGCTTTAAATATTCGGGAAAATGAATTATATACTTTTAAGAATGATATTTTACTAAGTATAAAAAAAGTAAGTGAGGCTTATGAAACAAGAGAACGTTAATTTTTTAATATATTTAGATAAAGAATTAAATTTTTCACCCAATACTATTGACAGCTATAAAAAAGATCTAGCTGACTTTTTTTGCTTTATCAATAAAAATAATATCGATTATTTAAAAATAAATAGACAAGATATAAGAGGATATTTAAAGTATTTAGATGAATCTAAATTAAAAAATAGTACTATTGCGAGAAGAATTAGTGCTATTCGTAGCTTTTATAACTATTTACTTACTAAAGGTATAATTGATAATAATATATTTAATAGTATTCGTAATCCTAAATTAGAAAAAAAATTACCTAATTATTTAAGTTATGAAGAATTATCTAAAATATTAGATAATATTGATACTAGTACTCCGATTGGTTTGCGTAATAGACTTTTAATTGAAATGTTTTATGCAACGGGATGCCGAGTTAGTGAATTAATTAATATTAAATTAATAGATATAAATTTTTCTAATAAATCGATTAAAATAATGGGTAAGGGTAAAAAAATGCGAGTTGTCTATTATGGTGAATATGCCCAAGATTACTTAAATAAGTATTTAAAAACTGGTTTTAATAAAGATAGTAAATATTTGTTTTTAAATGACAAAAAAAAACATTTAAGTATTAATGATGTTGAAAACATCATTAAAGAATTAGTTAAAAATTTATCTTTAAAAACTCATGTAACTCCCCATACATTAAGACATACCTTTGCAACGCATTTATTAAATAATGGAGCTGATATTAAAACTGTTCAAGAATTACTAGGACATGCCTCATTAAATACAACAGGTATATATACCCATATATCAAATGATCGCTTAAAAGAGGTTTATTTACAAGTTTTTAATAGATAAAAAAAGGAAATAGAGTACTTAGTGCAATATATAATAAGTAGAGGTGGTATTTATGAAATTACTAGAATGTCTTAATTTATCAAAATCATTTGGAAAAAAACAAATTTTAAATAATGTTTCTTTTACTATATTTCCTGGTGATATTTTAGCTTTCATTGGGCCTAATGGTAGTGGTAAAACAACAACTATTAAACTTATTTTAGGATTACAAAAAATAGATTCCGGTAGAGTATTAATTAATGGTTATAATATAAATAAAGAATACACTAAAGCCATAGCTAAGGTAGGTTCTATTGTTGAAAATCCTGATTTTTACATGTATTTAACCGGTTGGCAAAATTTACGTCTTATTGCAGATTGTTATAAAGATATAACTGATGAACAAATAAAAAAAATAGTTAAATATGTAGGTCTAGATAATCGTATTAATGATAAGGTAAGTAAATATTCTCTAGGAATGCGTGAACGTTTAGGTATAGCAAGAGCACTTTTAAATGAACCTAATATCTTAATTTTAGATGAACCAACTAATGGCCTAGATCCTGAGGGAATAAAAGATTTACGAGCTCTTCTAAAAAAATTAGCAAGTGATGGTATGGGTATACTAATATCGAGTCATAATCTTGCGGAATTAGAAAGTTTTTGCAATAAAGTATGTATTATTAATGCTGGTAAAATTATTGTATCTAGTAAGTTAAAAGATTTAAAAAAGAATGCTAATCGGGTAATTTTTAAAGTAAGTGATACTTCTAATTTACCAGTTAAAGATGCTTATGAAATAAAGAAAAATAGTTTTATAGTTAATGCCGAGGAAAAAGAAGTAGCTGCTATAATAAAAAAACTAGTTAAAAATAAAATTGATATTTATGAAGTAAAAGAAGATGAATTAACTTTAGAAGAAGCATTCTTAAGAAAGACGGGGGAAGATCATGACTAAATTAATAAAAAATGAATTTTTTAAACTATTTCATAAATTGAGTACTTATATAATAATTATAGTTGCAATATTTTTTGTAATTCTTACTAATGTTATATACCATTATTATGACCAAGAAAATGCTACAACTTATGAACAAATCGATATAAATGCCGTAAATAGTTTTATAAATAATTATGATCCATCAGTTGATAATGTTGAAGATTTCGCCTACAATTTAGCTCTTCTAGATAGTTATAATCTATCTTATAAATATGATAATGATAGTTGGCAAAAAAAAATATTAATGAATGAATATTTAAATACTGATATTGCTTATTATATGGAAGTATACAAGGAAGATGGAAATGAAGTTTTAGCGAGTAAACTAAATGACCAGCTTTCTAGTTATCTAGAAGCTATATATACCAATAACTGGCAATACTTTGTAGAAATAAAAAAAGAAGAATTAGAAAAAAGTATTTCGGAATATAAAAGCATTTTAGAAGAATCTAACTTAAGTACAATTGAAGAAAAAAAATATAATAAAGAGTTGTTTATAGCAAGTGAGCAATTAGAATTAGTAAATTATCGCTTAGAAAATGATGTTGTTTATCAAAATGATTATTTAAATAGAGCAATAGAAAATATTGATTCTCTTTTATACTCTATGGCAGATTATTATTATGAAGATGTTAATACTTTAGAATATCAAAGTATAATCAAAGATTATCATGAAAATAAGTATATATTAGAAGAAAAAATCGATACTAAAAGTAGTAATACTTTAAGAAGTGTAATAATGAATTTTTTTAATGAATATTCATTTTTAATATTAGTATTTACTATTATGATTGCGGGTAGCATTGTAAGTGAAGAAATGAGCCGAGGAACAATCAAAGCCTTACTAACAGTTCCTCATAAAAGATCAACTATTTTATGGAGTAAATACTTTACAGTATTACTATGTATTCCTCTTATTATTTTATTTATTTTGCTCTGCGAATTAATAATCGGAGGAATAATTTTAGGCTTTGATTCTCTAAATATTCCTGCAGTTGTATATAATATCTCTTTAAATAAAATAGAAGTTTTAAATGTATTTGGCTATTTTTTACTTAATTTTTTAGCCAATATGCCAGAGTTAATATTATTAGTTACTTTAGCATTTGCTTGTTCTACTATTTTAAATAGTACAGCATTCGCTATAACAATTACTTTCTGTGGTATTATTGCCTCCGAAATAATTAATGGTTTTGCTCTTACATATGATATTCAAATACTTGATTATTTTGTAACTACTAATTGGGATTTTACCCAATTCCTTTTCGGAGGCAATTCTATATTTGGAGTAACTCCTACTTTTTCTGCTTTAATATGTATAACATATTTAGTAATTATGTTATTAGTTACCTTTATTACTTTTATTCACAAAGATATTAAAAATATTTAATTAACGGAGGCAGTATGAAGTTCAAATTAAAAAATAAAAAAATTATTGTAGTAAATATTGTAATAACTTTTATATTTATGATATCTATACTCTTGGTAATTAAAAATACCCTTTATATGAGGCAAATGTCAGAAGATTTAAAACATAATTATACAAGTATTCCTACTAATAAAAATATTGAAAGAAGTAGTAAAATAGATGAATTTATTGCTACAATTAATGAAGGAAATTTAATTGAAGAAGTCGATATAAAAAAAGAAATAACATCTATTTTAACAATTAATGAAAATAAATATAAATCATATATTTTTGATTATAAAACTGGAGAAGAATTAAATATTACTGATTTAATCAGTGATGAAAATCAATTTTGGAATAAAATAAAAGAATTAGTCTATTTAAAATATCCTAAATTTATTGCTGATGTTATCAGTCTAAATGATAAAGAAAATATTTATTTCTTAAAAGATAATGAATTAATAATTTATTATTATGGTTATGAAATTGATCCAATGCCTAAAGAAAACTTATTTCTAACAGTTAATTATAACGAAATAAAAGATTACTTAAATATAATAGTTGATTTAGATAGTAATTATACTAATGAAGATGGTTCAGTTATTAATGAAAATAAAAAACTAATTGCCTTAACATTCGATGATGGACCAGGTCCATATACTAATGATTTAGTTAATATTTTAAATGACAATAAAGTAAATGCTACTTTCTTTATGTTAGGAAGTAACTTAGAAAAATATCGAGATACTGTTTTAAATGTCTTTAATAGTGGTAATGAAATAGGGTATCACTCTTATGCTCATAAGAATTTTTTACGTCAAGATATAGATACAATCAAAAATGAATTTATAGAAAGTAATGAAATATTAAAAAGTATAACGGGGACATCTTTTAATTTAGTTCGTCCTCCCTATGGGGCTATTAATAGGGATATTAAAAATGCTTTAGATGCATCATTTATCCTTTGGAATGTCGATACTGAAGACTGGAGACATAAGGATAGCGATTATCTTTCAAATTATGTTTTAGAAAATATTAATTCTGGCTTTATAGTGTTATTTCATGATATCCATAAAACTAGTGTTTTAGCTATTCAAAAACTTCTTCCCCAACTTTATGTTGAGGGATACCAAGTAGTAACAGTATCTAACTTGGCAAACCATTATGAAACACCTTTAGAATTACATAAAGCCTATCGTTATTTTACTAAATAAAACCAATTTCTCCACTATTATTTGATGAAATCTCTTGAATTAAATAAATTATACCTCCGATTAAAAATAAAAGAGATGCAATTAATTGTAAAAAAGTATTGCGATATTTTGGATTATTAAAATTTTTTTCCATATTATTTAATTCGGTTGTAAATAATAACACAAAATAAAGATAAATAAAAAATACTACAAAGAAAATAGTTATATTAATCATTTTACTTTTTTTATAAGAGATTATGTTATTATTTTTAACATAATCTCTTTCATAGGAGTTAGAAATTATTGCAAAAGCGGCGATAAAAAAGTATGTAATCCAAATAAAATCCTCAAGTTTAAGCACTTTTAAACGATTTAATATATCCATATTAAACTTTATGCTTAAACTTGAGGATTATAAAATTATTTTTTGCCTTTATTTTTAATCATATAACTATTAGTACTTTTAATTATGACATAATGTCTACCAATTAAAAAGATAATGGCAAATAAAAGTAAAAATCCTGCAAAAATGTATATAGAAATAGTATTTTCTCCGAGTATATTATCAATAACTAAGTAAATAACACAAAGAATTAATAAAATACTATAAATTATTAATCTATTTAATCTTTTTTTAAGATCTATTCCATATTCTGTTTTAAATAAAGCTTCCCGTGCTTTTTTCTTTTCTTCTCTTGTTGAACGTTGATATTTATTTTTTTCCATAACCAATCACCTGAGTTTATTGTATCATATAATTAATATTTATGATAGAATAAAATACATGGGGGAAAAATTATGAGAAAAATGTTAATAAAATATCGTGTTAAATTGAGTTCTATCTTAACTTTACAAAATGTATTATATTCTTTACTTGAAGGAAAATATAAGGAAGAAGAAATAGATTTACAAATCCTAGATTATAATCTTGGTCTTATAAAGGATTTTTCTAATTCTCATTTAGATGTAACTAATAGTTATGAAGGATATGCTAGTTTTATTTTCTATGGTAATTTTGCTTTAGAAAAATTAACGAACCTTTTTTTATCAGAATGTACTAATAGTTTTGATGTATTGCTTAATAATGATATGCTTTTTACTTATGAAGTAAACCAATATGTAATTTATCAAAAAAATCTAAGTAATGCTTTTTATATTGTTAAAAACGATTTTACACCACTTGATAAAGAATTTCTTTTAAATATTGAAAATATTTGGCAAGCATTTACTTATATATATACCATAATTAATCAATATATTAATTTTACTGCTCCAATTTCTTCAATGGTTATTTCACAAGATGGCAAAATGTGTAAAATAATTACTTCTAATTTAAATTATCAACAATTTTTAGATGTAGAAGAGGATAAAAAACTTAATCGAATTTTGCCATCTTAGATGATTGTCATTTAAATAATTATTTGATACAATATTTTAGAGGAGTAGGTAATGAAGAAATTATTAATAATATTATTGATTTTTATACTTATTGGTGGTGGTTTTGGTTTATATTACTTTTTTTCAGGTAAAGCGGAAGAAAGAAACATTGAAGAAATAAAAAAAGGTTGGCATATAGAAGTCGAAAATGATTACATTAATATTCGGAAAGAGGCTAGTGCTACCTCCGATATTTTAGGGGAAGTTAAAAAAGGAGAAGTTTATAAAGTTATTGAAGTAGAAACAGTTGGTAATACTTATTGGTATAAGATAGAATATGATAAAGATAAATATGGTTGGATATTTAATTCTAGTAGTACCGACTATTTAGAAGATGTCAATAACCCTGAAGATATATCAGCTCCAACATTAAAATTTTTTGAACCGGTTTATTACGTTAATAGTATTGATGAAATAACTTATGATCATTTAGAAGTAGAAGACGATAAACCAGGTGTAACTATCACTCATAAAGTTTATCATGAAATTAATTCTGATACAGGAAAAGATCAATATTGGATTCAATATACAGCAACAGATGCGGTAGGTAAAAGTGTATCCAAGGTTCAAAAGGTTGAATTTAATGAAAGACCTAGTGAAGAAGAAGTCTATAATTTTGCGGAATTAGAAAGATGAAAAAAGTCTTTCTTTTTTTCTTATTATGTGCTATACTTATTGAGTAATTTGTAATTTGTCTCCTTAGCTCAGTTGGTAGAGCAACTGACTCTTAATCAGTGGGTCTAGAGTTCGAGTCTCTAAGGGGACACCATTTAACCAATAAAGCCCGATATTTCGGACTTTTTTTTTGCTAAACACACTTTCAAAAACACTTTTTAGAGTAAAATGAAAGTAAAAAACTGAATAAAAACTAGAAAATATATAATTAAAATTATATAATAATTATAAATAAGGTACTGATGTGTTATGAAATTATTTAGAAATATCTTGATTATTATAATTATTATCCTAATTATTGTAATAGTGGTATTAATTGGTTTAAAACCCGTTATTATAGATAAAATAGATACTTCGGAAGAAAATGAAATTACTTTCATTGAATTAGGAGTTATACCTAAAATAAGTAATGAAAACGCAAATATATTTAATAATAATATCTTTATTAATAATGGGGGTATCTATGAAGTAGAAGGAATCCTTAATAATGGAACTATTTTTATTGACACCAATGAAGAAGTAACTCTTAAATTTAATGGGGTAACTATTGTAAATGAAAATTCTAGTATAATTGATAATCGAAAATCATCAAAGTTAGTTATTAATTTAGAAAAAGATAGTAATAATATTTTAAGTGATGGTCAATCATCAGCCTCTGTAATAAAATCAGTTGGTGATTTATTTCTAGAAGGTGATGGTAGTCTACTTTTATATGGCAATAATGGTAATGGTATAACTGTTAGCAATAGCAATTTAGTAATAGATAATATAAATCTTTATATCGTATCCAAAAAAGATTCATTCAATGTTACAGGAGATTTTTTAATAAATAGTGGTACTATAATAGGTTTTGGTAATAATCTTATGCAACCACCAAGTCGCGCATCTAAACAAAATACTTTACTTTTAAATTTTGCTTCATCATATGAAGAAAATACCAGTTTTTCTTTAGTAAACTCAGCAAATTCTTCTTTACTTAATTTTATAAACTTACGGGAATTTAAAACACTTACTTTAAGTACCCCGGCATTAAAAGAGGGAAGATATCATTTATTAAAAGATATAGAGTGTGATGCTTTAGTTAAAAATGGCATATATAAAGAGTGTAACACTACCGGAGGAAAAAGAGTAAATATTGGTATAACTAATAGTTATGTTATAAATGCTAAATGGAATTGGTATGGTCCAATGGATATAATAACTAATTATGTAGAAGAAAGTGAAATTTAATTATTTACAAGAATACTAAATTATAGTATAATCTATATGTATTTGCAAAAAAAGTATAAAAAGTTCTTGCAAAAATATATTAAATATTATAAAATGTATTTAGTTTCTCAATGGGCTTGTAGCTCAGCTGGTTAGAGCGCACGCCTGATAAGCGTGAGGTCGGAGGTTCAAGTCCCCCCAGGCCCACCATTGTGTTTATTACTAAATATTATTTAGTTTTAATAAAAAAAGTGAAAAAAGGTATTCACAAAAGATAATTCTTATGATAGAATTATACCTGTGCTGTAAAAGTACACATGGCCCGTTGGTGAAGTGGTTTAACACACATGCCTTTCACGCATGCATTCATGGGTTCAAATCCCGTACGGGTCACCAATTTGAAACATAAGTCCGAACATTCGGGCTTTTTTTATGTTCAAATAGTTTATATTTTTCATATTTTCCGTATTTTTCATATATTTCACCGTAAAAAGGCCGTAATTTACAATTAAAGATATCTTAAAAGACATAGAAAAAGAGACTGAGTAAAAAACTTTTATTCAGTCTCTATTATTTTTTTATGGCGGAGCAGGAGAGATTTGAACTCTCGCGCCAGTTTCCCGACCTACACCCTTAGCAGGGGCGCCTCTTCAGCCTCTTGAGTACTACTCCAAACGCTACTTCTATATTTTAATATAAAAGTAGTTTAATGTCAATCAGTTAAAGTCAAGTTTCTAACATCATCAATGAAGCGTTGCATGTTGGTAACATAATCGTTGCTACCTTCAATGAAACTACTCATCGAACTTACATTAATAGTATTTGCTTCACTTTCTTCAATTATACTCTTAATATTGTCGGTATAATTATTATCAAGGACTATTATGGTATCATATGTTCCTTCATCGAATTCGTCACGAATTGAATTTAAAGTACTTTCTGTAACAGTTGCTTCATCTAAAGATATTATTTCAAAACCATAATTTTCTAAATATTTAAATACATCATTACTTACTATTAATGTATTTGTTCCATTTTCTCTTGCTTCTTTTCCAATTGCTCTTAAATCAGCATCTTTTAGTGATAATATTTCAGCAAGTTCATCATATTTATTTTCAACATAATCAATTATTGTTGTACTTTCTAAGTATTCAATTAAATAATCTTTAATGTTTTTAGCAAGCATTAAATAATTATTTGGACTCATCCATAATTCTTCAATACCATAAGTGTAATTAAGACCGTTTGAAACATCGATTATAAGTAAGTTATCATTGATATTTATCATATCTTTAGCAATATTTTTTTCATTACCTAATCCATTATAGATAAATAAATCACTCTTAGCATATTCATTCAATTGTTTTTCCGTTAATTCATAATTTAAAACATCTGCTTCATTAGGGTAAATACTATCAATTTCAGCATAGTCACTATATAAAAACTCTGTTAGATACTGAATAGGATAAACAGTTGTATAAATGGTTGCATCTTCTAAACTATCTTTAGTTAAACTACAACCAGTTGTTAAAAAAAATGCTAATATGAGCAAAAAACTTTTTTTAATTAAATTCATTTAATATTATTTTCCTTTCTTACAACAGGATCGAATCCATATCCGCCGCGAGGACGACATCTAAGGATTCTTTTAATCCCCAATTTTATTCCTTTTATTACTCCATATTCTTCAATTGCTTCAATTGTATATTCACTACAAGTTGGTGTAAAACGACACATACTATGAGCATGAAGAGGAGTAACTTGATATGCTCTTATTAAATAAATACATATTTTTTTCAGGTAAACATCACCCATAAAGATTTTACTATAAAAATACTTTTTTGTAAATGTTTTCAAAAACACAAAAATTTGCTATAATTAATTAGGATTGGATTTGGTAGGATGAATTTTTTAGAAAGATTTAATATTAAATTTAAAAATAAGAAACTTCTTAGCATTGCTCTTACACATAGTAGTTATGCCAATGAACATAAGGGTTGTGAAAATTATGAACGCTTAGAATTTTTAGGAGATGCTGTTTTAGAAGTCATCACAAGTGAGCATTTTTATTTGCATACCAACTATAAGGAAGGACAAATGACTAAGCTTAGAGCAAATTATGTTTGTGAAAAAGCTTTGGCGACTTATGCTAGAGAAATTGGTATCGATAAAGAAATTAAACTAGGTCATGGACAAATGCATAATTTAAATGATACGATTACTGCTGATGTTTTTGAGGCAGTTGTAGGAGCTATTTATTTAGATCAAGGATTTGATGTTGTTAAAAACTACATCGAAACAATTATTACTCCCTACATTAAAAAAAATATGGATTTTAATGCCGACTACAAAACAAAATTACAACAATTAGTTCAAACCGGCAAGAAGTCACTAGAGTATGAAATTGTTAATGAATATGGAGAATCTCACAAAAAAATATTTGAAGTAGTTGTCAAAATAGATGATATTATTTACGGAAGAGGAAAGGGTAGTAGCAAAAAAGAAGCTGAACAATTGGCGGCTTTAGATGCTTACAATAAAAGTCATAGGTGATTTATGTATTTAAAAAGTATACGAGCTCAAGGATTTAAATCATTTGCAGATAAACTTGATTTGGAAATTAATCCAGGAATAACTGGAATTGTTGGACCAAACGGAAGTGGTAAAAGTAACATTGTTGATGCTGTTCGTTGGGTTCTTGGAGAACAATCAGTAAAACAACTACGTGGTTCTAATTCGATGAGTGATGTCATATTTAGTGGAAGTGAATCTAGAGATCCTCAAAAAAGAGCAATGGTTGCTTTAACTTTTGATAATACCGATAAATATTTACATAGTGATTTTACCGAAGTAGAAATTAAAAGAATTGTTTATTCAACTGGTGAAAATGAATATTATATTAATAACTCTCGAGTACGTCTTAAAGACATTACTGATCTTTTTATCGACTCTGGTGCTGGAGTTAGTGCTTTTAATATTATTTCGCAAGGTAATGTAACTGATATAGTAAATAGTAAATCTAGTGATCGCCGTATTATATTTGAAAGCGCTGCTGGAGTTTTAAAATATAAAAGAAGAAAAGAAGAATCTTTAAAAAAACTAGAAAAGACTGAAGAAAACTTAACAAGAATTAAACTTATTATTACTGAATTATCCAAAACAGTTACTCCTTTAAAAGAACAAAGTATTGTTGCTAAAAAATATAAAGAAATAAAAAGTGAATTAGAAAATATTGATATTGCTTTAATAGTTAAAGATATTAATGCTATAAATAGTGAATATAATGTATTAAAAACAGAAATAGAACATTTAAAAGAATCAATGATATCTTTAAAAACTAGTGAATTTGATACTGAATTAGAAAAAATTAAATTAAAAAATATTGAACTTGAAGATAAAATTAATGAAAAAAGAGAAGAATTATTACGTATTAGTGATACTTTAAATAGTTTAAATAGTGAAAAACAAATAACTTTAGAAAGACAAAAATATGAAGTTGATAATAAAAAAATAGATGATAACTTGCTGAAATTAAAAGAACAAGAATTATCTTTAAAGAAAAATATTGATATTGCAACTAAAGATGTTGCAGATATTGAAGCAAGTATTAGTGAAGAGAGAAAAAAAAGTGAAGATGTTAAAGATAAATTACTAGTATTAAAAGTTAAAAGAAGTAATGCAAATAATGCTTTAATGGATGCTAACAAAGAAGCCTTTTTATTACAAAATAAAATTGATATTTTAGAAAATAATATAACTAATGCGGAAAATACCCCAGTATCTGTTAGAAATATTTTAAATAATCCAAGACTTTATGGAATTCATAATACGATAGGAAAACTAATTGAAATACCAGAAAAATTAGTAGTTGCTGCTGATGTTGCTTTAGGAAGTGCTGCCAATTATATTGTAGTTGATGATGATGATGCCGCAATTAATGCTATCGATTTTTTAAAAAATCACAAGTTAGGACGAGCAACATTTTTCCCTCTAAATATTATTAAATCACGATATGTTAGTAGTGATATTATTGATAATATTAAAAATATTCATGGCTTTTTAGGTATTTTATCAGATATGGTTACTTTTGAAGAAAAGTATCGTAATATTATTGAAAATCAATTAGGTCAAGTATTAGTTGTAGAAAACGCCCGTACTTTAAATGTAATAGGTAAATTAATTAACTATAAATACCGTATAGTTTCTCTAGATGGAGAAATTCAACATGCCGGAGGTTCTATCACCGGAGGAACTTCTAAGAAAAATACAATGTTAAATGAAAAAAATGAACTAAATAAATTAAATGTAGAATTTAATAAACTAAATGTAAGTATTAATACCCTTTCTAAAGAATTAGAAGCATTAGATAAAGAAATTGCTGATGCTGAAGAAAGAGAAGTAGTTTTAAATAAATATGTTATATTATTAAATGATGAACTATTTAATAAAAAAACTGCTTTAAGTAGATATACTGAAGAATATAAAAATTTAACTAGTGAAATGTCTGGAATGGAAGATTTAAAAACTAATAAATTAAATGATCATTTAGTTAAATTATTAGAAAATATTAATAAGACTACTAAGGATAAAGAATTATTAGAAAAAGAT
This sequence comes from uncultured Bacilli bacterium, assembly GCA_944363655.1. Next base: position 17,033 of record CALVUU010000048.1, on the reverse strand, counting down.
ATTAAAAATTTAAAAAGAGAAAAAGATGAAGTTAATGATGAAATTAATGCTTTAGAAAAAAGCATTAGAGAAGCAAATAGTAATTATAATGCTGTAAATAATGAACTTAAGAATAAAGAAGTATTAAGTGGAAAGTTAGAAGTAAAACTTGATAATTTATTAGATACTTTAAATGATGAATATAATCTTACTTATGATTATGCTAGTGTTTCTTATGTTTTAGATATGGATGCTGATTTAGCCCGTGAGAAAGTTTTATCTTTAAAAAAGGAATTAACTACTCTAGGTGATGTCAATTTGGGTTCTATCGATGAATATGAAAGATTAAGTAAGAGATATGATTTTTTAGAAAATCAAAAAAATGATTTAGAAAATTCTAGTGCGGAGCTTAAAAGTATTATTCATCAAATGGATGATATTATGGTTGAAAAGTTTCAAAAATCATTTAATGAAATTAGCACTTCATTTAAAGATATTTTTAAACTTATGTTTAAAGGGGGAAAAGGAGAATTAAAACTTAGTGATCCAAATGATTTACTTAATACAGGAATTGATATTATTGCAATTCCTCCAGGAAAGAAAATTAATTCTCCAGTATCATTAAGTGGGGGAGAAAAAGCTTTAACCGCAATATGTTTATTATTTGCTATGCTTCGGGTTAAACCTTCACCATTTGTCATTTTAGATGAAGCCGAAGCGGCTTTAGATGAAGTAAATGTCGATATGTTTGGTAAATATTTATCCCATGAAAAAGAAAATAGCCAATTTATTGTTATAACTCATAAAAAAAGAATGATGGAATATGCTGATTCATTATATGGTATAACCATGCAAGAATCAGGTGTAAGTAAAATAGTTAGTGCTAAATTAGAAGATTAAAAAGACCATTGAAAAAGCAAAAAAATAAATCCCTTCTTCTTAAAAATTAAAATTTGTCCTTGACAAAGGGTACATTTTAATAGAAGTTATTAAAAATATGCTTAATGCTGGAAGCGAGCCAAAAGATATTGCTATTGCCCTTGGTATTACTGAAGAAAAAGTAAAAAAATGATTGATAAAAACAATTTAGCAAATTAAATGTAATACTAAAGTTTAAAAAAGACTGTTGGAAATTATTTCCTAACAGTCTTTTTTAAATTTCTCGCATTTTTTCTTTGTTTTTATATGGATTTTTTGAATCAATCTTGTCAGTAAACAAAATGCCGTTTAAGTGATCAATTTCATGTTGAAAGGCAACTGCTAAATCTTCTCTTACTCTAATAGTTTTTTTAACTCCTTCATAATCATAATATTCTACTGTCACTCTAGCATGTCTTGGAACGATTCCCTCAACTGGACGATTAACACTTAAACATCCTTCGCCCTCACCAACATAAATTAACTCTTCACTTTTACTAATAATTTTGGGATTAATGATAACATATTCTTCAAAGGTATGATCTTCACGTTCATTAGCAATAACAAATATTCTTTTTAATTTACCTAGTTGTACGAAAGCCATACCCATACCAGCCCGTAAGTTATATTTTTCTGCAATCTTTTCATCTTGACTCATTTCTAAGTATTTTATTGTATCTGCTGCTAACTTACGGTCTTCCATACTTACTGGAAATGTTACATCACTACTTTTTTGATGTAATATTTTATGTTTTTCATCTAATATTTTAATATTTGGTAGTTTCATTTGCATCACCGCAGATATTGTATCAAAAAACGAGAAAAAATGCAAAAAAAGGAGCTGCGCTCCTAAAGTTTATTAATTGTTGTTATTATTCCAAGACCATCCAGCCCCTAAAATGATAACTAGTAAAATAAATAATACAATCCAAATAGCAGCACCGATACCATAGCCACTAGTATAACCAGCATAAGAGCCACAGCATGGATTTTGATATCCATATCCGCCATAACCTCCACCATAGTATCCGTTATTTCCATAATAATACATATATATACCTCCTTATCTATTATAATTTATTATACATGGTCATTTTTTGACATTAAAATTACCTAAAAAATTAAAAAAATAATGAAATTTCTAGATATTGTGTTAAAATTATTTTAGGAGAATATTTATGCGTAAGTTATTTTCAAAGATGGATATACCTCTTTTTATATTAACTATTTTTTTTATTATCGTTGGTTTAGTAATGATTTATAGTGCATCTAGCGTATCTAGTGTAGTTAGATATGGCTATGCTCCATACCATTTTTTTATAAGACAAGCTATATTTGTTGGAGTATCTTTAATAGTAGGTCTTACTATTATTATTAAACTACCTACTAGAACTTACCAATTTCTAGTCTGGCCGGCGTTGATTGCTATTATATTATCTTTAGCTTTTTTATTTATTAATGGTAAAATGACTAATAATGCTGTAAGTTGGTATGATTTAGGTTTTTTTAGTTTACAACCTAGTGAATTTGCTAAATCCGTATTAATTGTTTTTTCTGCTATATATTATAATAAACTGCATTATAAAAAAGTTAAAAATATCTATGCTTATTTAGTTCCATTAGCCTTCGGAGCAATTGTGGCAGGACTAGTTGCTATGCAACCCGACTTAGGTAGTGCTGCCATAATTGCTGGTATTGTCTTTTTAACTTTTATTAGTGTTCCTATGGTACAAAACAACATGATTAGAATAATTAAAGTTTTAGCAATAGGTTTAGTTATTGCTGTTATAGTTATTTTATATTCCGGTAGTGATTTACTAAATAGTATGCAAATGGATCGTCTTAACTTTAGAAATCCCTGTTCAAGATATACAGAAGTAACTGGATATCAAGTATGTAATGGTTTTATTGCTATTAATAATGGGGGTTTATTTGGAGTAGGTCTTGGTAATTCAACCCAAAAATATTTATATCTACCAGAAAGTCATACTGACTTTATATTTCCAATCATTGTTGAAGAACTAGGTTTATTATTTGGTATATTTTTAATTACTTGTTATGGTATCATGTTATTTAGAATATTAAAAATAGCTAAAGAATCAGAAAATTTACGTTGTAGTGTTCTAGCTTATGGTACATTTTGGTTTTTAACTTTACATATTTTAATTAATTTATTAGGAATTCTTGCTTTAATTCCTTTAACTGGTGTACCATTACCTTTATTAAGTTATGGTGGTTCTTTTACAGTAAATGCTATAATTATGTTATTTATCGTACAAAGGGTAAATATTGAAAATAAAATAAACAAGACTAAAAGAGAAATAAAAGCTCTTTAGTCTTGTTTTTCTTTAATTGGTTTCATTTCATCACTTAAACCAATAATATAATCCGCAGATACATCTAAATACTTACATATTTTAGGTAAATAAGTTATAGGCATTATATTTACACCTTTTTTATATCTTGCATATTGTTGTTGTTTAATACCTAAATAATCCGCAAGTTCTTTTTGTGTTATATTTTTACAATCTCTTACCCACTGTAATCTTTCTGTATAATACATATTATCACCATTAACTTTATATCATTTGTTACAACATAAGTGTTGACTTGTGAACACATGTGTTGTATTATTTGTATAACAATAGATATGTTGTAAACGGTGGATGAAATATGAATAAAAAGAATAAAATATTATTAATTATAGCAACAATTACATTTTTAAGTATGGTCATTGGGGCAACCTATGCATACTTCTTTATGCAAGGTGATCGTAGTGGAACTATTGATACGAGTGTTATAACAGGGTCAACAGATCTATTATCATTTAATTTTGGTGATTCAATATATATCCAAGCTAACCAAGATAATTTTGGTGAGAATATGGGTAATTTATCAGATAGTACAACGGGTACAGCTTTACTTAGAGCAGGTGATACAACAAGTAATGTGGATGCTACATATAATATATATTTAATAATAGAAGATAATGATTTTGTTTATACATCAGATAATGGAACTCCGGAGATATTACTTAATGTAACAGATCCAAATGGAAACAAAGTAGAAAATATCACAGGTTTAGTCCATTATGAAGACGGTTTTGATATAACTACAAGAACTGGAGGTTTCTTACTTGTTCCTGATTATGAAATAAGTGCAACAAATACAAAAGAAACAATACAAGATTGGAATATTGAAGTAACACTAGTAAACTTAGATACCGATCAACAAGCAAATACTAATAAAACATTAACAGGAAAACTATATATAACGCAAGATAAAATGAGTAGTTATGAACTAGCAGAAATAAATAATATAGAATCAACAACAACATATAATAGTATAAGAGTAACACCTGATGTAAAAGTAGGTAGTGGTAGGATTGATAAATACTATTATGGAATAGAAGAAGTAAATAATACAAGAAGTATAGATGCAGTAGAATTTATAGAAAGTAATGAAGCTAATTATGAATTTACCAATTTAAAATCAAATACTGAATATAAAGTATATAGTTATGTAGTAGATACCAATAATATAAAATCAAATGTTTATGAAACAAATGTAACAACAAATGAATATGTAAATCCAACAATAGATAATGTAACACATAGTGTTACATTAAATAGTATCACAGTAAATGTAAATGCAAGTGGTGGAAGTAATAATGTAACTAAATACATGTATAAGATAAATGAAAATGATTGGATAGAATCAAGTAATAATACCTATACATTTACAAATTTAACAGATACAACGGAATATGATATAAGAATAAAAGTAGTAGATAGTGAAGGATATGAATCAACAGAATATTATGAGGCTATAACAACAGAAGTATATATATTACCAGTAGTAACAAGTGTAAATGCAAGTACAACATGGAATAGTATAACATTAACTCCAAGTGGAACAAATGGAACAAATACAATAGACCATTATGAATATTCAATTAATAATGGAGCGTATCAAACAAGTAATATATTTAGTAATTTATCAGAAAATACAAATTATACTATCAATGTCAAAGCCATTGATAGTGATAATAGAGAATCAAATGTATATACATTACAAGTAAGAACAGATACATATAGATTACCAACGATAAATATAAGTTCATCAGCAACAACAAATAGTATCACAGTAAGTGTAAATGCTACACCTGGAGATGGAAGTATAGTAAGTTGTCATTATTCAAGAGATAATGGAAGTAATTATACAACAACAAGTAGTAACACTCATACCTTTAGTGGATTAACTCCAGGAGCAACATATTATTTAAGAGTATATGTAACAGATAGTAATGGAAGAACTTCAACTGTTGCAACAAGGACACAAGCAACAACATATGTAAATCCTAGTGTAAGTAATGTAACAGCAAGTAATATAACAAGTGATAGTATAACTATAAATGTAAGTGCAAGTGGAGGAAGTAATAATATAAGTAGATATTATTATTCAAGTAATAATGGTACTACATGGGTAAATAGTACCAGTAGTAGTTATACATTTACAGGGTTAAGCGCAGAAACTACATATAACTTCAAAGTATATGTAACAGATACAGCTGGACGTTCTTCTACACAAAAAACAGTAAGTGCAACGACTGAAAATCCAACATTGGCAGATACTTGTTCAAGTGGAGCAAATTTGGCAAGTTGTATAAAGAATTATCATTCTGCAAATGGAGATGGTTCGGAAGGAATATACTTACATGATGGTCAAGGAACATATGGTTCGCTTGAAGCAGGAGATAATAGCTATCGCTTTAGTGGAGCAAATCCGAATAATTTTGTTTGTTTTGGTTCGGATGTTACTCCTTGCCCATCAAATAATTTATACAGAATTATTGGAGTTTTTAATAATCAACTTAAATTGATTAAAAATGTAAGCTATGGAAGTTATGCTTGGGATACAACAAATATTAATGAATGGAGTGCTAATGTTAAGCCAGACATATATACTACATTAAATGTTGATTTTTATAATACACTTAGTTCAACGTGGCAATCAAAAATTTCTAATGCTACATGGCGTGTTGGAGGAATATCTGAAGGTGATGGTATTCCCCAAACTATTTATAATGATGAAGTAGGATTAAATCAAAATGGATATCAAGAAACAATGAAAATAGGCTTAATGTATGTAAGTGATTATGGATATGCTTCTGACCCTAAAAATTGGAATTTGAAATTAAGTGAATTTCAAAGTACTACTTCTGTTAATTGGCTATATACGAGTTTTAGAACTTGGGTAATTACAAGGTATACAGGTAATCAGCAATTTGCATGGAGCCTAATTAGAGGATTCAGTAATTTATATGGTTCTTTTTACACTGCGGAATCTAAGCCAGTATTTTATTTAAATTCAAACGTAGTTTATGTTTCAGGGCTTGGAACACAAGAAAATCCATATCGTTTATCTTGACTAATAACATGATAAAATAAAAAAATAGGCTAAAACTCATCATATAATGAGTTTTAGCCTATTTTGAGTTTAATTTAAATTAAATGAAATTTCTGGATTTTTTTTATCTTTTTCATCCCAATCAGTACGGCTTTTAGTAAAATCTACTAATTTTAAAGCATTATCTAAAGCCATAAGCATACTAACTGGTTGGCGTATTTCACTCCATTTTTCACCATTATCAAGATATTTCATATCTTCATAAGTAGATGCTTTATGAACCATTAAAATGAGTTCATAAATTTCTCTTATATGTAATATTAATTTATTTCTATCAAATGGATAATCGACCATTAATGCTTCCCCAATAATATTATCCTTATTTTCCCAAGGCCTAGGTCCATGGGCTATACAATCTTTCCATAAATATCGTACTTTTAAATAAAAATCTTTACTATTCATTAGTATCCCCCCGTCAAATGCTATATATAATAGACTAAAAACATAATTATGTCAAACTTTATAAAAAAATGACTTCTCAAAGTAATGGAAACACTTATTCTCATTGTAATGGAAACTAATTTTAAAAAATTTCCATTACTTTGAGAATTAACATAGAAAGAAATAAATGTTTTAACCAATTGACTTTAAACTATTAATGTATTAAAATTATTTTAGAAATAGATTAGAATAAAGAGGGATAAATTATGGAAGAAAAATATTTACCTATTGGGTCAATTGTTAATTTAAAAAGTAGTGATAAAAAAATAATGATTATTGGATATTATTCAGTAGAATATAACGATATGATTGAAGTATATGATTATATCGGTTGCTTATATCCTGAAGGATTACTTTTAAAAAATAATCTAATATCTTTTAATCATGAAGATATAACTACATGTTTATTTAAAGGATATAAGGATGATTCTTTTAACATAATGAATAAGAAATTTTTAAATGAAGAAGATATACCTAAAGAAAGTGATTATCAAGAAGAAAAAAGTAGTCCTGATTTACTTGAAATAATCGATGATGTACCAAATTCTATATTTGATTCTATTGAACCGGAAACTTTAGATGATGATATAGTTGCTAAAACTGATGCGCAAGTAAATGAATTAATTGCAAATGATGAAATAAAAGAAGAAGTAAAAAAAGAAGAATTTATTATGCCTCATTATCGCTTTGATGAAAATGGTATAATTATTAGTGAATAACGTAAGTTATTCTTTTTTTTCATTCAAAAAAATGTTATATTAATGACGGTGATTTTTAATGCGTAAAACAGTTTTGGTTACTGGAGGATCTAGAGGTCTTGGAGCATCTATTAGTAAAATATTTGCTCAAAATAATTATAATATTATAATTAATTATAATACTTCTGATATTCTTGCTAAAAAATTAAAACAAGAATTAGAAAGTAATTATTCTATAAATGTAATGTTAATTAAAGCCGACATATCTAATGAAGAAGAAGTAAAAGATATGTTTCAAAACATAATTTCTAAATATCCTAAAATAGATGTGTTAGTAAATAATGCAAGTATTTCTTTAGATAATGATTTAATAAGTAAAGATTCTATAGAATTTAAGAGTGTAGTAGATGTAAATTTATTAGGAACTTATTTAGTTACTAAATATTCACTAGATTTATTTGATACTGGATCTATTATCAATATAACCAGTACAAATGCCTTTGATACTGGTTATATTGAATCAATTGATTATGATGCATCTAAAGCTGGAGTTATTGCTCTAACTCATGATTTTGCAAAGTATTTGGCTCCTAATATAAGGGTTAATGCAATTGCTCCAGGATGGATTAATACCGATATGACTAGTAATTTAAATCCTGATTTTAAGAAGTGTGAAATAGAAAAAATTCTTTTAAAAAGATTTGCTGATCCTGAAGAAATTGCAACTTTAGTTTTCTTTTTAGCAAGTGATGCTGCTAGTTATATAAATGATACAATTATTAGAGTGGATGGTGGTAAGTGTGTTTGATTTAAAAAATGTTGAAGAAAAGATAGAACCAATATTTAAAAAAATAGATGAAGTAGCTTATTTTAATAGCCAAAAAGTTCTTAATGCTTTTTGGAGTGAATCTGTAAGTGAAATACATTTTAATAGTACAACGGGATATGGTTATGGTGATATAGGAAGAGATACTTTAGAAAGAGTATATGCTCATATATTTAAATCTGAAGATGCTTTAGTACGTAATCAATTTATATCAGGAACTCATGCCTTAAGTACAGCGTTTTTTGCTCTTTTAAGACCTAAAGATACACTTTTATCTATTACTGGTAAACCATATGATACCCTAGATTCTGTAATAGGTTTTAATGATAATCCTAGTAGTTTAAAATCATTTAATATAAAGTATGAACAAATAGATTTAAAGAATAATGATTTTGATTATGAAAGTATTAAGAGTAGAATTGCTAAAAATGATATTAAAGTAATTGAAATTCAAAGATCTATTGGTTATTCTCTTCGTAAGAGCATAAGTATTGATGCATTAGAAAAAGTAATAAAAACAATAAGAGAAGTAAATAAAGATGTAATTATTATGGTAGATAATTGTTATTGTGAATTTGTTTCTAAAAAAGAACCAATAGAAGTGGGAGCTGATATTTGTGTTGGTTCTCTTATTAAAAATTTAGGGGGAGGAATTGCATCGAATGGCGCTTATATAGTAGGTAGAAGTGATTTAATTCATTTATGTAGCGAAAGATTAAACGTTGCTGGAGAAGCCAAAGAAGTTGGGCCAAGTTTGGGGGCTACTAAAAGTTTTTTTCAAGGACTTTATATCGCACCATCAGTTGTTGCTAGTAGTTTGAAGACTGCGGTGCTTGCAGCATGTTTACTTGAAGAATTAGGTTATCAAGTAAGCCCTAAATGGAATGAAGAAAGGGCAGATATTGTTCAAACTATAATATTTAATGATTCTAATAAATTAATAAAATTTGTGCAAGGTATTCAAAAAGGAAGTGCTATAGATGCTAATGCTTTAGCACAAGCCTCTGATATGCCAGGATATGATGATAAAATAATTATGGCATCAGGTTCATTTACACAAGGCTCATCCATTGAACTATCTTGTGATGGCCCAATACGTCCACCATATGTCGCTTATTTACAAGGCGGACTTACCTATGAATATGGAAAAATTGGTATTTTAAAAGCAATTGAAAACCTAGAGAAGAATTAGTTCTTCTTTTTTTAACATAAAATAAACTTTAGACTATATATTTTACAAAAAGCTTGTATAGCCTGATAGCATATATTGACTTTTAGAAATATTTCTTTTAAACTAATTATAGTAACGCTAGTTTAAAACTAGCAAATAGAATAATTAAATAGTATGATAGAATTCAACAAAATAAGTAAATGCAACTTCGATTCGTAAAGTAAACTATTATTAGTTAAAAGAAGCCAATTTTCTAAAATTTGACTTCTTTTTTTGTTTTAATCAACATCATCAAATAGTTGTCTTAATTCAATGCCTAATGCTTTAGCAATTCTAGCAAGGCTATCAAGCCTAGGGCGTTTAGTAACCTTTAAAGCTTCTAAACTTCTAATAAATTGATGAGAAAAATCTGCTCTATCAGCCAATTCTTGAGCAGTAATACCTGCCTTTTGGCGATATTTCTTAATATTTATTCTTGCTTGATAATAACAATAATCATCACTATTTTTATCAACTTTCATAACATTCACCTTATACATATATTTTCCCATTTTTATAACTATATGTATGTTGCCAGACTATCAACATTGAGGTATAATGATACAAAAGAGGGAGGTGAAGTGTGAGGCGTGTTTTGATAGTATTGTTTGTTGTTGGATTATTCTTTTGGCTTTTTTATTGTGTATATGTTGGTATTAGCGATTTTAGAATACTAACTTTTGCAGTTATATGTTATATTTGCTTGGTTATGTATTTGATGCAAGATGCTAAAGTCAAACCGTCTGATAGAGAGTTACTTTTATTTTTAGAATATATCAAAGACCAAATGGCAAGTTGTATTAAAAGTAAGTATATTAGTTATCCGTTTGGGCAAGTTTTCAAATATAAAAATTTATTAGTGTCTTTAGGCAATGTTATTATTGATGAAAAGCAAGATAATGTACTTATTTATCAAACGTATTTTACTTCGACTGAAAGAATAGAATTTCCGGATGTAAGAAAGTTTAAAACTAAAAATATAATAGACTGTGAGTTAATTAAAAACGACTGTATGTGTTTGAAAATTTATGTCAGGAACTATCCTTACTCACCCATATCAATTAATTTTAGTAAAAATGAGCCTAAAGAAAATGTAGATAATATTTATCGGTTGTTTATTAGATTTAATAGTAATAAAAAAATAACATAAAATAGTTAGTTATGTTATTCTTCGATAGTATCAAATAATTGCTTTATATCAATATTTAAAGCATCAGCGATTCTACCTATGATTACTAATGTAAAATATTTGTTAGGTTTGGCACTTTCAATTTGGGAAATATAATGCATCGAAACATCAATTTCATCAGCTAATTCTTGTTGCGTTAGATTAGCCAATTTTCTATATTTCCTAATATTTTTTCTAACAATATCATAATAGTAGTAATCATCGTGGAAATTAATTTTTTTCTTATTCATAATCCACCTGACAATATTATTTCAAACTATTGGTTAGAATTATATGCGCTGATGGTTCGAATTTGTGGTATAATTATAAATAGAAAGGAGTGTAAACGTGGCTTTAATCAAATGTAAAGAATGTGGGAAAGAAATAAGCGATACTGCTAAGAAATGTCCTTATTGTGGCTTTAAAGAAAAAGGAAGCAAGAAATTTATTATAGTAGTTATTTCAATTATATTGTTACTTGTAGTTATTGCAGGTAGTATAGCATTTATTTTTATAGACAATAACAATAATATTGAAAAAGAAGAAATTATTTTGACTTATGAAGAGCAAATGGCGGTTAAATGCTTAAATGATTACAAATATAAATTGAAAAACCCCAACTCATTACAAGTATTTGATATACGATGGAGAGATATGAGTGCCGTAAATGATGGTGATATGGCAATATACTTTGATGTTACAGGAGAAAATAGTTTTGGTGGAAGCACAAGAAACGTAATTTTATACGGGATTCAAAGTGGAGAAGTCATTTATGGCGGAAGTTCAGATGATTGGGATAGTGATGATTATATAGAACAAATATCTGCACAAATAATTCAAGAAGACTATCCATCGTTACTACAAGATGACAATGCAAAAATATCCGTTGAGCGAGTTATGTCAGCAATAAATAATTAATTAGATAACAAAAAATGAAAGGAGTATAGATATGTCAAAAATAAGATGTGAAAAATGTGGGAGAATGTATTATTTGATCAATCCAGAAAAAGGGTGCCCGTTTTGCGCTGAAACGGAAGTAAGCGGTGATAAAAACCTAGTTGCAAATACGTTAAAAATCTTAGGATGGAGTATTCTAGTTGTTGGATTTGTTGGAGGAATTATTTTAGGTCAAAACATTTATGAGTATGGTGGAAACGACTTTAATTATGTTGCTATGCTTATTAGTTGGTTAAGTTGTGGTGTATCTGCTGTATTTTTCTTTGCTTTAGCGGAAATTATACAAATATTACATGATATTAGAAATAATTTTCCAAGAAATTAAAAGGTGAATAAAATGTCTTTAACTAAATGTAAAAAATGCGGTAAAAAAATAAATGATAATGTTAAAAAATGCCCTTACTGCTCCACTAAAGAAAGGAATAATAAAGTAATGCCCATTATTATTGATGTTTTAAAAGTAAATAGTTGGAAGTTTAGGCGCATGGCTTTTGTTGAGTCTAACAATCTTTGTTATAGATAACATTGACATTTCTGATACTTCCGATGATGTGGATCTAAAATATGAAGCATGTCGTAGCGAATCAAACGCATTTTATAAATGTAGTTGGAGCATATTAGAAGACCGTTGTGTTTGCGAATTTAGATAGTGTTTATAAAGGGAATATGCTTAATGTTTCCTTTTTTCTTGTACTAATCCAAAAATATCCTCAAGTTTTTTCTGGACTCGATGCTCACAGGATGCATATAGTTTTGCAAATTCAATAATTGATAAAATTCCAAATTCATCTCCAACATAAAAGATTAAATATGGAAATGTTTTAACATAATAGTTCTTAAGAATAACTGGTAAACATTTGTGAGAATATTCTTCACCATCAGGCAAAGTAGTAAATATTTGAAAAAATAGATATCCAAAAAGAATAGTCACAATGTGAAATGCAATCATATTAAGTTTTGTACTCTTAAAGTCTTCAAGCAACCAAAAATCTTTTAATTGTCTATAATCTTCTTCTATTTCTGGCCGCAATTCATAAGTTTTAACGATTTGTTTAGCATTTTTACTTGTATCAGTTGTGGCAAAAACAAAATAATTATCACTAGTCGTATCCCAAACAACAGCCGCATTTATATCTACGTTTTTTTGAGGTTCTTTTCCATCCCAATATACTCCTAAATCTGTTACAAGAGTAATTTTTTGATTATCTCGTGATGGATGATTTTCCCATTCATTGTTGGCCTGTGCAATATTAACGGCCATATTGTAAGCTTCCATATTGATTTTGAGAGGAACATATGTATCTACGCCTTTTTCGCTTTTCAAATAATTTATAATTCCACGGTCTAAAAAGCCTCTGTCATTGATTAGACAATCACCTCTTTTAAACACTTTGGAATTCATAACCATATCTTTGGTTAAAGTAAAATCGTGAGTTTTAAGACTTCCAAAACATATTTCTTCAATAATACCAGTATCTTTATAAATTCCTCTAATTGTTCCTAGTTTATATCCTCTAGCGTTATCACCATTTTTATTTTTAGCTATTTCTGAACCTTCATAATTATAATTATTGAAGTTAACTTCCAAATCAGTACAGTCAAGAATGTGAATTGTGGGGTTAGCATTAATTTTAGGCATAATAAAGTTTTGCACAGTATTATTGTACGCTGAAAAAAATTCTTCAGAGTTATATTTTCTTAATAATGCTCTAACGCAGCCTTCTTCCATAATTCCTTTTTTTAAACTTCCATTAGAGTCGACTATATTATAACCCAATCTTGCAAGAGCTCTATGGTCTGTTATAGCAAAAGGAATGTCAGTTATACTTGTCCGAACCTTCATTTTTGAGGCTATTGCAAGTGCAAAAATTAATTCGTATGGAACAAATGAATTTGCCTTTCGTTTATCTTTTAAAGAATCGGAAATACAAGATAATATGCCTTGGTCATACATAGATATTATAATATCATCTGCTAGATTAGATTCACTTATTGCGACCTTATCAAAAACCCCATTTGTTATTTGTCTAATGACATTTTCTTGATTTACTTTACATGTTTTTATCATACCAAACCCTCTTTTTATTGAAATTTCATGGAGATTATACTATAATATAATTGTAATGTCAAGATAAATCGTCATTTTTGACAGAACGGGAGGCAAAAATGGAAATTGATAAGGACGAAAAAATTAATAAGGCCAAAATATTGAGAGCTAGAAAGGAGCAATTAACACGAGGAGATATTTTAATTAGTGGTGGTAAAAACCAAAAAACTAATATTTTTTATACTGATGTTAACATTGGTGAAAGATTAAGAGATATTAGAAAAGATAATAATTTTACTCAAGCAGAATTAGCAGAATTAGTTGGATTAACTCGCTCTGCTATAAATAGTTGGGAAATGAGTGATTCTTTTCCTTCAACTCAATACCTTATTAGATTAGCAAAGTTGTATAAGGTTTCAACTGACTATTTGTTAGGGTTGGATAATAGAGAAATGGTAGACATTAGTAATTTAAGTCAATCTGAAAAGGAAATTATATATGGATTGATACAAAGATTTAAAAAATAATAACGAGAGTTTTATGCTCTCGCTTTTTAATAAAAAAATTTTACTTTACGAATCGAAGGTAAATGCAACATGTTATACTTTAGTTGGAGGTTTATTTTATGTTAAAGTTTAAAGAATTAAATGATAAGAAAAAAAGATTAATTATAATTATTAGTGTTTTAGTAGTATTTATTGGAATAACTCTTGCTTATGTAGTTGGACAAATATCAGATGGAGCAATAGGTAATGCAAATATTACTGCTGATACAACAGATAACTTGCAGTTTAGTGTAGATAAAGATATAAATTTAAATCCAACTCAGTTTAATGTAGTTGAAGGTGGTGGAGGACTTTCTGATACAGCAACAGGTACAGCGACATTACTTGCTAATTCAACTAATGATATAGCAACGTTTAATTACTATGTATATTTTAATATAAGATCTAATAATTATACTTATACAACAGAAGATTATAAACCAGAGATAGTACTTACTATAACAGATCCAACAGGTCAACCAGTTACAGAAGTAAGTGGGCTTAGTTATGTAACGGCTCAAAATGCTGATGGAAGTGAAGTAAGTGGTTTTGATATAACGACTAAAAGTGGTTTAATTAATATAGCAAGCAATTATGAAATAACATCTAATTCAAGTACGGATGCAACGGAACAAAACTGGATATTTACAGTAACATTTATAAATTTAACAACTAATCAATCAGAAAATGGTGGAAGTACACTTGATGCCGAGATAATATTAAGTAAAGATGAAAAAAATTATCATGAAATATGTGAACCAGGCACAATGGCATGCGATATAGCAAGGTTATATAATGAAGAAAATCCGGAATCAAATGGGTTATATTATCATAATGGCACATATACTAGTGAAAATGAATATTGCATGTTTGAAGGTAATCAAGTGTTAAGTTTTCCTGATGGCGCTCCGTCAACAAATGCAGAAGATTGTCAAAATGTTTATTATGGCATGGGAATGTATATAGATGCTACATTAACTACTGAAGGTGTAGAATTAGGACAAGTTGAAGAAGTAACATGGGATAGTGTTAATAGTGTATGTGAAACAACTAGTGGTATTCCTGTATATAATGATAATGAAACAGCAGTATCCCAAGAATCGTGTAATGGCTATGCAGCAGTTATGGGAGATTCCTCAGTTATAATGATTAATGTTGGTAGCGGAACAATGGAACTCGCTGTACTCGATGCAGAAGATTATTCATACCGATATTTGGGAGCAAATCCAAATAATTATGTATGTTTTGGCTCAGATGAAGAAACATGCTCAAATGATGATTTATATAGAATCATCGGTGTATTTGATGGACAAGTAAAATTAATAAAATATGATTATGCAACAAGTGAAATGTTGGGAACAAACGGAGATTATTATGGAACATATAATCAATCAACTTCAAATTATAAAGGAAGTATGGATACAAGTACAATAGCAGGATATAGATGGAATTATGATACAAGTGTAAGTACGTATGGATCAAATAACTGGACAACAAGTGAATTTAATACAATAAATCTACCAATTATTGGAATTATTTAGGTCCAACATGGCAAAACTTAATAGCAGAAACAACATGGCATCTGGGAGGAATGACTTCAAGGGATAATACAGCCAAAGCATTTTATGATGGAGAAAGAAATAATGCGGGATATGGTAGTAACCCAACTACATATAGAGATGAAATAGGCTTAATGTATCCAAGCGATTATGGCTATGCCGCAAGTCCCGATGCGTGGACAAATGATTTATATGATTATGACAATTCAACAATAACAGCAAATAATTGGCTGTATATGGGGCTTTATGAATGGACAATTTCTCCGTATTCGTCGGCCAGTTTCTCCGTGTTTATTGTGTACTACCGCGGCTCCTTGAGCAACGGCGACGCTTTCAGCGGGTATGCCGCTAGACCGGTCTTTTATCTAGAATCTAATGTCCAATTAGAAGGAGGAACAGGAACTTCAAGCGATCCATATCGCCTTGCAGTGTGATGACCTTTAAGCCTCCGCCGGCGGCTCTTAATCCGCCCGGAGGCCGCGAGTTATCAACATAAAAAAACAAGTCGCATTTCTGCGGCTTATTTTAGTGTAAAAATAATTTCAGGATTTTTGCTTTCTTCTTCGCTCCAAATTGTTCGGTCGTTTTTGAAGTCAATTAGTTTTAAAGCATTGCCTAGAGCCATTAGAAAACTTACTGGTTGGCGTAGCTCGCTCCATTTTTCACCATTATCTAAAACTTTCAATCCTTCATAAGTGGTAGCAGTATGGACTAAAGAAATAAGATTATATATTTCTTCAGCATGACTAGCTAATTTTTTTTTATCAAATGGGTAGTCGACCATTAAGGCTTCACCAATAATGGTATCTTTGTTTTCCCAAGGTCTTGGGCCATGAACTAGACAATCGCTCCATATTCTTCTTACTTCCTCTTTAAAAGATGTAGAAGTGATACTTTTTTCTAATTCTTTGCTAAAATCTATAAGACGAATTAAAAAATCAGCATCAACTAAAGTAGTTCCATTGACTTTTTGAGCTGGAACTTCTAAAAAATATTCATGTTTCTTTTCCATAATTTCCCCCTTTTTTTGTGTGCTATTTTAACATTTATGGAGGAGTTTGTCAAATTTATAAAAAATTAGCAGTTATATTGTGACTATTAAGGGAAAATGTTACACTTTTACAATTTAATTTTAAGCAAAAATGTTACATTCTAAGAAACTGATATTATTCAGTTTTTTTTTGCAATTTTAAGGGAAAATGTTACAATATTTTTT
>CALVUU010000047.1 GCA_944363655.1 uncultured Bacilli bacterium | reverse complement strand
ATTGTAATACCAGCTTTATCGGCAAGTTGTTGTTGAGTAAGATTGGCAGCCTCACGATACTTTTTAATATTATGACGTATAATGTCAAAGTAGTAGGTGTCACTATGTTTCATCCATATCACCATCCCACTTTTATTATGGACAATTAGTCCACTAAAATATATGGACACAACGTCCATTGTATGGTATGATTATGGTGAAAGGAGAATGAGGATATGAAATCAATGTTTAAAAATCTTGTTAGTAGTCCATTTTTAATAATAGTTTTAATATTATTTATTTTAAAATTCTTGTTTGACTTCTATTTAAGTATTGAATTAGATAGTATAGACCAATTATTAAGCGGAACCTTTAATAATATAACTTATTTTCTAATTTTATACGCACTTGGACTAATAATAAAAGAGAAAGGAAATAAGAAGTAATATGAAAAAGGTATTGTATATCTTGATTTGTGGATTGACTTTATTGACTATTACTGGATGTAGTTACAGTGATGTATTTAATAACAAAGATACCAATAATAAAGATAGTAATGTGACAGATAACAAGAATGAACCTTCTACCAAACCTAATGAAGATAAAAAGGGTATTGAGGTAACAATAGGTCAAAATATTCAATATGATGATAATTATAACATTTCATTCATTGAAAGTTATTTTACACATAATGTTGAACCAACAAACCCTGATAGTTACTATACTTATTTTCCTGCTAGTGATGGCAATACATATTTAGTGCTAAAAACAGTAATAAAAAATTTAGATACTGAATTGTTGGCTGGTGAAAAATTACCAAAAGGAAAATTAATATATGATGGTAAATATAAATATGATGCTATTACTGTTATGGAAGAAGATGATGGCTCTGAATTAAGTCAATATAGTTTCTATATGGATATAGACCCATTAACAACAAAAAAAATTTGGTATATGGTTGAAGTACCACAAGAAATTGAAAGTAATACTAATGCAAGTCTAGTAATGCAATATAATTTTAACAGCAAGACTTATAATGTAAAAATTAGATAATAAAAATGATTGTATTAACAATTGAATTCTTAATTATTACAGCAATCTGTTGTATTGCTATATTGGTTGCAAGTAAAACTAATATCATTAAAAATGCCCGAAGGAAAAATATAACTATATACCTATTGGTTGGAGTTATTGCACTATCTTTTATCGTATCAAATTTATGTTTTAATTTTTGAGGTTTTTAGGAATTTATTCCCTAAGAACCTCTTTTTTTTGCCGCCATTTCAAATACGGTTTCCAGCTTTTTTCGGACTCGTTCATCACATTCGGCATATAATTTGCAAAATTCCATAATTGATAAAATACCAAATTCATTTTTCACATAAAAAATCAAATACGGAAATTCTTGTGAATTATAATTTTTTAATACTGTTGGTAAGCACTTATTAGCATACTTTTCACCTTCTGGTTTAGTTGTAAAAATTTGAAAGAATAAGTAACCAAAAAGGACGGTAATAATATGGAATGCATTCATATTTAGTTTTGTACTTTTAAAATGGTCTAGTAGCCAAAAATCTTTTAATTGACGATAATCTTCTTCTATTTCTGGACGTAATTCATATGTTAAAACAATTTGTTTAGCAGAGTCATTCACGTTAGTTGTTACAAAAGCAAAGTATTTGTTAGTTTCTGTATCCCATACTACGGCGGCATTAAGGGGAACGTCATTATCTGTGTTTTTGCTTTCCCAGAACGGGCTAAGGTCAGTAACTAAGGCAATTTTTTGATTTTCTCTTGTTGGATGTTTTATCCATTTATTCTCCATTTGAGCAGCTGTAATCGCAGTTTGAAATATTGTCATATTTTCTTTTAGTGGTACATAAGTATCAACACCACGTTCATTCTTCAAAAAGTTTATGAGTTCTCTATTTAAGAAACCACGGTCATTGATTAAAATATCTCCCTTTTTGAATACCTTTGAATTCATAATCATATCTCTAGTTAAATTAAGGTCATGTGTTTTTAAACTTCCAAGGCAAATCTCTTCAATAATTCCCACATCATCGATAATCCCACGGATAGTGCCTAATTTATATCCACGAGAAACCTCACCATGTTTATTTTTAGTAACTTCTGCATCTTCATAATTTTCATTTTTTAAATTGACCTCTAAATCTGTTGCATCTAAAATGTGGATTGTTGCGGAAGCATCAATGCTTGGCATTATATATTTTTGCACAGCCTTGTTGTATGTAAATATCAATTCATCAGCAGTAAATTTTTTTATATAGTTTCTTATTGTTCCTTCGCTCATTATTCCATTTTTTAAATTACCATCTGTATCTACAATGTTATATCCTAAAGATGCTAATACTCTATGGTCTTGGATGGCATAAGGAATATCAGAAACACTCATTTTTATTTTCATTTTCGCAGCAATAGATAATGGAATAATTAATTTAGTTGATAAACTAGCCCCATATCGTTTATCTGGAACAGCCATTTCCAGCCAATGTAGTATTCCACTTTTTTGCATTGATAATATTATATCATCTACTAGATTACTTTGGCTTATGGCAACATTATCAAAATTACCTTTACTTATCTGTCTAATGACATTATCTTGATTAAGTTTACAAAGTTTTAGCATATTATCCTCCTTTTATATTGTTGTCAACTAGTGTACTAGAATTTTTTCTATTGTCAACACTAAAGGGAGAAAACATGTCAAAAAAAGTATATATGTTGCGAAAACGTAGGTTTCCTTACGAATTGAAGAATAGGTAAAAAGTAATTGACAAATTACAATTAATTGCGTATCATATAACAAAAAGAAAGGAGCAGGAATATGTTTAATCTTAGTTTTAGACATCATCATATATTCCAGCGCTTGTTAATACGACATTGATTGTTGTAGGCACAAGTGCTGTTTGTGATGCTTGT
>CALVUU010000046.1 GCA_944363655.1 uncultured Bacilli bacterium | reverse complement strand
CATAATAGTATCTTTCTACTGTTCCACTTCCATTAGTTATATCAAGAGTTGCATCTATACTATTATAGGTTGTTGTTGATTCTATATTATTTATTTCTGCTAATTCATAACTACTCATTTTATCTTGGGTTATATATAGTTTTCCTGTTAATGTTTTTCCTGTATTTTCATTTTGGTCTGTATCTAAGTTTACTAATGTTACTTCAATATTCCAATCTTGAACTGTTTCTACATCTGTTGCCCTTATTTCATAATCAGGAACAAGTAAAAATCCACCGGTTCTAGTTGTTATATCAAAACCATCTTCATAGTGG
This sequence comes from uncultured Bacilli bacterium, assembly GCA_944363655.1. Next base: position 20,064 of record CALVUU010000046.1, on the reverse strand, counting down.
ACTAATCCTGTGATGTTTTCAACTTTGTTACCATTTGGATCCGTTACATTAAGTAATATCTCCGGAGTTCCATTATCTGATGTATAAACAAAATCATTTTCTTCTATTATCAAATATATATTATATGTAGCACTTGCTTCATTGGTAGAATTATTAGCTTTTAATATAGCAGTACCTGTTGTACTATCTGATAAATCTCCCATATTTTTACCAAAGTTTTCTTCTGTTGCATGAATATTTATTAAATCACCAAAACTAAATGATAATAGATCTGTTGTACCAGTTATAACACTTGTATCAATTCTTCCACTACCACTTCCTTGATTTTGAAAAAATGCATATGTTGCTCCAAGAGTTACTATAATAAGAGTAATACCTGCAACTAAAAGTAAACCTAAATTCTTTTTATCTTTCTTAAATTTTAAAATTATATCTTTCATAAACAACCTATCCTTTTTTATACTATATCATGCTGTTTACAATTATTATGTCGAAACCTATAAATTTATTTGCTAGTTATCATCTAGCATTACTATACTAATCTTAGACAAAATTTGTCTAAAAGTCAATAGAAATATTTTGTCTAAGATTGATTTTAAGCAAACTAATCAATAATACAAATAACTACATAATGTAAAAATTATTGTGTAATAAACTGTTATTTTTATTCTTTTAACATAAGATAATCTATCAAAGAATTTATTTTTTATTTCACGCCTTAAGTCTCGGACAGATAAATTATTAACCATTACTTGATTAATATAATGTGAAAGTTCACTTTATTAATATAGTAGTTTCTTTCATTCTCATTTTTTATAGGTAATATGTAACGATAGTGAGTCCATGTTAATTTGGGGTTCACTGAACCCCAAATTGGAAATTCTATGTAAAATGAACGAGTTCTTCGTAAGTTTCTTGAATCATATGTTTTTCCATATATTTCACTTAATTTATGTCCCCATGCTTTGATTAAACCATCACCATACTTGGCTCGTTTCTTTCCGCCTTGGGCTTCGACGATGAGTCTTCCAATATTCCAATAAGTATACAAAGTTTCACTATTGTCTTGTAAGGTACGAACACCTTTGTTAATTTCATTTTGTTTAATTAAACTTTCAACTTCTTTATAATAATTCACTTTTTAAAACCTCCTTTATAAATTAAGTTAACATATAGGTAGTAACATAAATATCGTTACTTGTTGTATATTCAATAACAAATTTGTTCTTTTTCTTGACTATAAGTATTCCAATAGTTTTATTGTTATTACTTTCTTTTATATTTTTTTCAACATACCTAACATAAAACTCTAATTGACCTATATCTTGAGGTTTTGATTCCTTTGTCTTAACTTCAACAACAATATAAGCATTAAGTTCAGTATTAAAGAATAGCAAATCGATACAATTATAAGAGTTGCCTATTTTTATTTTATATTCATGACCAACTAAAGCAAAGCCAGTACCTAATTCCAAAAATTTATTTTCAAGTAAAGAAATAATATATTTATGGATGACTTTTTCATTTACATCATTTGTATTTTTATCAATCTTTAAAATAATAGGATCTTTTATCATATCTTCAATTGTAAGTGGAGTATTAACATCACTAATTAATTCAATATTTTCTTTATCAGCATAAGATAATCTATCGAATGATTTATTTTTTATTTCACGCCTTAATTCTCTTACTGATAGATTATTTAAAACAACTAAGTTAATGTAATAATTACGTTCATTTTGATTTTTTATTGGTAAAATATAGCGATAATGTGTCCAAGTCAATACTTGGCTCAGCGAGCCAAATATTGGAAACGCTATGTATAGTGCTCTCATTCTAGATAAATTAGTATAATCATATCCTATGCCATACTTCTCACTCAATCTTTTTCCCCAATCTTTAATCAATCCATCACCATACTTAGCTCTTGCCTCACCACCTTGGGCTTCAATGATAAGTTTTCCAATATTCCAGTAAGTATACAACGTTTCACTATTATCTTGTAAGGTACGAACACCTTTATTAATTTCATTATTTTTAATTAAACTTTCTACTTCTTTGTAATAATTCATATAAAAAACTCCCTTCGAGGGATTACTTTATCACAAACAAATTATTTTTTTGTCGAATTAAATCAAATCAAAATAAAAAGTTAACTTTTAAGTCAACTTTTTATTTTGATTATTTCTAATTAATTTATTTCCTTGATAAGCTTTCATAAACACAGGAACTGATAAATTACTTATTAATTTATGTAATTCTTCTTCATTTAAATTACTTAAAATATTTAACATTTCCTCTTTAGTTAAATTTTTAACACTTTCTAATTGACATTTAAATGATGGAATACCTTTTACTTGATCATAGAATGTACAAACTATAGCATCATAATAATTATTTAATAATTCTTCATTATTAGGATAATTATGTAAATCCAATTCAATATTTATTGTTCCACAAGAAATACCATTAATATTTTCTAGTGAAAGTTCAACATCAGTACCAATAACTAAAGTATCATTACTTTTAACTAAATTACTTATATAATCATGGTCTTGTAAAATTAATGATATTAAATTAATTATTAAATCAGGTTTAACTATAAAAGGTAATTCTATTTTTTTAGATATACTATTCTTTTTAGATTCTAAACCATCAGCAAACATAATAGTTGTCCCATGATTATGAAAGTAAAATGTTATATCCATGGAAGGATTAGGATATTTAAGTAATATACTTAATCTATTTTCCATATAAGGATGTAAATCAAGCATAGTACTTTTAATTTCATTTAATATTTCTTCATTTGTCATATTTTCTCTCCTTAAAATAAACTTAATTGTGCAGACTCAGGCATATTTTTAAATACCCCAAGTTCTTTTAAATTATTAACTGTTGTTTGATTAACTTTACCTCTCGTTTGAAAGTCATCTATACAATAAAATGGTTTCTTTTCTCTTTCTTCCACTATTTTATTGGCAACACTTTCTCCCAGTCCATCAACAGCCATAAATGGTAGGTAAAGAGCTTTATTTTCTTCATCGATATAAAAAGTTTTAGCTAATGATTTTTCAATATCGATATTTTCAAAATGAAAACCACGAGCAAGCATTTCTAGAGCTACTGCTAAAGTATCTGCAACTGCATTTTCCTTTGCAGATGCCGAAAAGCCTTTTTCTTTTATTTCAATAAGACGTCTTTTAATTCCATCGTATCCTCCAAGCATTGCTTTAACATCAAAATCACTTCTTCTAATACTAAAGAATGCCGAATAGTAATAAAGCGGATAATATACTTTAAACCAAGCAACTCGGTATGCCATCATAACATAAGCACAGGCATGGGCTTTTGGAAACATGTATTCAATTTTCCTGCAACACTCGATAAACCACTCAGGAACACTATGCTCCCGCATTAATGCGGCATGTTCCAACCATGCTTCCGGTTCTTTTTTAGCTTTTCCTTTACGAACAAATTCACTTATTTTAAATGCTTTTGATGAATCAAGTCCATAATTAATTAAACTTACCATGATATCATCACGACAACCAACAACTTCATTAAATGATGCAACATTATTAACTATTAACTCGCGTACATTACCTTGCCATACGTTAGTACCATGAGAAAGCCCTGCAATTTTGACTAAATCTGCAAAGTGAGTTGGCTTTATTTCTAAAAGCATGTTTATAGCAAAGTTTGTACCAAATTCAGGAATTCCAAGAGTCCCAGTTTTACATAATATTTGTTCTTCAGTAACACCAAGAACTTTTGGTGATGTAAATAAACTTAAAACATTTTTATCATCAAACGGAATATCGTGAATATCCACTTTAGTTGTATCGCCCAAATATCTTAGCATTGTTGGATCATCATGACCAAGGATATCCAGTTTTAAAACATTATCATGAATAGCATGGAAATCAAAATGAGTTGTATACCAAGTTGAATCTGGTTCATCCGCCGGATATTGATATGGTGTAAAATCAAATACATCCATATATTGGGGAATTACTATGATTCCTCCAGGGTGCTGTCCAGTAGTTCTTTTCACTCCCGTACAACCTATTGCTAAACGTTCTATTTCAATATTATTTAAAATAATATTTTTATCTTCACAATACCCTCTTACATAACCGAATGCTGTTTTATCAGCAACCGTTGAAATTGTCCCCGCGCGGTATGCATGATCCTCACCAAATAATACTTTTACATAATTGTGAGCATCGGCTTGATTATCACCGGAAAAATTAAGATCAATATCTGGTACTTTTTCCGCTTTAAATCCTAAGAATGTAGCAAATGGCATATCTTGTCCTTCTTTTTTTAATTTTGTTCCACACTCACAAGTTCTATCAGGCATATCATAACCACTTGAATATATACTAGCTAGGCTTTCCCCATTTTCATCTTCAAAATATGACTTTTTACACTTTGGACAAACATAATGCGCTGGAAGACCATTAACTTCAGTAATACCCATCATGGTAGCAACAAGTGATGAACCAACTGAACCTCGAGAACCAACAAAGTAACCATCAGCATTACTTTTCTTAACCAGTTTTTCAGCAATCAAATAAATTACATCGAACCCTCCACCGATAATACCAGCAAGTTCCGCTTCCAAGCGTTCTTCAATATTTTTAGGAAGTGGATCACCATAAATTTCATGGGCTTTTTTATAAACCATATCTTTAGTAATTTCTGCTGAATTTTCTAGTATTGGTGTATAAAGTTTATCATGAATAATTTGTAATTCTTCTACCATATCAGCAATTTTTTGCGTATTAGTTATAACTACTTCCTTTTGTAAATCAGATTCTAAAAAAGAAAATTGTTCCATCATTTCATCAGTAGTTAAAAAATACATATTAGGTACTTCAATATCACTATGGTTTAAAGGATGAATTTTACCATTAGCTTTTTGATTAATTATAATTTTTCGATATATTAAATCATCAGGTCGAAGATTATGAACATCACCAGTAGCAACAGGAAGTTTACCCATCTTCTTAGCGGTTTTAATAAGTCTAGATATATAACCATTATATTCTAAAACATTATGAAATCTTTTATCAGAACCTATTATGTGAGAGCACGCTGATGCTGGCTGAACTTCAATATAATCATAAAAATTCATCATATCTACTAATTCATCTTCTGATAAACCAACACCTTTTTCAAATACTTCACCATTAATACAACCACTACCAATAATTAATCCTTCTCTTAACTCCATCAAATCAGTTCTAGGAATCTTTGGCTCTTTTCCTTTATATAAATATTTAGTATTAGCTAAACTAATTATTTTAAACAAATTTTTTAAACCTACTTTATTTTTAGCAATAACCGTTATATGAAAAGGACGAGCAAACTTAATAGCATTTTCTTTATCAGCAAGACCTTCCAAATCGATAGTTGTTTTAATATTTTGTCGTCTTAATTCATTAAGCATTTTATAAAAACATTTGCTTGTTCCCTCACAGTCATAATCTGCACGGTGATGCTTATCTTCATCCCATTCAACTTCTAAATTTTTAACTAAAGTTGAAAGTTTATGATTACGCCATTCCGGATACATATTACGAGCAAGTCCCATCGTATCAATTACTGTATTATTAAATTCTCCTAAATTATATTTTTTAACAGCACTAGTAATAAACGATATATCAAATTGCGCATTATGAGCAACTAATGGTAAGTCACCAATAAATTCAAGGAATCTTTTAGTTACATTTTCTTCACTATCTTTACCCTCAAGCATTTCATCAGTTATATTAGTAAGTTCTGTAATTATTTTAGGAAGAGGTGTAGGACAAGCAATAAGTTCATCAAATCTTGCAATTATCTCATCATTTTTAACCTTTACTGCCCCAATTTCAATCATTTGATCAGTTCCACTATTTAAACCTGTGGTTTCAGTGTCATATACAACATATTCTTGATCAAATAAATTATATTCTTTATTTTTAAATACAATATTTGCCTCAACATCAACAACATTTAACTCCGCTCCATAAAGAGCCTTAAATTTATCTTTATCCTCTTTACCTTTATTAATTTTAGTTAAAGTATTATAAACATCGGGATAAGCCTGCAAGCAGTTGTGATCCATTATACCAATTCCTTTATGACCTAATTTTGCAGCGAATTTAACAAGTGTGCCTGCATCAATTACCCCATCCATCATGCTCATCATTGTATGAGCATGAAGTTCCACTCTTTTTTCTTCTGCATCATCTTTAATTTTAATGTCTTTTGATGGAATTGCTTCAATATTTTTAGCATTTAAAATCATTTGTTTTAAATATGTATCCATTTCAATGTTACCATGAACCCGGTACCAATCACCAACATTAAGTTTTTTATTAATACTAACAAATTCTTCTTCATCAAAACGTACAAGTTTCATTAAATAACTATCCGTTTTATCACTAACTTTCATATTTAAAATAAATATTGGTCCCTTTTTTCCTTGACGTTCAACCACTTCTTTTTGAAAAATATATACTTCAACAATTACATTACGTGTTTCTCCCAAAATATTGTTAAGTTGAACAACATTACCATCTTTATGCGTCCGAATAACTATCGGAGACTCTTCTTTTTTTACTACCGTACTTGTCCTATCTTGTTCAATTTCCGCTTGGACTTGATGACGCATTTCTTCACTTATAACTATTTCTATTTTTAAATCTCCTAGACCATAACGCTTTAATTGGTTAATTAAATCTTTACTTTCAAATAATAAATCATTTTTTTCAAATTCATTTAAAACATGAAAATATAATGTATCATTCTCTATATCAATACTTGTTTTTTTTAGTCCAATTAATGAAGGTCTTCTTATAATCACTTCATCAATAAAATAATCTAAATAAGATTTAATATCTTCAAATGTCACATTGTCATAAATAAGTCTTACTTCACATTTCTTAGTGCCATTTATGCCATTACTAGCACATAAAAATAATTGATTTACATTATTAACAGAAATAACTGTAGTATTTTTAATATAGACAATAAATGATTGTGTTTCTTTTTTTAAAACTACTTTAGATATTGTAGTTGTTTCAAAACCATTACCGGAAAAACCAATACTATCAAAAAATCTTTTTACTTCTTCATTCATTTAACCCACCCAACTCTTTTATATTATTAACTATTATTTGATATTTGTCAAACCTTCTTTGCACTTCACCAAAAACAATAATTAAATCATTAGTTTTAATGTCTTTAAATAAATCATAAATTTTAGGAAATACTGTAAAATCAGCAACTCCTGTTTCATCTCCACCAACAAAAAAGGCCATATCATCATTATTCTTAGTTTTAATCTTACTTATTTTTCCTACTATTACAGCACACTTAACTTTTTTATAAGCATAATTTTTAATTGTTGCAAGTTTCATATATTCTGGTGCTAAAAATTTACTAGCTGGATGATTAGTAATATAAAAGCCATAACTAGCAAGTTCATCACTTCTTAAAATATCAGCATTATACTCATTATATTCAACTATTAAAGGTTTTTCTATTAATCCATCAGGATCAGCAAGAGCCCCATAATTTATCGCCGCATCAATATTATTAATTAAAGTTTGATGATTTAGGGAAAAATTATCCATAGCTCCCGCTCTAATCAAATTTTCCATAATACCTTTACTCATAAAATCTTTAGTTTTATAAGCAAAATCAAAAATATCTGTATAACCCTTACCCTTTACTTCTATTATTTTCTTAGTCAATTCAACACTTATATTTTTAATAATCCATAAAGGCATAAAAAGTTTATTATCATCAATTAAATAATCTATATTAGTATTATTAATACTTGGTTTAAAAAACTTAATACCACGTGATTTTAAATAAGCAAAATAATAGGTATTTTTTGCATCACTACTAGAATCATTTAACATTTGAACAAAAAAGTAAGCCGGATAATAAGTTTTTAAATAAGCCATTTGATAAGCAATTAAAGCATACGCAACAGAGTGTGATTTATTAAAACCATAACTAGCAAATTTAACTATTAAATTATAAATTTCAATTGCTATATTTTCTTTATATCCTCTTGCTACTGCTCTTCTTACAAAATTATCTTTTTCCTTAACAAGAACATCTTCTTTTTTCTTCGATACAGCTCTTCTAATTAAATCTGCCTCTCCCAAACTATAACCAGCTATTTTTACTAAAATAGCTATAATTTGTTCTTGATATATTAAAATACCATAAGTACTATTTAATATCCCCTCTAAATCTGGATGAATATAAGTTACTTTTTCTTCCCCATTTTTTCTTTTAATAAAAGAATTAGCATGTTCTTTTGGTCCTGGTCTACCTAAAGCAACACCAGCGATTAAATCATTAAAAGAATTAGGGTTTAATTTAGTAAGTAAAGATTTCATCGCTGATGTTTCAAATTGAAATATTCCATCCGTCTTTGCGGATTTAAATACTTTATACACATTAGAATCATTTAAATCAATATCATTTAAAACATTTTTACCAATCATTTTAATAATACTAGCTATAACTGTTAAATTCTTAAGTCCCAAAAAATCCATCTTAAGAAGACCTATATTTTCTAAATATTCCATCGAAACTCCAGTAATAAGTTCCCCATTACTTATATGAATCGGAATTACTTCATCTAAATTGATACTTGAAATAACTACTCCTGCAGCATGAGTAGAAACATTTTTCTTTAGTCCTTCAAGATGTAAAGATATTTCATAAACTTTTCTTAATTCTTTATAACTATTTAAATATTTTTTTACATATTCATTACTTAAATTAACTTTTAAAGTTTTAGAAGCATCAATTACATGAACAAATTTATCAACTAAATTACTATCAATATTTAATAATTTACCTACTTCTCTTATTACTAATTTACTTTTTAAAGTATTAAAAGTAAGTCCTAATGCAACTTTATCATACCCATATTTTTTTTTAACATAATCAATTACTATACTTCTTTTACTAGCATCAAAGTCGATATCTATATCAGGCATAGTAACTCGGGCAGGATTTAAAAATCTTTCAAATAACAAATTATATTTTAAAGGATCTATATCCGTTATCCCAATTGAATAACTTACTAAAGAACCTGCTGCTGAACCTCTACCAGGACCTACTAATATATCATTTTTCTTAGCAAACAAAACATAATCATAAACAATCAAAAAGTAATTTACAAATCCCATATCATTAATAACTTTAAGCTCATAATTAAGTCTATCTAAATATTTTTTTTCTACATGTCCATTTAATCTTTTATTAAGTCCTTTTAAAGCAAGATTTTTTAAAAAAGCATAAGCATCAATATTAGATTTATATTCCGGAATATATCTTTTATTATAAGGAATTTCCAAATTAATTAAATCAACTATTTCATCTATCTTAGATAAATCTATAAAATTAGGTATTTGATAATAATTATTAGAATAATCTATTCTTACTTCTTTTCTTAAATCATCTAAATAATTTAAATATTTTACATCTTCTATTTTTAAACATCTTAAATCATTTACATATACTATATCATTAGTAACAATATTTGCATTATTTTTTTCAAATTCATTAGTATATCCAATATAAATATGTTTATAAAACATTAAATTACGATATAAATCAATACTTTTATAAGGAATTATTGCTAAAATATTATCTTTATATTTTTCTAAATCAATTATACCAATTTCTCTTTCTTCTTTAATAGTATTTATTTTAAGTAAATTTTTATATCCTAAATAATTAATAGCATATAAATATAATTCTTGATTATTTAACATAATACTTAAACCAATTATTGGTTTTATATTATTTTTTAAACATGATTCATAAAAATCTAGAGAACCATATAAATTTTCATCACATATAGCACAAGCACTAATATTATTACTCACTAAAAAGTTGATTAAATCAGAAATTTTAATCAAACTTTTAAGAAGTGTATAATCAGTTGTTACTTTAAGTGGTGCATACATATCAATACCTCATAAAATATTATATATCACATTTAATATTTATCCAAGAAAAAAATTGACAAACATAAAATATAATGATAAAATCTTTAAGTAACGAAAAGGAGTGAAAATAATGGCTACAAAAGTAACTACTAAAAAACCTTTAAGTGGTAACAGAAGATCGCATTCTTTAAGAGCAACTAAGATGAAACAAAAACCAAATTTACAAAAGAAAACTATAAATGGGGAAAAAGTAATCATAAGTGCTAGAGAAGCAAGAACTATGAGTAAAAAAGCTGCATAAATGCAGTTTTTTTCTTAAATTTTGTATATTTTTATTATTTTTACATATAATAAAAATATCAAAGCGATTAAATGCTTTGATATATAAATCGACGGGTTAATTTACTACCCGTCTTTTTTTATACACCCATAGTCATAGTTTCTGGTAAAGTAGATCCGCCATCAATAACAATCCCTTGACCAGTTATATAACTTGCTTCACCACTTGAAAGAAAAGCTGCAAGTTCTCCAATTTCTAAAGGTGTTGCTAGTCTCTTTAAAGGAATTGCTGCAGCAATACCATCAATTACAGCATCAGGATTATTTGGATTACTATCCTTAGCCATATCATCAACCATCGGTGTATGAATGTATCCTGGCATAATAGCATTAACACGTATACCATCAGATGCTAGTTCTGCAGCAAGGGATTTAGTAAATCCTAAGACTGCTGCTTTAGTTGTAGCATAAGCGACTTCACCAGGATCTGCAACATTTACCCCTGTTACACTCGACATATTAACAATAGATCCACCAACACTCATATACTTTAGACAAGCCTTCGTAACATTCCAAGTTCCTTTTATATTAATATCAAAATGTTTTTCTCTTACCTCATCTGTAGTTTCTCTAAATGGCATAAGTTTACAAACACCTGCATTATTTACCAAAATATCTATCTTTTTATATTTTTTCATGGCATCTTCAAGTGCCTCATTAACTTTTTTTATATCTCTAATATCAACATTATAAGCAAGTATATTTTCCTTGTTTAAATTTATTACATTTTCATTATAATCTAAAACAATTACCTTAGCACCATACTTCAAAAAAGTATCAACTATACCACGACCTGCTCCAAGATAACCTCCAGTTATAACAGCAACACATCCATCTAATTTCATATTATATCCTCTCCCTATTTATTATATCAACTTTTTCTTCTTTTAAAAAGAAGTAAAAATACTATTAAAATAACAAGTAAACAAGAACCAATAATTAAAGGTGCAACATACTCCGGCAATTCTTCTTCTACTTCAACACCTTCAGGAATATATTCATAATTAAATACTGGTTCACTACTTTCCTTATAAACAAGTAATGTATAAGTATTTATCTCTTCATCCTTAATAACTTGTATATATACTTCATTTTCTCCAGCTTCTAAACCTGTATTATCAATAATATTTACTACATAGCCATCTTCAACTTCATAATCCATTACTAAACTAGTTGTATCTTCATCTATGGTAACCGAATAAACATCATTATAAATATCAAATACGGGAGATAATTCTCCATTTAAAATTTCTAAGTCTAAAAGCATAAAAAATCACCATTTATAGGATAACCAAAAATAGTGATTTTATTAAATTATTTTAATTAATATTTCATTCATTACATACATTTTTTCAGGATTAATAAATATATGTCCTTTTTTCTTAATTAAATCTTTATTTTTAAATAACGGTTTTAAATCATAAACACTTTCTATATCTTCTCCGTATTTTTCTCTAAATTTATTAATATCAATTCCTTGATACTTACGAAGTCCTAACATTATTTCATAATCCATTTTTTCATTTTTACCCAATATTTCTTTTTCTGCTACATAATTACCCAAAAGATATTCTTTTAAATTTTTTGTATTTTGATATCTAATATCATCGATATAACCGGAAGCCCCTAAACCAAAACCATAATACTCTTCGTTTTCCCAATAAACTAAATTATGTTTTGATTCATATCCTGGAATAGCAAAATTACTTATCTCATAGTGATTGCTTCCATTTAATCTTTTTTCAATCATTTTAAACATTTCATAATCTAATTCTTCTTGAATGTAACTAGTATTAGCATTAGCAAGTTTAGTATGATCTTCAATTATTAGGCTATAAGTACTTATATGTGTTGGATTTAACTTTAAAAATAAAGTTAAATCCTTTTTTAAATCATTAAGAGTTTCTCCAGGTATAGCATACATTAAATCAATATTTATATTATTAAATCCATACTCTCGGCATAATTTTATTTTTTCTTCTGCATCTTTAAAATCTGCACTTCTTTCTAAAAATTCTAAATTTTTTTTATTAAATGATTCAATACCGATACTAAGTCTATTTACTTTATTACTTTTAAGTAAACTTAGTAACTCTTTAGTAATATCATTTAAATTACATTCAAAAGTAAATTCTTCTAAATAATCTGTTTTAAAGATAGATATTATTTTAAACAATCTTTGTAATTCTTTAATACTTAAAGCCGAAGGGGTTCCACCACCGATATAAATTGTCCTTACTTGATCATCCATATATCTATCTTTTATTTCGTTACGAAGCCCTGTTAGGTATGCTCCAACCCACTTTTCATTATAAACAAACTTACAAAAATCACAATATGAGCAAATACTCTTACAAAAAGGAATATGTATATAAACCGCTTTACTCATTATTTTCTTCCCGAAATATTGTTATATTTCCAATTATTTAAATGCGAATCACTCAAAACTTCATAAGCGCTTCGATATTCTGGATATTGTTCCAATATTTCTTCAATTCTTTGAGAATATAGAACTCTATTAACAGAAAATATTCGTGCTGTCGTTGTTATACTTAAAGCATACTTTATTTGGTATTTTAAAATAGTTAAACACTCATAATCCGTTAATGGTCTACCACTTTTTCTCGTCTTTAACACTTCACTAGCTAAAGAATCATTTATTTCATGCAAAGTTTCTTTAACTAAATCTTTATTTCTATCCAAATATGCTAAACAAAGTCTTCTAAAAAAGTGTTTAAACTTAACTACTGCTTCTTCTTGTGTATTGGATATATTTTGGCTTCTTCTGTATAAAGAATCATTTAACTCACTAGTCCAAATGTATTGTTTTTGAAACTCATCTGTTGGCATACCTAATAAATTAGCCATAGTATCAGAAGTCAAACCAAAAGTTAACATCGACATGACTATAAAATTTTGTCTTCCCTTTTCACTTGTAAATATTTTAGTAATATTATTCATAACAGTTGTCATAATTCATCACTCCCTAAAACTGCTAAAAACGCTTCTTGTGGAACTTCAACCGCTCCAATCATTTTCATTTTCTTCTTCCCTTCTTTTTGACGCTCTAATAATTTTCTTTTTCGTGAAACATCTCCCCCATAACACTTTGCTAAAACATTCTTACGCATAGCACTAATATTTTCCCTAGCAATTACTTTAGAACCAATACTTGCTTGAATAGGTATTTGAAACATCTGCCTTGGTATTAATTCTCTTAATTTCGTAACTATTGCTCTACCTTTAAAGTAAGCAAAATCTTTATGAACTATAACACTTAAGGCATCAACTACTTCACCATTAAGTATTATATCCATTTTTACTAAATTACTTATCTTATAACCACATAATTCATAATCAAATGATGCATATCCTTTCGTAGTACTTTTAAGTTTATCATAAAAATCGTATACAATTTCTGATAAAGGTATTTCATAATGAACATTTATCCTAGTTGCATCAATATATTCAATTGATTTATATATTCCTCTTTTATTTTGACATAGTTCCATAATAGCTCCTACATATTCTGAAGGAGAAATAATACTAGTATAAATATAAGGTTCTTCTATTTTTTCTATCTTTACTTTATCAGGCATCTTATTTGGTGAATCTACTTCAATTAAGGTTCCATCCGTTAAAGTTACTTTATATACGACACTAGGACTTGTTGCAATAATACCAATATTGAATTCTCTTTCTATTCTAGTTATAATTACATCCATGTGTAAAAGTCCTAAAAAACCAATTCTAAAACCAAAACCTAATGCTTCACTCGTCTCCGGTTCAAAAACAAGAGCTGCATCATTTAGTTTTAATTTATTTAATGCTTCTTTTAATTCTTCATATCTATTTACTTCCGTTGGAAATATACCTGAAAAAACCATCGGTTTCATTTTTTTATAACCAGCAAGTAGTTCTTCCGCCGGATTTTTTAAAGTCGTTATTGTATCACCAACCGAAACTAGACTAATATCTTTAATCGCTGCAGCGATATATCCAACTTCTCCACTATCTAAATGTTGATATTTTTCCTCTTTAGGAGTATGAACACCAAGTTCAACAACTTCAAAAACCCCACCGGTAGCAAGCATTTTAATTTTATCACCAAGATTAATACTGCCCTCAACTACTTTGACTAACAAAATAACTCCCCGATAAGAATCAAAATAAGAATCAAATATTAATGCTCTAGTTGGACTTACTTTATCTATCTTAGGAGGCTTAATCCTTTCAATAACTGCATCGATTATATCACTAACTCCCTCACCTGTCTTAGCACTACATAAAATAATATCTTCTTCTTTAAAACCTAAAACATCGATTAATTCTTGCTTAACCTTAGGAATATCTGCATTAGGTAAATCAATTTTATTTATAACAGGAATAATTGTTAAATCATTATCAAGAGCTAAATATAAATTAGCAAGAGTTTGTGCTTCGATTCCTTGCGCAGCATCAACTACTAAGACTGCCCCCTCACAAGCGGCTAAACTCCTACTTACTTCATAGGAAAAATCGACATGTCCCGGTGTATCTATCAAATTAATTGTGTAACCCTTATATTCTAATTTTACAGCATTTAACTTAATAGTAATTCCCCGTTCTCTTTCTAAATCCATATTATCTAGCAATTGATCCTTCATCTCTCTTTTAGAAACAGCCCCCGTAATTTCTAAAATACGATCTGCTAACGTACTTTTCCCATGATCTATATGAGCAATAATTGAAAAATTTCTAATTTTTGCTTGTTCCATATAACAACACCTGCAACTATTATACAATAAACTACCTAAAAAAACAAAACTTTTATAGCATCCCAAACTCCACCAATACCATCAGTAAGAATTTTTTGAACAGATTCTGAAAATTTATCCCCCATATCTGTAAAATTATTAGAATAATCCTTATTATCTTCTTTTAAATAAGTATTTATATCAACTGTTTTACCATCAAGTACATCTTGTTCAAAATTCTTAATTGCTTCATCAGTTAAAGCAACCTTATTACCTACTTGGGTTTCATAATATCCACTAACAGATGCAATATATAATCCTAAAAAAACTATAAATAATATAAACATTAAACGTAAAAACCAATTACTTTTCTTTTTCATATAACTCCTCAAAATAATCATATAAGATATTAGCAAAAACTTTCAAAGTATTATTAACTTCCTCAATATAATTGTATTGTCCTCCAACTTCAATAAGAATAGTATTAGGATCAAAATCTTGATTATATATTCCATTTGCCCCACTATTATTTTTTTGCATTACTCCCCTAGTTAAATCCGGATTAAAGTTTTTAATTCTTTCATTTAAATTATTAGCAAGTTTTAAATTAGGTTCATAATTTTCATGTTTTAAACCAACAACAAACATTATCTTAGCATACTTTTTCCCATCAATTTCTACCATCGTTCTTTCATAACTCGCAGCATCCCGATGTAAATCGATAAAGAAATTTAAAGTTGGATTATCTTTCTTAGCCTGTTCAAGTAAAATACGACTAGCCTTATAACTACTACCATATTTCCAACCATTAGTATTTAATACATCAACAATACTATTTTCTTCAACTATTACTGAAATACCTAAATCTTCTAAATATTCTTTTAATATATAACTCGCCAAAAAAACGGTATTGTTGATATTAAAACTTTCCGCAAAATCGCTTCGATAACTCTCGGTTTGATGAGAGTTATAAATATAAACTGTAGGTTTTTTATTGGTTACATCAGGTACTTCTACCTCACTTACAACAGGACTAGTAAAAATATCCTTAGTACCTGTATTAAATGTCTCTAAACCAAAAGAATACTTAAGTAAAAACTCGGTACTAGATAAATTAGTTAAATCACTTAAAGAAAATTTGGAAAAAGAATCATTTACCAAATAATCTAAATAAGTATTATTATCAATACTAATATTAATACTACTATAAAGTATTTTAAACGTACCCCCGAATGAAACTAGTAATAATAATACTAAAATAAATGTTTTAAATAGACCTCTTTGTAATTTACTTCTCCCTTTAAATTTAACTTTCATATCAATCACATATCAATCATACTACAAGCACTTTAAATAATATGTCGAAGGAAGTCTTTAAATTATATTTTTTTTATAATATAATGTTGTTGGTGAAGTTATGCAAGATAATATTTTAAAATATATAGATATTTTAGGAGACTATTCCTTTAAAGATTTACCATTTAATGATGTAGATGCTTTAATTTTTTCTTTAATTTCTTATATTGATTTACCAATTAAAAATAAAGAAAAAATTACTATTAAAGATGCTTGTATTTTATTAAATAAAAAATATAATTTAAAAAAACGAGATCCCTTTATAAATAAAATATATTCGATGTTTAATTTACTTAGTTTTAAAGATAGATATAAAGATTTATTACTTGAAGATTATACTAAAATAAATAAAAAAAATGAACAATTTGGTGCTATAACTATTAGATTAGATAAACATACAATATTTATATCTTTTGAAGGAACTGAAGATAATTTAGCTGGTTGGGAAGAAGACTTTAGACTTATTTATCTTTATCCCATTCTAGCCCAAAAAAGTGCCATCAATTATCTAAATAAACATTTAACTCCTAATAATTTTAATATCTACATCGGAGGTCATTCTAAGGGAGGAAATTTAAGTATGGCTGCTGGACTTACTAAAAGTCCATTAGCCAGTTTAAAAGTAAAGAAAATATATAACTTTGATGGGCCAGGATTTTTAAGTAATGTAGTTAATTCTAGAAGTTTTAAAAGAATTCAAAAAAAAATTATTACTTATATACCTGAAGAAAGTATTGTTGGAGTACTTTTAGATAATCCTAGTGAAACTAAAGTAATTAAAAGTTATGCCAAGAAAAGCATGAGTCATAATGCTTTTACTTGGCAATGCTTTGGTAATATTTTTATATCAGGTAATTTAAGTGATTATTCATATAATATAAATAGAAAAGTAAAACAAATAATAGGAAAATATACAATTAATGAAAGAAAATTATTTGTAGATACTTTTTTTAGAATATTAAAAACTGCTGGATATACTGGAAAAAGTGAATTAAATAAATTATCTTTAAGTAAAATTAATAATTTAATAAAAGAAACTAAAAATTTAACTAGTGAAGAAAAAAGAATTTTATTAGATTTTCTAATAATATTTTTAAAAAAAGAAAAAATAGATTAGTATATTATATACAATATGAATTTTATTCAAAATACTTGATAAATACTATAATATTTGTTAAAATTATTACGAACTAAGGAAGGAGCTGGATTATGCCAAATATTAAAAGTTCTAAAAAAGCTGTAAAAGTTATAGCTAAAAAAACAGCTAATAATCATGAACTTAAAATGCGTGTTCAAAACCTTATTAAGAACTGCGAAAAGAAAATTGCTGCTGGAAATAAAGAAGAAGCACAAAATTTAGTAAAAGATGTTCAAAAATATAGTGATAAAGCAGTTAGTAAAGGTTTAATAAAGAAAAATACTGCTGATAGACAAAAAGCAAGATTGACACAAAAAGTAAAAAATATGAAGTAACAATTGTTTACTTTATTTTTTTTTGCTATTATAAATATAGGTGATACTATGAAAAAGTTAATTATTCCCATAATATGTTTAGTTTTAATTATATTAACAGTTATATTTATTAATCCTTTAACTGATAATTTAGCAAGTGTTATAAGTAAAGAACCAGTTTTAGTTATAAAAAATAGTAATAATTATACTAAAGATAAAGATTATTTATATGTTCAAAGAACTAAAGATTATATACCATATTCCTATCAAGATTTATTAAATATATATTATAGTGTAATTAATAATGGATGGGATCAATTTACTTTTTATTGTCCTGATGAATATACTAAATGTTTAAGTGATGTTTCTAAAATAAGTGGTGATGAATTAATTCTTACTCACTTAAATAATTATGTACATCCTTTTAATAGTTTTACAAACATTAAAACTAGTATAAATGAAAATGGGGAAATTAATTTAACAATAAAGTATCTTTATACTCCAAAAGAAGAAGAAAAAATAGATAAAAAAGCAAGCGAAGTTTTAGAAAGTATTATTACTGATGAAATGGATGATTATGAAAAAATTAAAACGGTTCATGATTATATAGTAAATAATTCTAAATATGATGTTGAAAGAAATGAAGAAAACAATAGTAAATATAATTCTTATACAGCCTATGGTCCTTTATTTCAAGGTTATGCTACTTGCAATGGTTATACTGATTTAATGGCAATATATTTAACTAAATTAGGTTTTGATAATTTTAAAGTTGCTACTACCCCTGATGAAATATCTTATTCTACAACAGGTCATATATGGAATGCCGTTTATTTTGATGATAATTGGTTACATATTGATTTAACTTGGGATGATCCAGTAAGTAGTGATGGTAAAGATTATTTATTCCATACCTACTTTTTAGTATCAACTGAAGCAATGAAAGAAGCAGATCAAGGTGAAACAGTAATTGAAGAACATAATTTTAATCCATTATTTTATTTAGAATTTAATTAGAAAAAAGATGACAATCGTCATCTTTTTTTGTTAACTAATTGTAAATGGGTCGGTTTGGGTTCCGGATCCGCCGGTAAGGGTTACATTAGAGTTTAGATAAAAGGACGGGCGTACGCCAAGGTGGTTCACGCCGTTGTTCACACGACCTGCGATGACCACGTAGAACGCATAATTCGTATTGTCCGAACGGCGGGTTATTGTCCATTCCTCTAATCCCATATACATCCAGTTATTATTTCTTACTGTTGTACTACCATAATCAAATAAATCTCTATTCCAATTACTTGGACTTGTTGCATATCCATAATCCGACACATACATTAATCCTATTTTTGTATTATATGTTGTATTTGATGCCGGGCTTACTATTTCATTAGTATATGCCGTTTTTGGTGTTGCTGTTCCTATATTTTCCTTTGTATTTCCTCCCACTTGCCATGTATGGTTTGCTATCTTACTTGACCATGTACTTCCTATATTATTCAAGTAATTTTGATTTAAGTTTACTATATTTAAATTACTCTGACTCCACGTATTATTATTTGTACTATTATTCCAATAATATATTCCTATGGAACTTGTACTATTGCTTCCTTTATAATAACTTGTGTTCCATTCTGCTCCTGCATATGTATTATAGTATGCTCCATTTGTGCCTAATAAACTTGTTGTTGCATAATCATGTTTTATTAGTTTTACTTGATTTCCAAATACTCCAATGATGCGATATAGGTTATCATTTGGACATGTTGCTGCATCACTTCCGAAGCATACATAATTATTTGGATTTGCCCCACTAAAGCGATAGCTATTATCTCCTGCTTCTTGCCTACCATATGTTCCTTGACCATCATGCAAGTATATACCTTCTGAACCATCTCCATTTGCAGAATGATAACCTTTTATACAACCCGCTAAATTTGCACCGCTTATGCATATATCTGCCAATGTTGGATTACTTGTCGTTGCACTTACTGTTTTTTGTTCTGATTCATATCCGGCTACATCTTCTACATATACTCTAAATGTGTATTGTGTCCCTGGTGATAACCCAGTAAATGTGTAACTACTACTTGTACTATTTACCCATGTAGAACCATTATTACTTGAATAATAATATCTACTTATACTATTACTTCCTCCACTTGCTGTGACATTAATAGTTACACTATCACTTGTTATATTACTTG
>CALVUU010000045.1 GCA_944363655.1 uncultured Bacilli bacterium | reverse complement strand
TTATTTCTTATAAGAAATAAGTAAAAAATATTATACAGTAAATTGTAAAAGTTTCAATATATTTCCACTTCCTTCATTTACTACTCGGTATTATACGTGTTATGTTTATTTTGATAAGTATACAAGTACAGAAATTACTAATGTAACAGCAAGCAATATAACAAGTAATAGTATAACAATAAATGTAACAGCTAGTGAAGGAACAAATGGTATTGCAAGATATTATTATTCAAGTAATAATGGAAGTACTTGGGTAAATAATACGAGTAGTAGTTATACGTTTACTAATTTATCATCAGGAACAAGATATACATTTAGAGTATATGTAGAAGATACAGCAGGATATGAATCAGAGCAAAAAAGTGTAAGTGCAACGACAAGTAATCCAACATTGGCAGATATATGTGCAGGAAAAACATTTGCTACTTGTATTAAAGAGAATGTATATACAAGTGATGGAGTAAATGATATATATTATCATAATGGAAGTGGAAGTTATACCAATACAGATCAAGAAGCAGGGGATAATAGCTACCGCTATGCTGGAGCAAACCCAAATAATTATGTATGTTTTGGTTCAACAGCGGGAACATGTCCAAGTGATAACTTGTACCGGATAATTGGAGTATTTGGGAATCAAGTAAAATTAATAAAGGCAACACGCGCTTCAAGTAGTTTATTGGGAACAGATGGAGCATACCAATCATCATATTATTACGACTGGAATAATAGTACAAATAATAATACATGGAGTCAAAGTAATTTAAATACAGTAAACCTAAATACAAATTATTTAAATAATATAGGAAGTACATGGTCAAGTAAGATAGCAACAACAAGCTGGAAAGTTGGAGGAAATACAGTGGAAAATATAATATACTATCCAAATGGAATACCAAAGAATGCGTATAGGAATGAAATAGCGAGTCCAGCAGAGTCAACAACATATAGTGCAAAAATAGGATTAATGTATGTAAGTGATTATTATTACGGAGCAAGTCCAACATACTGGACATACCCAGGATATACTGATAGTAGTTATCCAGATGGAAATGGAAATTCAGGAAGTAGTTATGATTATAGAGCAGCAAGGAGTTCAAACTGGATGAATACAGGCTATAATGAATGGACAATTTCCCGCAGTTCGGGCAGTACAAATTTTGTGTTCTTCGTGAACGGCCCAGGTTTTGTGAACTACGGCTACGGCT
The DNA here is from genome assembly GCA_944363655.1 of uncultured Bacilli bacterium. Next base: position 28,532 of record CALVUU010000045.1, on the reverse strand, counting down.
ACAACAACGACCTCGGTGTGCGCCCGTCCTTCTATCTGAACTCTTCGGTAACCTTGAGTGGGGGAAGCGGAAGTTCCGCTGACCCATTCCGAATAGCCTGACTAACGCTTAGCTCTGGACAGTTTTGATTTAGCCCAGTAAATACGTGGGTTTTTGAAGATAAAAGTGCGACCAAGGTTAAGCAAAAATAGAGTAAGAAGAGATAAAAACATAAAAATTATAGAAATAAAAGTCTTAACACTGGACAGTTTTTGATTTAGCCCCGTAAATACGGGGCTTTTTAAGGTTAAAAGTACGTCCATTGATGAATAAAAATGATGCAAAAAATGAGATAAGTGAGAAATTTGTGGAAATCACACTAAAAAATTCAAAATTCATTGCACGCAAAAAAGAATTTTAGATTTTCTAAATTTAGAGTCCGAATTAATCGGTTAAATATCATAAAGTTTGAGTGTAAATGGGACTCGAACATAAGTATTGGATTCTAATGCTAATTTAAATAAGGTAAGACCGATATTAAATAAAGACATAATTCGGACTCGTTTTTTTACTCCATTAATTAATCTATAAGTATGAGTAGTAAATCTATTGTTTTTGTGGCATCTAATATTCTTTGTATAGTCTGTACCAGCAATAGTAAGAAAGGTTACTGCAATACAGCATACAGTATACATTCTAGTGAATGCATCTAAAGATGCATTAGAAATTTTTTCTAGATAAAAACCATTAGATTTCTGATTTTTAAATAGACATTCCACAGTAGAAAATCTATAAGAATAATTATTAATGGCATGTTCAATATCTTTGTTGGTAGCAATAATCCAAGGTGTAGAAGTATCAAGAGAATTAGAAATAACAATATTAGTTTTAAGACGATGTTTAGTAATATAAACATCTTTATGAACAACAGCTTTATGTTTACGTTTTTTAAGTTTTTTGGCAATAGACAGTAACATTACCTTTTAATCTAATAGTATAAGTATGACCTAAAGAATCAATATGTTTCATGATATTAACAGAATTAAACCATTTATCAGCAGTAAAGATAAGTTCAAATTTATTATTAAAAAGTTTAGAAACAAAGGTAATACCATTAATGATAATTTTTTCTTTAAAGGCATCATCAGCTTTGCCTTTAAAGACTTTAAAATAAACAGGAATACCTTGAGTACCAACCCGCATAGAAATCATGAAAACAGTATAATTAGAATGGGAAAACATATGATTAAAAGCAAGATAAACTTTATTAGAGTTATGTTTAACAGTATAAGATTTAATAATATAAGCAATAACTTTAGTTCAAAGTAAATAAGGTTTAAAATAATTATTATGCCAAAATCTATAAATACGTTTTTTTATAGAATCTAATTTAGCCCATTTCTTCTCATCAGATAAAGAATTAGCAATATCAGAAGAAGCGATAGATTCGCCTTTGATAATGCCAAAAAGAATAGATGGTAAGAAATTAAGAACAGTTTTCTTAATATTTGGACAAATTTTAAGTAAAAGTGTGTTAAGTAAAAGTGAGTTAAATTCACTTGTAATATTAGATTGTTTATTATATACTTTAGTTATCGGCACCACGCTACTTTCTATTTGTTAATTTAATAGTAGCAAAAATGGTGCCGAAAATCAATTTTAAGAGACTTTTTATGTTAGAGATATTATATCTCTAATTTTTAATTTATAAAAAAACTGTCCAGTGGTGAGAAAATTGGTTTAAAAAATAAAGAAATGAAGCAAAAATAATTTCTTATTGCTTCCATTTTGAGTGTTTTATTTAATTAGGCTGTGAATTGTAACAAAAGTGATTTAAATTCACTTGTAATATTAGATTGTTTATTATATACTTTAGTCATCGGCATCACACTACTTTCTATGATAACTTAATAGTAGCAAAAATGGTGCCGAAAATCAATTTTAAGAGACTTTTTATGTTAGAGATATTATATCTCTAATTTTTAATTTATAAAAAACTGTCCAGTGTTAAGTAATATTGAAAACAATAACAAATTTATTTGAAGGTAATGAAATTAGAAGTATTTGGGTCAGTGAAAGGGAAGAATATTATTTTAGTGTAGTAGATGTAATTGGTGCGTTAACAGATAATGAATATTCAAAGTCTAGAAATTATTGGAAGTGGTTAAAAGGAAAGTTGATTGATGAAGGAAGTGAGTTGGTTAGTAATACTAACCAACTGAAAATGAAAGTAAAAGATGGTAAAATGTATTTAACCGATGTTTTAGATACTAAAGGTATTCTAAGACTTATTGAATTAGTTCCAAGTTCCAAAGCTGAACCATTTAAATTATGGTTAGCAAACTTAGGTAGTGAACGAATTGATGAAGTATTTAATCCGGAAATTGCAATTAATAGAGCAGTAAAATATTATCGTGCAAAAGGCTATAGTGATGATTGGATTAAAGCAAGACTTGCTTCGATAGTAGATAGATTTAAATTAACTGATATATGGAAAGAAGGAGGAGTTAATAAACCGGTTGAATATGCTATGCTTACTAATGAAATATATAAGGCGTGGTCGGGGATGACTGTTAGTGAATATAAAAAATTTAAAGGTCTTTGAATAGAAGCATTAAGAGATAATATGACTGATTAAGTGGCTTTAACTGATTTAGGTAAAAACTAGCAACTAGGGATAGATTAGGTAAAAGTATTGTTGGTAAAAATAATGCCTTAAATTACCAATATGAAAAAGATAATTTAATAGAAAGCAAATAACTGTACTAATTATAGTAAAAATGGTATAATAATTGTACTTGAAGGAGGTAATATAATGAAAGTAATATTACTTAAAGATGTTAAAGGAAAAGGCAAGAAAGATGCTATACTTGAAGTAAGTGATGGATATGCTAATAACTTTTTAATTAAAAATGGCTTAGCAGTTCCATATACTAAGAAAAGTAAAGAAATATTAGATAAAGAAATTGATGTAAGAGAAAAAAACGAACAAAAATTAATAGATGAATATAATGAAATTAAAAATAAGCTTGATAATAAAGTAATTGAGTTTAAAGTTAAAACTGGTGCAAATGATAAAGTATTTGGAACTGTTTCAAGTAAACAAATTAGTGATAAGTTAAAAGAAATGGGATATAAAATAGATAAAAAATGTATTAAAATAAATGATGCAATTAGTGTACTTGGTATTACTAATGTAGAAGTAGAATTGCATAAGAAAGTAAAATTTAAATTGAGAATTAGTTTAGTAAAATAAATAAGGAGGGCTTATGGCAAGGAAAATGCCTCAGAATCTAGAAGCAGAAATGAGTGTTTTGGGTGTTGCTTTTATCAATGAATATGATGTTAATAAAATAGTTGAAGAAGTAACAGTTGATATGTTTTTTGATGAAAGAAATAGGCATATTTTTAATGCCATTAAGAACTTACATGATAGTAAAATTCCAATTGATATAACCACTATTAAAAATGAACTTGATAAAGATAAAAAGTTAAATAGTGTAGGACTTGATTATTTATCAGATGTAATTGATTCTGTTGTTACTAGTGCAAATTTGGATTTTTATATAAAGATTGTTAAAGATTATGCTGTTAGAAGAAATTTAATTGAAACAGCAACAGAGATAATTAATAATACATATGATGATGAAGATGTAACTAGTTTGCTTGATAATGCCGAAAAAAATATACTCAATGTAGTAAGAGCAAGAACGGTGGGAGATTTTGTACCTATTCAAGAGATTTTAAGAAGGGCACAAGCAAAACTAGAAGAACTTGCTAAGAATAAAAGAGCTATTACAGGACTTGAAACGGGATTTCCTGATTTTGACCGTATTACAACAGGGTTACAAGGTGGGGAAATGATTATCCTAGCGGCACGTCCTGGTATGGGAAAAACAGCACTGGCACTTAATATGGCTAGTTATGCGGCGATGCATACGAAAAAGGCTGTTGCTATATTTAATTTGGAAATGTCTGCAGATATGTTAATTAATCGTATGATTGCATCAATTGGACAAATTGATTCTTATAAGCTTCAAACAGGTAATATGCAAGAAAAAGATTGGAAAAGATATAATGAAGCAATGAGTCAACTTGCAGATACCAATATCTATATTGAAGATAATGCAGGTGTTACGGCGCAAGAAATTAGAGCTAAATGTCGGAGACTTGCTAATAGTGAAACGGGTTTAGGTTTAGTAGTAATTGACTATTTACAACTTGTTAGCAGTGGAAGTAGAAGAGTAGAATCAAGACAAGTTGAAGTATCAGAAATTTCTCGTGCACTTAAAACTATGGCTTTGGAGCTTAATGTGCCAGTAATTGCCTTATCGCAACTTTCGCGTAGTGCTGAAAAAAGAGAAAGTAATCAACCAATGTTAGCAGACTTAAGAGAATCAGGATCTTTGGAACAAGATGCTGATATGGTTTTATTTATAAATAGAAAAGATTATTATGAAAAAGCTAAGGATTTTAATCAAAAAATAGTTCCAGCTGAACTTATTATTGCTAAACATCGTAAGGGAGGTCTTGGAACAGTTAATCTTTTATTTGAACTTAATATGTTAAGTTTTAAAAGTCAATTAAAAGTAAATGGAGATGAATAATGAAAACAAGAGATATTATAATTACTGTTATTTTATCTATAACTGTTGTAGTACTTTATTTTGTTGATAGAAGTATTGATACAGAAATTAATTATGCTGGTACAGCATACCAAGTTTATTTAAATGGCGAAGTTATTGGACTTATTGAAAATAATCAAGAATTATATGATTTAATTAATAATGAACAACAAGAAATTAAAAGACAGTATGATGTAGATAGTGTATATCCGCCGAATGTATTTAAAATTGTTGAAGTAAATACATATAGTGATAATTATAAAACAGCAACAGATATTTATAATATGATAGAAGAACGTGATGATTTTACTGTTAAAGGATATGTTATTACTATAAAGTATGATGAAAATGATTATTATGAAGAAGAAGAAGTTCCTGAAAATTATACAATTAATGTATTAGATAGAAGTATTTTTGAAGAAGCAATTAGAAATTATATATTAGCTTTTGTTTCAGAAGATGATTTAAATGCTTATATGACTGGAGAAATAGCTGATTTAACTGATATTGGAGAAATTATTAATGATATGTATTTTCGAGAAACTATCACTATAAAAGAAGCATATATTAGTGTTAATGAAAAAATATATACTGATGCAACTGAGTTATCACAATTATTACTTTTTGGCCCTGATGCCCAAATGGATAGTTATACAGTACAAGTGGGAGATACTATTGAAAGTGTTAGTGATGAATTTAAATTAAATCCGCAAGAATTTTTGATTGCTAATCCTAATTATCGTAGTGAAGATGTTATGCTTAGAATTGGGGATACAGTAAATGTTACATTGTTAGATCCAATTATTACTTATGTATATAGTGTTTATAGAATAGAACAGTCTGAACAACCATATTCTACCCAAACTGTTGTAGATAATACGAAAGATAGAGGTTATTCAGAAATTACCCAGGCCGGAGTTACAGGACTTACTTTAAACCATGAGTCATTTACTGTAACAAATGGAGAACAATCATCAGAAATTGAAATTATTGAATCAGTTAAAATTAGAGATGTAGTTAATCAAATAACGACGGTTGGACCATCTTATTCTAGTGGAGTATCAGGTAGTTATGTTGAACTTCCTGGTAACTGGGGTTGGCCAACAAATACGCCTTATGTTATAACAAGTAGGTATAGTATGCGTTGGGGACGATTACATGAAGGTATTGATATTTCTGGTACCGGTTATGGGTCTCCGATATATGCTATTGCTGATGGAACGGTGGTTAATGTATCACCGGCATGTTCATCTTGTTATCAATGGTCAAATGGTAATTATGTCGTTGTAAGACATGATGGTAATGTATATTCTGCATATTTACATTTAAGTGGTTTTAATGTTAAAGAAGGACAAACGGTTAGAAAAGGAGATGTAATTGCTTACATGGGACATAGTGGATATGCCACTGGTACACACTTGCATTTAGGTATCTATATTGGAGAACCTTTTGTAGGTGGTAGCACTCAATCAGTTAACCCACTTACAGCAATTTATCAAGGTATACGATGAAAATATCTGTATTATCTAGTGGTTCTAAGGGTAATGTAACCTATTTAGAAACAAAAAATAAAAGATTTTTACTCGATGCAGGACGTAATTATAAATATATAAGTGATGCTTTAAAAAGTATTGGAGTTGATATTAAATCTATTGATTATGTAATAATTAGTCATGATCATACAGATCATATATCAGCGTTAAAAACTCTTATTAGTAAAACAGATGCAACAGTTATATTAAGTGAAAAACAATTATATGCAATAAAAGATTTAAATGAATATCCTCACATACTAGTATGTGAGGATGAGTTAATGATCGATGGTGTTAAAATAACTTCGTTTAGATCTAGTCATGATGCGATAGATTCTAGAAATTTTGTAATTGAAGAAAATGGATTAAAAGTTGGTTATATTACTGATACAGGATATATAAATAATAAGAATTTTAAATTATTAAAGAATTTAGATATTTATTTATTTGAAAGTAATCATGATATTGAACTTTTACAACACGGTCCTTATCCGGCGTGGCTTAAAAAAAGAGTTTTAAGTGATGATGGGCATTTGTCAAATAAAGCTGCTGCTTTTTATCTTACGAAACTTATTGGGGAAAAAACTAAAGAAATTATATTGATTCATTTGAGTGAAACAAATAATTTGGAAGATATAGCTATGGAAACTATTAATAATACATTTGTGGAGTATGGTATTGATTTCCATAATATAATTTGTGCAAGACAAAATGAAGTAACGAAAGTGATTGAGGTATGATAAAGATATTGTGTGTAGGAAAAATAAAAGAAAAATATTTGCAAGATTTAATTTATGATTATGAAAAAAGAATTAGTAAATATATAAAAATAGAAATAATTGAATTAAAAGATGATCCCAATTATGTTAAAGAAATAAATAATTTAAGTAATGTGATTAATGATAAAGATTATAATGTAGCACTTGATTTACGAGGAGAAAAGATGTCTAGTGAAGAATTTGCTAGGTTTGTTGATAAAACATTAGTTATTAACAGTAATATAACATTTATAATTGGTCCATCTAATGGTTTAAATGAAGATATTTTAAATAAATGTAAAAAAATAATTAGTTTTTCTGATTTAACATTTCCTCACGGATTATTTCGAGGAATTTTATTAGAACAAATATATCGAACTTTTAAAATAATACATAATGAGACATATCATAAGTAGGTGAGAAAGTGAAATTAGAAGATTTAAAAAAATGTAAATATGGTTTAACACATAGTGGCTTATTTCATGCTGATGATGTTTTTTCTACCGCTTTTATTAAAATAATAAATCCAGGTATTGATATTATTAGAAGTAATGAAATACCTAGTGATTTTGATGGTATTGTTTATGATATCGGATTTGGAGAATTTGATCATCATGGTACAGATAATGAATTGCGTGAAAATGGCATCCCCTATGCGGCATTTGGAAAATTATGGCGGTGTTTTGCTAAAGATTTATATGGGGAATATGTATATAAAAAAATTGATAAAAGTTTAATTCAATATTTAGATTTATCAGATAATACTGGTAAAATAGATTCTTTATGTTTAGTAATTTCAGCATTTAATCCAATTAAAGAAGAAGATGCTGATGTATGTTTTAATGAAGCAGTAGAATTTTCTAAAAATATATTAATTAGATTAATTAAAAAAGAACAACTATATTTTGAAGAAGAAAAATTAGTTAAAGAAATTTATGATAAATCTAAAAATAAAGAGATTATTGTTTTAGATAAATATTTACATTTTAAAGATACTTTGCCAGATACTTTAGCAAAATATGTTATATATCCTTCAAACCGAGGAGGTTATGTGGCTCAAGCAGTTACAATTGGGTCAGATACTATTGAATTAAAAAAAGCTTTTCCACAACAGTGGACTAAGGAATTGCCCAATTATTTGAGGTTTTGTCATAGTAGTAGATTTTTAATTGCTGGTCGTTCTTTAGAAGATGTAATGCACGCATGTAATGTGGCTTTAAAGGAGTAGAAAATGATAGGTAATGATTGGGATAAACTGTTAGAAGTTATTTGGAATAGTCCAGGTTTTCAAAAATTTTACATGATGATTATGGCAGAGTATGATAAAAAAACAATTTATCCGCCGAAAGAATATATTTTTAATGCTTTAAAATTAACTAGTTATAAAGATACTAAAGTAGTAATTGTTGGGCAAGATCCATATCATGGAGAACATCAAGCTCATGGACTTTCTTTTAGTGTGCAAAAAGGAGTGAAACTACCGCCGTCGTTACAAAATATTTACAAGGAATTAGAAAGTGATTTGAAAATACCTGCGCGGAGCGATGGGGACTTAACAGGGTGGGCTAGACAAGGAGTGTTATTACTTAACGCTGTTTTGACGGTCGAAAAGGATAAGGCTGCTAGTCATAGAAATTTAGGATGGGAACTAATGACTGATTATATAATAAAATTACTTAATAAAAAAGATGAACCGGTAGTGTTCATCTTATGGGGAAATTTTGCTAAAGAAAAGGCTAAATTAATAACTAATCCCAATCATTATATAATAATTAGTCCACATCCATCACCATTGTCAGCTTATTCAGGTTTTTTTGGAAGTAAACCTTTTTCAAAAACTAATAATTTTTTAATTAGTAAAAATATGAAGCCAATTGATTGGTCTAAGTAAAAATTAGATATCTAAATTTTCTTTAGTTATACAAATGTTGCATAAAGAGGGACAGATTTAATATTGTTTTTTGAAACCAAAATTTTTAGATGAAATTCTTATTCCATATTTTGGATTATATTCTTTCATATAATTGTTTAAACTTTTTGACTTAGTGTGAGTGTTTGATTTTACTTCAACAGGGATTATTAGCTCTTTTTCTGACTGTAATATAAAATCTAATTTACTTTCATAGTCATTTTTCCAATAGTTTAAATTTAAATTATTGAATTTAAAAGTACTGGCTACATAATTTTCGATAAGCATACCTAACATTGTTTCGCTTACAGCATCACGATTTTTAATAAAATAAATAGGAAATTCACTTAAATTTGTAAGTAATCCGACATCGTTCATATAAATTTTAAATGAATCTAATTCTTCATACATTTTTAAAGGTATACCAATTTTAGTTTTTATACATTTATTAATTATACCGGCGTTTTCTAGCCAGTTTATTGAATCTCCAAATATTGAACTAGTTATCTCCTTTTTGAATCAATTTATACTGGAATTTTTTGTTTTCTTTCGCTAATTGAATTAAAAGTAGCAATTATTTTAGAAGCATTTGGAGTCTCACAATATTTAGTAATATCATTTTTATATGATTCGATTATATTTGTTTGGTAATTTATGGCGTTTATAACTGAATTTAAATTTATATTTTCGTTTACAACTTCTAGCATTTCTCCCACCGTAAGATAATAATATAGTTCTAATGCTTGGTTATGAATAGTGTTTGGTAAGGTTATATTTGTAGTATAATTTTCTTTTATTCTATTTAATAGTATATTGTTATTCGTGTTAATTAAAAATTCTTCAAATGACATAGGATAAATGGTTAAAAAGTCTATTTTGCCAACAGGAAAAGAAAATTCTTTTTTGTTAATATGAATGCCGAGGAGGCTTCCCGCTCCAATAATGAAATATTCTGGTGCTTCTTCGCAGAAGTATTTCAAAGAAGTTAGGGCTCTAGTGTTTCTTTGAATTTTATCAAAGAAAATTAAAGTGTTTTCTTTGTCTATTACTTTATTAAAAATAATTTCGAGATTTTCTATAATATATTTTTGGATATGTTTTCATCAATGATTTTACTGATAATATTATTTGTTTCAAAGTTAACATAAATAATATCTTTAAAATATTTTATGTTTTACTCAATTGTCATAATAATGGTTTCCGATTTTTACTATTTTTCCAAGAGATTAAATCTTGCATTTTTTTCTTTCCATAGTATCACCTGGAACAAAATTGCAAATTTATAGTTTAAAATCATCAACAACAGCATCTTGCATGTTTTTACCATCAAAGAATGGTTTTATTTTATATCTATGTATTTTAGCAACAATATTCGATGGAAATTTACGTATTATTTGATTTAATTCTGTTGTATTTTTATTGTAATAAGTTTTACACGATATTAAAGTTTCATTTAATTTATTTATTTCTTTTATATCATTGTTAAATTCTTTGGTATCAAGTTCACTATAATCGTTTTTTACTTCTAAGATAATATTCATAGCTTCTGTTAATTTTCTGTCAAGTTCATAGTTACTAATTCTTTTATCTTTTAAATCGATATAGTCTTTTAAATAATCTTTTTTGGTAACTATTTTTTTTATTGCTACATTCATTTTAGCAATTAAATCATATTTTTGGCGAAGGTTTTCATCAATAATTCCTTCGGCTTTTTCTATTTTTATTTTATAATTTACTAAATTATTATAAGTAATTACATAAAGAATAGCAATTGTACCAACAATAATTATAAGTAAAAGAATTATACTTGCTAAAATCATAATATCACCGTAATAATTATAGCACGGATAGTTGCTTATGAAAATGGCTTTACTTGTTATATTGTAAATATTTTGGTAAAATATTTAATGTTAAGGGATGATTTACCATGAAGAAAAATTCTTTCGTTGAAGGTACAATAATTGCAACATTAGCAATTGTTTTTACAAAAATTTTGGGAATGATTTATGTAATTCCTTTTTATTCAATTATTGGAAGTCAAGGGAGTTCTTTATATAGTTATGCTTATAATATTTATATGATATTTTTAAGTATTTCTTCGGCGGGTATTCCAACAGCGATGAGTAAAATAGTTAGTGAATATGAATCTCTTGGGATGCGTGAGGCAAAGGTACGATCTTTTAAAATTGGAATATTTATAGTAAGTATTTTATCAGCGTTATGTTTTTTAGTTTTAATTTTCTTTTCGGAAGTAATTGCTAAATTAATTGTGGGAGATATGACTGGAGGTAATAGTCTTCAAGATATTACTTTAGTTATATTTGTCGTTTCATTTGCGGTATTAATTATTCCTTTTTTAAGTGTTGCTCGGGGATATTTACAAGGGCATAAATATATTAAACCGTCATCGATGAGTCAAATGATTGAACAAATTGTAAGAATTTTAGTTATTATTTTTGGAAGTTTCTTTATAATTAAAATTTTACATAAATCAATTTCTTTAGGAGTTGCTGTTGCTGTTGCTGGAGCATTTGTTGGAGGGGTTGCAGCCATAATTTATATTGCTAGAAAAATATTTACTCATAAAAAGCAACTTAGTTTAGATAAGAAACTTGCTCGAGATAATATTTCTAGTAAAGAAATATTTAAGAAAATATTTTATTATGCTGTTCCTTTTGTAATTATTAATTTAACGGTTAATATTTATAATACAGTAGATATGTCTTTAATAATTAGAACTCTTTCAAGTATCGGTTATAGTGGGGCTGATGCTGAGTTTGTGGCGGGAGTTATTACGACATGGGGTTATAAATTAAATATGATAGTAACTGCTGTTGCTACTGGCTTAACTGTTAGTTTAATACCTAATATTGTTTCAGCATATACTTTAAAAAAATATGATAAATTAAATTCTATTTTTAATAAAGCATTACAAATTATTTTGTTTATATCTATACCCGCGGCTTTTGGATTATCATTTTTATCATATCCAGTATGGAATGTATTTTATGGTATAGATCAATATGGTCCAACGGTTTTTAAATTAAGTATTTTAACTGCTATATTTTGTAATTTTTATTTAATTACTATCCAAACGGCACAAAGTGTGAATAAATATAAGATTGTTTATATTGCAGTTATTACAGGATTTTTAACTAATGCTTTAATGGATGTACCATTAATGCTTTTATGTAATAAAATTGGTTTACCACCATATTATGGTGCTTCTTTTGCTACTATATTAGGATATACAATTGCCATAGTTATAGTTTTAGCATCGATGAAAAAAATTAAAGGAATAAATTATAAAGAAACTTGGAAGATGTTATTTAAAACTATCGGGGCATTAATAGTTATGTTAGTAGTCCTTTCATTATTAAATATTGTTTATCCATTCCATACTTCAACAAGGATGTGGTCAATAATTGATATTATTATATATGCTTTAGTTGGAGCAACAGTTTATCTATTTTTAATGTATAAAATGGGTATTATAAAAGATTTATTTGGTCAAAAAATAATTGATAGAGTTTTAAAAATAGTTACATTTGGTAAATATAAAGGTAAGGGATCTTATGATGATACTGAAGAAGATTGATGCAAGAGAGTATGAAAAATATGTTTTAAATAGTAATGAAGCAAGTATGTATCAAAGTATTTGTTGGTATAATTTAAAAAAAGAAGAAGGGAAAAAAGTAGAATTATTAGGTCTTTTTGATGAAGATAACTTAGTTGGAGTATCTTTGGTAATTTACTTGCGCATTTTAAAAAAATATTATATTGCTTATGCTACTAGAGGATTTTTGTATGACTATAAAGATATTTTTAGTTTTAAGAAAGCTTTAGTTAAATATTTTAAAAAGAAAAAAGTAGTTTTATTTAGAATGGATCCTAATATTGTGCTGGCTAAATATGATAAAGATTTGAAAAAAGAAGAAATATTAGAAAGTTATCAAATACTTGAGAGTTTAAAATATTATGGATTTAAGCATTATGGTTTTAATATGGCATTTGAAACAATGCAATTTAGATTTGTGCATAAACTGGATTTAGTTGGTAATTGGGATAAACAAAAAGAAGGTATGAGTAAAAGTACTAGAAAGAATATTGAACTTTCAGATTTTAAAGGAGTTAGAATAAGAAAAGGAACGGAACATGAAATAGATATTGCCTGTAAGTTTTTTGATATGTCAGGAAGTCGTAAGCATTTTCAAGGTTTTGATAAAAAATATTATGAAAAATTATTTGAAGTATTTAAAGATAAAGTAACTTTGTATATTGCTTATATCGATAAAAATATATATAGGAATAATTTAGAGAGTAAACTTAAAGAAATTGATTGTGAGCTTGATGTTGTTCATGATAAAATGAAGCATGATAATGTTGGGAAGAAGCTTATAAGGGAAGAAGAAATATTAAATAATTCTAAGGAAAAATATTTACAAGAATTAAATGATGTTAATAATATGGTTAAGAAGTGTGATATTGCAGCAATGATTACTATTAGTATGTATGATGAAGTGGTATCTTATGTAAGTGGTATGGACAATAACTATCGCAAGTTTAATCCCAAGTATGTTATGTATCCAGCGATGATAAAGGATGCGATTGCTAGTAACTTAAAAACAGTTAACTTTTTGGGGGTTAAAAATATATTTGATAAAAATGATTCGGATTATGGAATGTACGAAGTAAAACGTGGTTTTGGAGGAAATACTATCGAATATATTGGAGAGTTTGATTTGCCAATCAAGAAGGGTTTATATATTTTATATAAATTAAAGACTAAATTGAAGGGAGGCAAATAATGGAGTTAAGAGAAGTAGATAAAGAAAAGTTTAATCAGTATGCTTCTAAGTTTACTTGTAAGAATTTCTTTCAAACAAGTAATATGGGGGATAGTTTAGAGTTGCGGGGAAAAAAAGTGTATTATTTGGGATTATTTGATAATACTGAATGTGTTGCTTTAACTATGCTAGTAGAAAGTAAAACTTTTATGTTTAAAAAAATATTTGATTCTTTAAAAGGTTTTTTAATAGATTACAATGATATAAATAAAGTTAAGATATTTACAGAAAAGTTATTAGAATTTATTAAAAGTAAAAATGGATTTAAATTAAATATAGATCCTTATATTATTGAAGTAGAAAGGGATATAGATGGTAATATCGTTTCAAATGGTAAAAATAATTATTTAGTAATTGAGGCTTTAAAAAATATGAGATATCAAAAATGTAAATATGATACTCAAGTTAGATTTAATTTTTGTTTAGATTTAAATAAAAGTGAACAAGAAATTTTTGGAGAGTTTAAAGCAACCACAAGGAATTTAATAAGTAAAGCTGAAAGAATAGGAGTAGAAGTAATAGATTTAAAATATGATGAATTAGATAAATTTAAAGCTATTACAGATGATACATGTAAAAGAAGGGGATTTACTAATAAAACTTTACCTTATTATCAAAGTATGTATAAGGCCTTTGGTAATCAAGTAGTTTTTAAATTAGCAAGATTAAATATTATAAAGTATAAAGAATATTTAATTAAATTACGTCATGATTACGAAGAAAAAATTGATAAAATAGTTGGAAGTAATAAGAAAAAGGATAATTATATTTTTGAAATAAATAATATTGATAAAAAAATTTTAAAAATTAAGGATTTACCTGTTAATAATGGCTACGTTGATTTAGCAGCAGCCATGTTTATGTTATATGGGGAAGAAACAATTTATCTATTTAGTGGTAGTTATGATGAATTAAATGATTATGGAGGACAATATTTAATTCAATGGGATGTTATTAAATATGGTATAAATAAGGGGTATCGCAGACATAATTTTTTTGGTATAATGAATTTTCAAGACAAGAGTGATAAAGATTATGGAATCTATCTTTTTAAAAGAGGATTTAATGGCTATGTTGAAGAATTAATTGGAGAATATACAATTTATACTAAGGGATTAGTTAGTTTTATTTATAAATTAAAAAGTAAAGTTAGGTGAGGATATGAAGTTTATTGAAAATGTAGAACAAGATAAATATATTGCATTTGAAAGTGGGCATGAAAAGTCACATTTCTTGCAAAGCTATGCTTGGGGAGAATTTTGCAGACGAGCTAAGGGACAAGTTCCTAATTACGTTGGAATGGAAGATGATAATGGTAATTTAGTAGCAACAGCTTTAATATTACTTAGAAAAACACCACTTGGATATAGTTATGGTTATGCTCCTAGAGGGTTTATAATAGATTATAGTAATAAGGAATTGATAAAAAAATTTACAAATTATCTTAAGAGTTATATGAAAGAAAAAAAGATAATATATATTAAGTTTGATCCGGATATTTCTTATCAAGACATTGATAGTGATGCTTTACCTATTTCAAATGGAAATAATAATTATGAACTTTATAATTATATGTTAAGTCTAGGTTATCGTCATACGGGTTTTTATAAACTTTATGAAGGTAATCAACCAAGATATACTTTTAGAATTAATTTAAAAAGAAATTGGCAAGAAATAGAAAATACTATGTCTAAATCATTTATTAAATCTGTTAAAAGAAGTTATACTTATAATTTAATTGTTGATAATGAAGAGAAAATAGAAGATTTTTATAGATTAGTTCAAAGTAATAGTGTTAAGGATAGTTTTGATCCTCATACATTAAAGTATTACAAAATATTTACGGAAGAATTAAAAAAAGAGGGAGCTGTTAAGTACTTTAATGTTTCTATTAAACCTAAAGAAATTATAAATAATATAAATGAAGAAATAAAAAGTGTTAAGAATGAATTAGAAACAGCCAAGAAAAGAGTAGAGGATTTGAAAAATAGATTAACAAGATTAGAAAAAGATTTAGAAGTATTTGAAAAAATTGATAAAGATGAGTGTGTAGTTTGTTCACTTATTTGTACATATACTAAAAATAGGGCATGGAGTTTATTTATTGGTAGTGATAATCTAGCAAATATTACATTTGCTGTTACAAGAAGTTATTATGAAGCAATTAAAGATGCCTATAATAAGGGTTATGAATTTTTTGATTTGTTTGGGACTACGGGAGATCCACATACAACTTATAAGAATTTGGCAAAACTTCATGATTTTAAAAGAAAATTTGGTGATCAATACATCGAATTTATGGGAGAATTTGATTTAGTAAATAAAAAATTATTGTATAAAGTTTTGCCAATAATGTTAAAATGTTATCGTAAATTGCGTAAAATAAAAGATAAGTAGTGATAATTTCACAATTTTTCCATTTATTTTACGTTTTTTTGATGATATAATTTATTATGGAGGACCATATGAAGTTTATTGAATTGAAAAATGTTAATAAAGTTTATAAAAATGGCGTAACAGCATTAGCAGATGTCTCCGTATCGATTGAAAAAGGTGAATTTGTTTTCGTAATTGGTTTGACTGCTAGTGGGAAATCGACATTTATAAAAACATTATATAGAGAAGAAAAACCGACGAGTGGTACTGTTATGGTCGGTGGTCTTAATGTGGGTAAAATTAGAAATGGGAGAGTTTATAAATTAAGAAGAAAGATTGGAATTGTATTTCAAGATTTTAAATTATTACCTAAAATGACAGTATATGAAAATGTAGCTTTTGCTCTTGAATGTGTAGGTTTAAAAGATAAAGAAATTCGGCCGAAAGTAATGAGTGCTTTAGAAAGAGTTGGTTTAAAGGATAAAGTAAGATCATTTCCAGGAGAGTTATCCGGAGGAGAACAACAAAGAGTTTGTATAGCTAGAGCAATAGTAAATAGGCCTAAACTTCTTATTTGTGATGAACCAACTGGAAATTTGGATCCTGATACAAGTCGGGAAATTATGAAAGTAATCGAAGGAATTAATAAAGATTTAGGGACAACGATAATCATGGCTACACATGATAGGGATATTGTTAATAGAATGAAAAAAAGAGTTTTATTAATTGAACATGGTGTTTTAGCTGGTGATTATGCGAAAGGAAGTTATAAGACTCATGAGGGCAGTTAGAATTTTTGGAAGAAGTATTCGGGATGCTTTTAAAAGTGTTCTTAGAAATTTTAGTTTGAGTTTTGCATCGATAATGTGTACAACAATTACCTTAATACTAGTTTCAGTTGCCTTGATAGCTGCTGCTAATATTGAAAATGCCACTAAATCGATAGAAGATGAACTTAGTATTGTTGTTTATTTGGATGGAGAAGTAACAGAAGAACAGATAAATAATATTAGAGCTGATATAGATAGTCAAGAAAATGTAGTAGAAGTAACGTTTAAAAGTAAGACGGAATGGAAAGAAGAAATGAGTGAGTACGACGATACTTTTGAAACAGTTCTTAATTATTTAGATGAAAATCCTTTAATGGATTCATTTATAGTTAGGGTTGGAGATGTTAGACATTTATCAGATACAGCAGAATACATTACATCAATTAGTGGTGTTGATACAGTAAAATATGGAGAAGGTATGGTAGATAATATAATATCGGCTTTTGATGTTGTTGAAAAAATAGTTGTGGTTATTGTTATTGCTCTTATATTAGTTACAGCATTTTTAATAAGTAATACAATTAAACTTACAATATTTAGTAGAAGAAGTGCTATTGAAATTATGCGTTTAGTTGGAGCAAGTAATATTGCTATTAAATTACCATTTATATTTGAAGGATTAATCATAGGTATTATTGGTTCAATTATACCTATATGTATAACTATTTATGGTTATGTAATTATGTATGGAGCTTTAAACGGTCATGTATTTTCAAATATGATAGTACTTATTGAACCATATAATTTTGTATTTTTTGTATCATTAGTTTTAGTTGCTTTAGGGGCATTAGTTGGTATGCTTGGTAGTGTTAAGGCTGTTGGTAAGTATTTAAAAATTTAATTTAAGGAAGTGAAAATATTGAATATAAAAAAATTATGTAGTTATTTTATTAGATATATTTTTGTATTTTTAATACTTAGTATTTATATATTAGAACCGATGAGTGCTAAGGCTAGTGATGGTGAAACTTTACGAGATTTAAAAAACGAATTAGCGGCGTTAAGGCGTGAGAAAGCTGAAAGTGAACATCAAGAAGCAATGACGGAAAGTGAAATAGCCGAAAAACAACAAGCAATTATTGTAGCGAATAGAGAAATAGCGAATGCTAAAAATGAAGTAGAAATTGCTAAAGCACAAATAGAAGATTATAATGAAAGAATTGCAGAATTAGATAAACAAACACAAGATTTAATGGCTTTTTATCAAATAATGAATGGAAATAATGCTTATATGGAGTTTATTACTGATTCAAGTAGTATGACTGAACTTATAATGCGATCTGATGCTATTGAACAATTATCTAATTATAATCAAGAACAATTAATAGAGTTAGAAGATTTAATTGAAGCAAATGAAGCATTACAAGTAGAATTAATAGAAAAACAAAAAGATTTAGAAGAAAAGATAGCTGACCATGAAGAAAAAATACAAGAATTAGAAGGAAATCTTGATGGTATTCAAGATGCAACAGAAAGTATCGATGATAAAATTGGTTATGCAGAAGATCAAATTAAATATTATGAAGATATTGGTTGTAAAGATGATGATATTTTATCTGTTTGTGAAGGAGGAATTGGTTATAATTCAACTTGGCTTAAGCCTTTAACTAAAGCATATGTAAGTAGTGCCTATGGCTGGCGATCTTTTAATGGTGGAACTTGGCATGATGGTATCGATTTAGCGGGTATTAGTGAAGGTACTCCAATTTATTCTATTGGTACAGGGGTTGTAAGAGCCATTAGAAATTCTAAGGCTGATTGGGAAGCAACTGGAAAAATATCTTGTGGTGGTAATATCATTTATATTGAATATAATATTTTGGGCAAGACTTATACGGCAATGTATGTTCATGTTTTAGATATTTATGTCTCTGTTGGAGATAAAGTAACTCCAAATACAGTTATAGCTACTGTTGGGGGTGGACCTAAAACTTGGAAATGGGATAAGGGACCTAGTTATAAAAAACCATGTACAACTGGAACACACTTGCATTTTCAATTAAGTGAAGGAGTTAACTTAAGTGTATCATCAAGTGATGCTCATAGCATTGAGCCTCCAGGATATCCTAATAAAGGAGTATGGTTTTATTCAAGGACACAATGGTTTAATTAAAATTAGGGAAATTAAATTCTCTAATTTTTTTTGTTTTAAAAATAACGAAATTAATGTTATAATTTTAATATAATTAATAGGAAAGGTATTGGTTTATTATGAAAAATGAAGATAATCAAAATGTTGGTAATAGTATACCAACAGATAATTTGAATACTGGAGGTGAGAATACATTAAATAAATTAAATAATAATAACAACGGAAATGCTTTAGCAGTAGAAAATGCTAAAGTTGAATCAGTAATAAATAGTGAAGTTATTGGTGTAACTAATAATGAAAATTTAAATAATTTAAGTGGTGAGGAAACATTGCCACCAAAAAATAATTTGAATAATACTAAAAATCATAAAAAATTATTTATAATTATTGGTATTGTTCTAGGAGTAGTTATTCTTGCTATTATAGTATTTTTTGCTTATATTAAAACTTATTTTACGGCAGAAAAATATATTGATGATAAAGTTAATGAAATAACAAGTTTTGTAGATGAAATATTTATGACAAGTAATTATAATACCAATAATGATACGTTAATGAATGGAGAATTAAGTATTAATTCAAGTGCTGAAGACTTGGCTATGTTAAATAATTTAAATGTAAATTTGGAAGTTGGTACTTCTTTAACTAAAGAAATAATAGATATTAATTTGGGTTTAGCAAATAATGAAAGCAATTATAATGCAAATTTGTATATAAATAATAATAGAATGTATTTAGATTCTAAAGATTTATATAGTACTCCTTTATACATGGATTTAGAAGAAAGTCCATTTACTAATATTAATATTGAAGAAATGAATTTAGAAAATTATAAAAACTCTATTGTAAATTTTGTTAAGTATTTAAGTTTAGCTTTAAAAGAATCAGAAATGTCAAGTTCTATTAATGGTTTTAATGCTAATTATAGATATGAAATAAATGATAATAATAAAGAAGCATTTGCCAATAAAATAAATGAGTTAATAGAACAAGATAAAAATATGAAAGATTTTTTAGAAGTATTTGGGGTAACTAATACTACTGTATCAGCAGATAGTTTAAGTAATATGGAATTTGTTATAAGTGTTAGTATTTTTAGTGATGATATAAAAAGTTTTACTTTTACTATTGATAATTTAGTTATTAGTTTAGTAGAAACAGCGAAAGATAAGTATGATTTAAAAATTAATGATGAAGTAGTATTAAAAGTAACTGTTGATGGTGATAATATAAATTTAATTAGTAATCAAGTAACTAGTGGATTTTTTGATATTACATTTAATACGAAAGATTATACAATGGAAGCAAATTTTACATTTGATAGTAATGTATTTAGTTTAAAAATTACTAATGAAAGTAATAATGTAAAAAAACTAGTTATGAAAATTACAAGTAATGGTGCTTCAGTAGATATGAAAATAGATATGATGGTGGAAAAAATAGATGATAATGCAAGTAAAACTAGCGGTAGTTTTGTACTTAGTTCTAATGGGGAAGATATAAGTATAGATTTTACTTTAAATAGTCAAAATGGTAGTAATTTAGTAGAAGAAAAAGATTTTCTTAATGCTAAAGATATGAATACATTAACTGCTACTGAAGAAAGTGAAATTTCAAATAATTTAATGAATATATTTGAAGGTATTTTTCCTAATACTGCTAGTGATACGCAGTTGCAACAATTTTATTTAAATGCCCAAATATATGTTAGTACAGCTGGATATACTATTACACCAAATAAATGTATTACTATTGATGAGTTGGATAATGAAAGTGAGTTTTTAGGTAAATTTGAAGGTGTTGATCAAGGATTTAGGGTATCAATTACTAATGGACGATATATGATTTTAAATAAATTTGTTTCTTTTGGCGAAAATATAGAGGAAACGGATATTGAAGTTTATGATTCATCGAGATTTACAGAGGAATATTATACTTGTGGAGTATCATGATAATAGAAAGAGTAATCGTTGGATCTTTAAAGGAAAATTGTTATATTGTTACTAAAAATAACAAGACAATAATTATTGATCCAGGAGATGAAGCAAAAAAAATAATTGCTGCGTGTAAAGATAAAAACGTTGTAGGAGTATTAATAACACATCATCATTTTGATCATGTCGGAGCACTTAAAGAAATAGAAGATTATTTCAAAATAAAAGAAAGTAGAGAAATTGAAGGGTTTAATTATGAAATAATTCCTACACCTGGTCATACAAGTGATTCAGTATGTTATTATTTTTTCAATGATCTTGTTATGTTTGTTGGAGATTTTATATTTTTAAATACTATTGGTAGAACCGATTTGCCGACGGGGAATGATAAGGAAATGAAAAAAAGTTTAGATATAATTAGCAAGTATCCAAACGATATAGTTATTTATCCTGGGCATGGAGAAGTAACTACTCTAGGTCATGAAAAGATTAATTTTAAAAATTATTATTAAAGAGATTTAGGCTCCTTTTTTAAAATTTAAATTAGTTATCGACCACTTTTAGAGATAAATTTATTAAAAGTGGTCGATAACTTGTTTTTAGTTAAATAAAAAACTAATGAATAATTAAATAAATTAATTATTCATTAGTCCTTTAATATGTCTTATCAGAGTAAGCGTGTGAGTAAATTATTGGTTCCATAAATTCAACATAATTTAAGTAAATTATTCTAATTAAGTACCATAAATTATTGGTATTATCTCTAATTATTAAGTGATCCTTGCCAGCTTCTTCAATAATTCCTTCATATACTTTGTTTTGCCAAGCGCTACTATCTGGGTATGATACATAAGCTTTAATTCTTTGTCCTTTGTTTAGTCTTAAAATATTTTCAATATAACTTTGTTCTCTAGGAATTGTTGTAGCATTTACTTCATTAATAGAAATGTTTCCTGGTGGTGTTTGATAATTGTTGCTTGGAAATGTAGGATTTTGGTAATAACTTCCATTCACTATATTATTCACCTCTAAAATATGTATATGCTTTTAGTAATTAATAATTGCCAAAAAATAGGGAATGCTTTATAATTATTACGATAGGTGATACAAATGAAACAAGATAGTAATGATATTAAAGAAGCGTTAATTGAAGGAATATTTTTTGTTGTTGGAGTTTTTTTATATGCTCTTTGTTTTAATTTATTTTTAATACCTAATGATTTAGTTGTTTCTGGGTTTAGTGGAGTAGCGATAGTTGTTCAAAAATTATTTGGTTGGCCAGCAGCAACTTTTATTTATATTACTAATGGTATTTTATTAATTGTATCTTTTATTTTTTTAGGATGGAAATTGACTAAAAGAAATATTGCGGGATCTATAATGTATCCGTTGATGATTACATTATCCGATCCTGTTGCTAAGTTTTTAAATAATTATATTATTGGTGATGATTTTTATTTAATTTTACTTTTTGCGGTTATTTTATATGGTGTAAGTAGTGGTTTAATTTATCGGACTGGTTTTTCAACTGGGGGATCTGATATAATTATGCAAATTTTAAATAAATATTTAAAAATTAGTGAATCTAAATCAATGATTGTTGCTAATAGTATAATAATTATTATAGGTATGATTGTATTTGGTTTTACTAAAGGGGTTTATTCATTTATAATTCTTATTTGTTCAACATATTTTATAGATAAAATAATGTTTGGTTTGGAAACGAGTAAAGTATTTTATATTTATACTAAAAAGGTAAGAAAATTAAAAAAATTAATATTGGATGATTTTCAAACAGGTTTTACAAGTATTCCTAGTCGAGGAGGTTATTCAAAAAAGAGAAATTTTATGATTATGTGTGTAGTATCTAATAGAGATTATTATTTATTTAAACAAAAAATATTAGAAATAGATCCTAATGCTTTTATAATTATTAATAGTTGTTATGAAGTTAATGGTGGAGTTAAACGGCGTAGTTTACCTTTTTTGTAAAGCTCAAGTTACTTGAGTTTTATATATATATATTAGGGATTTAGGGTATGGCTTTCTTTCATCGGTTAATTCTAATAAATAATCTGTGGATGTGTTAAAGTATTTGGCTAATTTTATTAGCAATTCAATTGGTAATTAGCAATTTTCTTATATTTAAAGGAGAGTTTTGGCAATGAAAAAAAATAATGCAATAAAAGGATCAAATGACTATTGCTTTAAAGCAATAGCACATTATCCTGAAGGTAAAGAAGTAGAAATATTAGAATTTATTGATACTGAGTTAGGTAAAGTAAATAAAAATTTAAAAAATAAAAGAACAGATATTATAGTAAAAATAGATGGAGTTATTGCTAATGTCGAAGTAAATACAAATGATTATATATATCCAAAGTATTTTAGAAATTTTGTTTATTTAATAGATATTCAGTAAAGAAAAATAAGAAGAAAAAGAAATGCTTTATAATACAATAGCAGATATGGCATATGATGAAGGTGTTGAACAAAATAAGTTAAATGTAATAAAAAATATGATTAATGCAAGTTGTAAAATAAAAGATATTGTTATCGCCCTTGGTATTAGTGAAGATGAAGTAAGTAGTATCATTTCTAAAAATAATTTAGATAAGTAACATTGATAAATATTAGAAAAAAATCTTTTATATTTCTATATACTATATTAAATGATAATCTAGTATGTATTCATGCTAGATTTTTTCTATTAACTTTACCTTTCTTGTTATTTGTGCTAAACTTAGTTTAGTGATGAATATGAAAAAAATAGTTATATTTGGTGGAGGTAGTGGGCTTTCTCAACTTTTAAAAGGAATAAAATTATTTCCTGTGGAAATTACAGCTGTTGTTACTGTTGCTGATAATGGTGCAAGTACGGGAAGACTTAGAAGAGAAATGAAAATTCCAGCAGTTGGTGATATATCTAAAGTAATGCTTAGTATGGCTAATGTCTCAGATGATGTTATCGATTTAATGAATTATAGATTTACTAAATCAAAGACTTTAGGTAATCATTCTATTAAAAATTTGTTACTTACGGCATTACTCGATTTAAAAGGAGATTTTGATAGCGCTATACCAATACTGGGGAATATGTTAGATTTAAAAGGAACGGTTTTGCCCCTTACAGAGGATAATATAAATTTAGTAGGTATAACTACTGATGGTAAAAAAGTTGTTGGGGAAGAACAAGTTACTAAATGTGCAAGTAAAATTGATTTTGTTAAATATGATAAAGAGTTTACTGTTAATCCTAAAGTAATAAAAGCCGTACATGAAGCAGATTTAATAATTTTTTCTTCAGGAAGTTTACTTACTAGTATTACACCACATTTAGTTGATAAAGGTTTAGTTGAAGAAATAAATGCCGCTAAGGCTGATAAGATGTATATATGTAATTTATTTACGCAACCAGGAGAAACTGATGATTTTACTGTTAAAGATCATATTGATTTTTTAGAAAAGTATTTGGGTAAAGGGGCTATTGATGTAGTAATTGCTAATAATGCTATTATGAGTAGTAAACTTGCTATGAAATATGCTAATGAAGAACAAAAAGACCCAGTACTTTTGGATATGCATGAATTAGAAGATACAAATATATATGTTATTGGAGATAAGTTATTTACTATTGAAGATGGCTATTATAGGCATGATTCATTAAAAACAGGATATTTAATATTTTCATATTTGATGGATGGTAAGAAAAAATGACTTTTACTACGATGTTAAAAGAAGAAATATCTAAAAATGAATTTAATATTGTTGAGGCAAGATATGAACTTGTAGCATTTTTAAATTGTATTGGTAAGTTTAGTAAAGATGAATTGTTAATTACGGTTGAAAATGCTAGTATTGCTAGAAGAATATATAAAGAAATAAAAGAAATATATAGCGTAAGTCCTAAAATAATAATAAGAACACAAAAAAGATTTAAAGTAAAACAAATATATATTTTAAGTATAAAGGAAAGAATTGATTTTATTAAGGAATCTTTAACTTTAGGGACAAAAATAGCTTTGGAAACACTTGTTACCGATGAAGAAAAGATAGCTTTTATTGAAGGAGCTTTTTTGGCGGTAGGTAATGTGTCTAATCCTAGTACAAGTGGATATCATTTGGAATTTATATTTACGAAAGAAAGGTTGGCAAAACAAATACTTAAGCTATTAGATTATTTTAATTTAAATGCAAAATTAATTAAAAGGGGCTATAAAACAGTGGTATATATTAAAGCTAGTGAAAATATTAGTGATTTGATAAAATTATTTAAAGCAACTAATTCGTTATTTTATTTTGAAGATATTCGGATTTATAGAGATCATAAAAATATGGTAAATAGACTTAATAATTGTGAAATTGCCAATCAAGAAAAAACTTTTAAAGCTGGACAAAGACAACTTGATGATATAGAGTATTTAAAGAAGGTTGATTTATTCTCGCTTTTAGATGATAAGACTAAAATAGTGGCTGAGGCAAGAGTTAAATATCCTGAGTTATCTTATCAAGAACTTGCAGACATTATTACAACAGAGTGGGATTATAAAATTGGTAAATCGGGAGTAAATCACCATTTTATAAAAATAAGTGAATTAGTTAAAAGACATAAGGAGATGCGAAAATGAAAGTTAGATTAGCGGGGAATTTACAAAGTGATAGTATAGTTGATGGATCAGGAATTAGAACGGTTGTGTGGTTTCAAGGATGTAATCATCATTGTAAGTTTTGTCATAATCCGGAGACTTGGAATTTAAATGGTGGTTTTGAAATTGATTTGGATGATATTAAAAAACAGATTAAAAACTTAAAATATCAAACAGGTATTACATTATCAGGGGGAGACCCTTTTTTCCAACCGGAGGCAGCTTTAGAAATTGCTAAGTTTGCCCACAGTATTGGCTTAAATGTTTGGGGTTATACAGGTTTTACTTATGAAGAAATTATGGCGCGTGATGATGCTAAAAAGGAATTATTAAAAGAGTTAGATGTTTTAGTAGACGGTAGATTTGAAATAGAAAAGAAGAGTTTAAATTGTAAGTTTAGAGGAAGTACTAATCAAAGACTTATTGATGTTAAGAAAAGTTTAAATTTTGGAGAGGTTGTAGTACTAGATGAAAATTAATGAAGAATATAATTATGTAGTATTAGCAAACGATATAAATAAATTGTTTTTAGCAAAATTTTCAGAATATCCCATTATTGAAAATCTTTCTTTTAATGATTTACGAGCTAAGTTAGAATTTCATCCAGCTAAAAGAATAGTTTTTAATAATTCTTTTTATAATTTAAGAGAAAAGGAACAAAAAGAAATAATAGAATTATTAAAAAAACAAAATATTAAATTTATTTTAATAACGAGTAATGTAGAAGAAGCATTATATGCCGATTATATTATGGTATATGATGGATTAAATATTGTACTTGAAGGGTTAAAAAATATTGTTTTAAAAGAAGAAAAATTATTAAAAAAAATAGGTTATGGTTTACCGTTTGTAGTTGATTTGGCAATTCAACTTAATTATTATGATATATTTTCAAAAGTTTATTTTGATATGGATGAATTGGTGGGAGCTTTATGGAATTAGGTGAATTAAAAGGAAATATTGTAGGTATTATAAATAATGATTATAAAAATATAGATTTTGGGGATAAACAAATAAAAGATATTATTACTAAAAAGGTAAGTGAATCCCTTAAAATGGTTAAACTAGATGAAAATATATTAGATAAAAGTTTTAGTGATTTATCAATAAGTAATAAAAACAAAGTTATTTTGGCGAGTAAATTACATGATAAAGAAATAGTTCTTTATGATTTTTCTTTAGGATTAACTAAAAAAGATAGAGAATATTTTAAAAGATTATTTAAAAAAATTAGTACTTATAATCGAAGAATATTTTTAGTCGATAAAAATACAGAATTGTTTTTAAATTTAGTAGATAGAATATATATAATTGTTGATGGGATAGTTAAATATGATACTATGGATATATTTGATAAAGTTTTAGGATTATATTGTGATTTACCTAAAATTGTTGAATTTGCTAATAAATGTGAAAAAATGGGAATAAGACTTGATCACTATACGGAATTAGATGAACTTTTAAAAGCAATATATAGGATAAAATCATGAGATATTTAATTAGATTTAGTTATGATGGAACAAGGTTTCATGGATTTCAAAGGCAAAATGATGTTAAAAATGTTCAAGGAACTTTGGAAAGAGTTTTAAGTGATGTAATGGATAAGGAAATAGTTATTAAAGGTAGTGGAAGAACTGATGCTGGAGTTCATGCTATTGCGCAATGTGCGCATTTTGATACCGATAAAAAGATAACTAAAGAAGATATTAATATTATTAATAGACTTTTAAATGAGGAAATAATTATAAACAAGTGGCAAATTGTTAAAGATGATTTTCATGCTAGACATGATGTAAAATGGAAAAGGTATGTTTATAAAATTAATAATGGAATATATGATAAAAATAAAAAAGGATATTATTATCAACTAAATTATCCACTCAATATTAAAGAAATGAAAAGAACAATTAAACTTTTTAATGGAACGCATGATTTTCGTAATTTTGTTAGTGGTCCAAGAATAGATTATACAACTACTATTTATAAAACTAATATTAAAAAGAAGGGAGATATAATTCTTTTTGAGTTTGTTGGTGTTGGTTTTTATAGGTATATGGTTCGTCATCTAGTTGGAGCTTTACTTGACGTTGGCAGAGGTAAAGCAAAGTATTATGATGTAGAGAAAATGATAGAAAATCCATTAGTAGCTAAAAATTTAAGTGTTGTACCTGCGGATGGGCTTTATCTAGTAGATATAAAATTTTAAATAAAATTTATTAAATTATGAAAAAACATCTAAAATTATTTGACTTTTAGTGTTTTTTTTCATATAATTTTAATCGGTACATTTTATTTGTGTGATTTATTTAATCGTGGGAAAATTAAATAAGGAACATAATGAAAGGATTAAGTATGAAAACATTTATGCAAAAAAAAGAAACTGTTGAAAGAAAATGGTATGTAATCGATGCTGAGGGACAAACTTTAGGTCGTCTTGCTACAAAAGCAGCTCATATTTTACGTGGTAAGCATAAAGTTACTTATACTCCTCATGTTGATTGTGGAGATTATGTAATTGTAATTAATGCTGAAAAGGTAGTTTTAACTGGTAATAAGTTGGAAGATAAGAAATATTATAATCATTCAGGTTATCCGGGAGGACTTAGAGAAAGAACTGCTAAAGAAATGATTAATGATTACCCTGAAGAAATGATTGAAAGAGCTATTAAAGGAATGCTTCCTCACGGAAGACTTGGAAGAGCAATGGGTAAAAAGTTATTTGTTTATCGCGGTAGTGATCATAAGCATGCGGCTCAAAAGCCAATAGCTTTGGAAGTTAAGTAGGAGGATTTATGAGTAAGAAACAAGAATGGACTGCAACTGGTCGTCGTAAGAGAAGCGTTGCTCAAGTTAGAATGACTGGTGGAACTGGTAATATTACTGTAAATGGTGTTGATGTAAATGAATATATGCCATATGCAACATTAGTAATGGACTTAAAACAACCATTAGTGGCTACTGGGAATGAAAACAGATTTGATATTGATGTTAAAGTTACTGGTGG
>CALVUU010000044.1 GCA_944363655.1 uncultured Bacilli bacterium | reverse complement strand
CTCTTTTACCATTTAAAGCAATTCTAAAATGGTCGTGTGGTCCGGTAGAATTACCAGTTGTTCCTATCTCACCTATTTTTGTACCCATTTTGTAGGTTTGTCCAATTTTTAATGAGCTTTTTTTCTTAAAATGACCATCAGCCATAACGAAAGTTCCTCGGCTATCGCTAGCCTCGTATTCAACCATATAACCGTAATCGTCATACCACTGATTTTTTACTATTTTCGCATCGCAAGGTAGATAAGCATATGTATTACCTTTGCTAGAATTATCTATAGCTTGATGTTTACTTGAATAGTATTGTGTGATTGCAATTCTATCCCACGGGAATTTAAAATAAATTATATTATTCTCTTTCATTTTTTCACCTCTTTTTGAATTAAAATTCTATGACCTATTATTAAAATTTCGTCTTCTTTTAACTTATCTGTATATGTTATGAAATATTTTTTACCAAAAAATAATTTTATTAGCCATTTCATCTCATCATCGTTTCTAACTGCTCTTCAACAAAGAATTTCAACTTTAAAACTTCTTGTTTGTCTTTTTCAGACAATATATTGTATTCATTTTTTACATATTGAACAGCTAAAAAACCGATAGGCTCGCCATTTTTATTGCTTAAAATAACATCGTAAAATGAATTTATTTGCATATCTTTTTTTAGTTGATATGTAGAAGGCATTTCGTCTTTAATTTCTTCGAGATTTTTCACTTCTAAAAATCCATCATTCATTAATTTACTTATAAATTTCGATAAACAACTTAATGGAATTGACTGTAAATAACTTTGCTTATGACTTATTCCAGTTCGAATCACTTCATAAGTGCAACTCGTTTTTAATGCACTTCGTCCGTTTGCATAGTGACCACCATTATGAAAATCATAAATTTGAACTCTATCAGCATTTAATAGCTCTTTTAAATCTTCCATTTTAGAAATAATCGAATCGTCAATGTTTACTTGATACTTGATTTTTTTAGGTAGTGTATCTATTTCGCTTTTGGTATTTTTGTAGGACTTAATAATTGCTACTATTGTGGCTGATACAGCAACTATTAACAATGAAAAATCGTTTAAAAAATTTATTATATTTTCCATACTTTAAGCCGTCCTTTTCCAGTAAAATTTATCACATGCTTCATCTAACATCCTATCAGGTGTTATTGTTTCTACAACATAAAAATAACAAGCATTACCAGATGGGATAGAAGCAACACCAACAACATCAGCTGTTGTAACAGCACCAGCAGTACCAAACGTACCCATGATAATAGCATTACCCCCATCGCTCCATCCACAAAATCTTTTTGCAAATCCAAAAGAACTAATTCCTAATGTACTTAAATCCCAACTACCTATAGTTGCAGCAGTATCTCCTAAGTCAGCAGTTAAATTAAAGTTTAATTGTAAAGATATAGTATGACCTGCTCTTGCAAAATAAGCAGCACCTGCTACTGCAGTAGATGTGTTAAAATTAAATCCATTTTCAGTAATATTTTCTGTACTTACATACTTAAACTCCTTATCAATTAGTTCCCATGTACCGCCAAATTTTGAAGATGGATTTTCAATGGCAGATTTTGTTACTACCCATCCCCAAGTACCCATACCATATATAGTTTTATAATTTTTTGCTATATCTACTACTTTGTCTTTTAATTCAATATTAGTCATTTAATCACTCCTTTATGCTGTTCTTTTCCACATATAACATGTAATATATGGTTGTAGATTATTATGAGCTTTATCTCCACCTGTTGCAACAGTACCACCTTCTGGGTATAATGTAACATCATTATAGCCTACAACATTAAATTTAGTTCCTCCTGCTATTCCAAAATAATCTCCATAAGCGTGTCTATGACTTGGCATTTCATCAACTGTCAATGTATGTTCTTTTTCTCCACCAGTTTTTTCTACTTCGTTAAATTCTTTTTGTGAAGTGTCAACTCCAACTAAAACTCTTCCTTTTGCAAATTCTTCCCATGTTCCGCCAAATATTTCACTTGGATTAGTTGGATTTACACTCATATAAATTGCTCCAATTGGATAAAATGCAACTGGATTATCATTTATAGTAACATTGCCTCTAACTTTTAAATCTCCTAGTATTCTAACATAAGTTTCTCCAACTCTTATAATTGATTCTCCACTTGTTACATTAAAAGTTGTTACTAAAGACATTACTTTATCACTTAAAATAAATTCAAAATCATATTGTTTTTGATAGTTATAGTTGCTTCCTAAACTACCACTAAAACTTAATTTATTTCCTTGAGTAGTCAAAGTTATACTTTGATATTTGCCATAATTACCATCTTTTTCTTTATATCTAAACTTTAATGTTACGATATTGGTACTAACACCAAAATTGCTATTAAACCAAACACCGTTTAAATTAGCATTTATTGTATTTGAAGTTGTTTCTGGTCGTTCAAGTGTAAATTTTTCAAACCCTAATTTTATATATTCAATAAAATTTGAACTAATATCATATCTAGCACTACCTAGCCAATTACGGCTATCTATTGCAGATACTTGTAAAA
>CALVUU010000043.1 GCA_944363655.1 uncultured Bacilli bacterium | reverse complement strand
CCATTTTCTATTATATCAAAGGAGGATTTATTTTTCTCTTAACGCTATCGCTTTTTCAGGTCTCACCCGCATAGCGGGTGGTTTTATCCTGTTCCTATCCCGGAACATAACAAAAATCAATCATTTCTGATTGATTCCTATATCAAAAGTTCGAATAGTTCGAACAGATTTCCCAATGGTGCGTGAGATAACCACGTTTGGAAATTTGTATTAAGGTTAATTCCTAAACAAATTATAACATCATTTATATAATTTTGCACCCAATAATATTCATTTTTTGTTTTTAGGATAAATCTACTCAATTGAAAAAGGTAAATGCAACCAAGAAATTATAAAAGTTGCAGCTAAGTCTTCAATAATTTGGGGTTGTATTTAATTCTTTATTTTTTGCATTTAAAATAAACATAGTAGGAATGATCATTTTGTTCTATATATTTCGGTTTTAACTTAATCGCTTCCTCTGATGCATATGATTCTGTCATGTGCTCTAATTTAAATCCTGCATCAATTAATCCATTAACTAAATGAGACATATTTCTATGATATGTTTCTACACCATCTACAAACCAATGGCTCACTCTTTTCCCCTCATTATTATAATCACTTATCAAAAAGTATTTTTTATCATTAATTATTACGAAGTTTTCAGAATAATCATTTAAGATTGCACAGGAATCCATTGGATGCCCACATGAAAAAATAAATCTTCCTCCATCATTTAATAAATGATAAATCCTTTTACATAAACCATCATAATCTGGAACATAGTGTATAGCAAGGGATGAAACAACCATATCAAATTTTTCATCTAATTTATCAATATCATCCATAGACATAACTTTATATTCAATCTTGTCACTATTATTATTTTTAATCGCCTCATTTATCATATTATTAGATAAATCAATTCCAACAACTTTTTTTGCACCCATGTTAATTAATTTTCTATCATGACCACCAGTTCCACAACCTAAATCTAATATAGACAAATTTTCTACATTTCCAATTAGTTCAAATAGTTGTGGAATTTCAATTAATTCATTTGCACTTAAATTATTTCTTTTGTTTTGATAACCATCAAAAAATTCCTTGTTATCATATATATTTTGTTGTTGCATATATTACCTCCAAATTCATATTTATAAACTATTGTAAATGGTTAATAATATTATAATATTTTTTTACAGTTATTTAAAGATTGAAATGTACATTTTTCTTCTTAATTTTTTTTCATGTTTTTTTAATTCGAAACTAAAAAAGAAATAGTAAGAAAATGTATAGGTTTAGCTGTGATTCCTCATATTTCCTTTGTTATTTAGCGCTACGGAAGAAATAAATTTTCGTGAAATTTTTATAATAAAGTTTTCTAAAACAAGTCTTTTCACTACTAAAATAGCCTAATGTCTGTGGCAGTAAACATTTAAAAAATTATTCAATGTAAATTCTCATGTTAAGAGTCAAAAAAGTCCATAACATCAAATATTATGAACTTTTCTCTATACTTAAATTGCAAAATGTGCAACGTTTAACCTCAATGGTGTCAGGATGAACGCATGAATTTATCCTGACACTTTTTGGACGCTAAAGGGATAAAAAATGAATTGTTTTTAGTTCGACTAAATTTCTTATGGTGCTGCTGAGGAAGTTATCTACAACTTTTTTACTAATTTTTTTTGCTTTGTATCGGTTGAACTAACTACATGTAATCCTTCTCCATAATAAAAAGCATCTTTTTTTATTGCTTCAAGTCCAGCATTATATTCTCTTCTATTTTGCACAGAAATTGGTTCTAATTGTCTAAAAAGGGTAATAGATTCCACTTTGGAAATGGTTTTTACTATCTTATTTGATCTCTTAGCATTCGTTGCAAGTATTGCTTTTTCTTTCATTCTATCATTCATACCCATAATAAAATCTCCCTAATAATTCTAAATATTGTTTTAATCAATTGTTATATGATTTATATTTCATTTTGTTTTGACAGAATATGTAACCCCCTAGAAATTTTGACAAATATATCAAAATTACCTGTGAAGGATTTTTCATTAATAAAAAATCAATCATATTTTAAACAAAATGTATATTTAAAGTTCGAATAGTTCGAACAGATTTCCCAATGGTGCCCTAAGGGAAGAAGTAGAACAACTTCTAGGGCAAAAGAAATAGTTAGTAATAACTATTAACTAACAATATTATAACACTAATTCTTTTTTTATAAAATCATTTTTTGTTTAAATATAAAACTTTTTGTAATTCTTTTATATCTTCTGCCATTACATTAAATCCTGATTCTATTATATTGGTGTTTATTAAATCAATGTTAAGTATTTTTAATAAGTCTAATGAATATTGACTACTTCCTGCTGATAAAAATTTAATATAATCTTCTTTTGATAATGATTTTTTATCAACTAAAGAATCTACAACTACACTTGCCATTAATAATCCTGTAGCATATTTATATGGATAATAACTCCATCTATATAGATGCCCAAGTCTAGTCCATTCAGTATTTGCTATTTCATCATAAGTTATATTATTACCATAATATTTCTTTAAAATGTTAAAGTATCTTTCGCATAAAATCTCAGATGTTAGTTCAGAATTGGTTCTTATTTTATACAAATCATTTTCAAATTCAGTATACATTGTTTGTTTAAATACTGATGAAAAATAGTTTTCTATTTCTTTGCTTAAATAGAATATTTTTTCTTCTTCAGTATTAGCATTTTTATACAAGTATCTATTTAA
The DNA here is from genome assembly GCA_944363655.1 of uncultured Bacilli bacterium. The sequence continues at coordinate 1,963 of CALVUU010000043.1, read as the reverse complement.
TAAAATTTCATTTACGATAGAAGCTGTCTCTCCAACAAATATTGTACTATCTTCATATATAAATGGTTGTTCTTTTTTAGATAAATAGTAATTAACGATATGGCCTATTTCGTGAATCATGTTCTTTAGATCAATATATGTTCCTCTAAAATTCATAAAAGAATATGTATGCCAAGAAAAAGTTATTGATTGATGCTTGTTTTCATTTAATTCAGCATCTATGTGACCATCAAATAATGTTTTTACAACTTCAATATATTCTTGACCTAATGGTTCTAATGCTTTTAAAATTATCTCTTTTGCTTCTTCTAATGAATATTTAATTTTTAAATTACTATCTAATGGAACTCCAAAATCATATAAGTGAGGTTCTTCTATTTCAAGTAAATCAGATTTGATTTTTAAATATTTTTGAATAAGACCTAAATTATTATATATACTTAATTGTTCATTTATGCAATCATTATTTTCTTTTATTTTTTGATTTATTTCATCTGATTGTATATGCTCTTCAAGTCTAAATAAATTATATAGTGATAATTTATAAATCTCTAATTTAGGATTTTCAACAATAAAACTAGAAACTTTTTCAAATCCTAAATCTAATATTTTTCTATCAATAAATTTTAATATGGTATTTACATCATTATTAAATGTTTCTGCCACTCTTTTTAATTCAATACATTCATCATCATTAACATTTTTATAATACATTAATGAACCATAAATTAAAATATTATTACTTATTTCTTTTATTTTCCATTTTTTATCTAACAAGTTTAATAGCAATGTAGAATCTAATTCAGTTGCTTCATACTTTTTAATATCTTCTAGTAATCGTTTTACATTAGTTATCTCATCATAAAATGATTGATTATTAGCAAATATTCCTTGTAGATTCCATTCTAATTTAGTCATTATTCCACCTCCAAAAATAATCTAATACTATTATAGCATAATTTTTTATACTTTGATTACTTATATAGGATTTAAAAGGATAAGTCCTTTTACACACGCTCATTGATTTTGTCAATGTGCAAGTGTGTTTTCTAAATTATCAAAATTTAGTATAAACAAAGAATACGACTAATCGAAGTAGTCGTATTCTTTTTCTAATGTTTCGTCTTTTATAAAATCATTAACTTCTATTTCTTTATCAGTATCTTTTGAAATATCTATTAAATCATAAGAGTTATATAAATCTTTTTCATAACATTCTTTTAAAATATTTATAGTTTTATTCTTATCACTTTCATTTTTAGAAAGTAGAATTCTTCTAAAAAAGTCTTTTAATATTTCTAGTAAATATTTGATAAAATCAATTAGGTTATTATTCTTCTCAGCTAATTTTTCACATTCTTCATCTAAATTATCTATTACTTTTTGTGAATGGTTATATTCTTTTTCTAACTCTTTGTAATTAAAAATATAATCATCTAAATCATTAAAAAAGTTTTGATATATTACTTGATTTTGAATTTCTTTAGTATATAAATCTAGATATTTTAGTAAAATGTGATATGATTCACCATCAAGAATAATTGAATTTGAAAATGCTTTCTTTTTTGAAAATTTTAACATATTAATAATTTTTAAATGTTCATTTTCAATATTGTTTTTACTTTTATTAGAAAGTCTGGATCGGTTATAATAAATTAGACAGAAAAGATAAGGACAATGTATAATTTATTATAACCGATCCATTAAATAATTATTCTTTTTGATTGTTATAATATGTGGACTTACATAAGCAATATTACTTCCTTTAATATTAATTATACTTCCTTGTTTAATAGTGTATTTACAACAAGCAAATCTACATATCATATCAATTCTTTTTAAAACTTCCTTTTCAACTTCTAATATTTTTACTTCCTTCATTAAAAACTCCTCACTTTCCTTATAATAACAAAAAAACTAGACGGTACTTCTAGTTAATATTTATTACTACTCGAAAAGTTCG
>CALVUU010000042.1 GCA_944363655.1 uncultured Bacilli bacterium | reverse complement strand
ATTTTCGCCAACAAGAAGAAAATCATTTAATGGAAAATATTATTTATAATGAATTACTTAGAAGAGGTTATAATGTAGATGTTGGGGTTGTAGAGTTAAGAACTGGTGGTGAATCTAAGCAATTAGAGGTTGATTTTGTTTGCAACTTAGGAAATAAACGATATTATATTCAGTCAGTATTAGATCTTCCAACAAGAGAAAAAACTATTCAGGAAGAAAGACCATTAATCAATATTGATGATAATTTCAAAAAAATAATTATAAAGAAAGGAAATTTTAATTCTTGGTATACTGAAGAAGGCATTCTTGTATTGTCAATTATTGACTTTTTGTTAGATGAAAAAAGCTTAGATCGTTAAAAGATATTATTTTATCTTTTTCTTTCTAGGTCTTTTTTTCTTTTCTACTATTTCTCTTTCTATAAATAATTCTTTTATATTTACTTCTAAAGTATTAGCAATATGTTCTATATAATCTAATCTTATATTTCTTTTAGTATTTTCTAAAGATGATAAATATACTGGAGTTGTTTCAAGAAGTTCTGCAAGTTCTTCTTGATATAACCCTTTTTTAAGTCTATAATACACAATATTATTTGCTAAGATTTTTCTTGCTTTTTTTGATACTTCATAATACTACACGCCTTTATAACTTATCAACATTGTATGAAGCCTTACTAATTTATAACATATCAATTATGTGGTATGTTAAGTTTGTTGTACATTATTTATAATCATAATAAGGATGTGATTATAATTGAGAAAAGTAGTTTTTATTATTTCTTTGATATTATGCTTTTTAATTTCTTTTATAGTTATAAATTTTGATAATAATGAAAAAACTATTCTTGAAAATTCTATAAATGATCAAATTATTAAAACCAATGCATTAACGATGATGTATGAAACAGATGTAGGTAGTGGTGAGTATCAAGTATCAACAGATAATATTTGGTTAGGGGATGAATATATTTTTAATGAAAATTTATCAAAATGTGAAAATGGTGGAATACTTACTTGGGATGATAATAGTAAAAAAGTTATTATGAAAACTAATACTTCCGATAGATGTTACATTTATTTTGATAAATATAATATGCCAGAAGTTAGTAGTGTTACTGCAATGGATACACAATCAGATAGCATAACTATAAGTGTGGTTGCAAATGGTAATGATGGAGATATTTTAAGTTATCATTATTCAAGTAATAATGGAACTTCTTATGTAGCCAGTGAAAATAATACATATACATTTATTGGACTTACAGCAGAAACAACATATAATATAAGTGTTTATGTAACAGATATTAATGGAAGAAAGTCTAAAGTATATAATATTGATGCTGCGACTAAGGATGTAAGTTATACGTTTATTACTTCTGAAAGTCTTGGTGAATTTGCTGTTAATAGTGGTTGTCGTATATATTTAAATAATGAAGAAATAAATATTGGAGATACAATTACATATAAGATAGGTGATGTACTTCGCTATGAACAAACATACGTAAATGATCATGGAAATGGGTTAAGAATTTATGATGCTAATGGAGGTATAATTAAAGAAATAATAGGAGACATTTTTACCCCAAGTACTGTAGAAGAATATATATTAACGGGTTTAGAAGCAGAAATAGTTGCTTATGCTGCTGGCCTTCCTGTAAAAACTTGAATAATAGATGAAATAAAATTCCAATAAATTCTGTTGCTTTTTTGTTTATTTATGGTAAACTTAAAGTAAGTGGGGTGATGCAATGCAAGTTTACTTAATGAATAAAGATATTGAAGTAATGGAATTAGAATTTTTAGAAGATGAAAATTTATTTAGTAAAGTAATAAATATTAATAATATTTGTTATGCACCACTTTCGATATATAAAACTTATCAAAATAATAAAGATGTATTAGCTGAAGTAAATAAATGGTTTAAAGGAAGAAATATTCCTATATGGCGGGATGATTTGTTTTACTTACTTAAAAGATTAGATGTTAAAACTAATGATGAACTCTTAATGAAAAGTTATGCTCTTTCTTTAAGTGATCAATATTGGATAAAACCATGTAATAGTAATTTAAAATATAAAGATATTAATTTTTTTGAAAATAATTTTGGATATTCAGATTTTTTAGATATAACATTTAGTGAGTCTTATATTAAAAGAAAAATAAATTTGATGACTCCAAATAATACGACAGATGGGAGGCTTAAGAAAACTTGGATAATTGAAAATAATAAGAGAGTTTTAGTAAAAGGTGGATATAAAGATAATCCAAATGCTCCATTAAATGAATATTTAGCAAGTATGATATGTAAATATTTAGGTATTAATCATGTTGATTATGACCTTGATGTAATTAATGGAAAGTTAGTATCTAAATGTGAGAATTTTATTGATAGTAATACGGAGTTTATTACTGCTCATAGTATATTAAAAGATGAATTATCTGGTGATTACAAAGAAAATTATGAAAGATATATAAAAATATTAGAAGCAAATGGAATAAATGATGCTCGGGATAATTTGGAAGATATGATTCTTCTTGATTATTTAATAATGAATGTAGATAGACATTTAAATAATTTTGGAATAATTAGAGATGTAAAAGATTTAAAATGGATTAGTATCGCACCAATATTTGATAGTGGTGAAGCAATGAATTTTGAAATGCTTGATGATGATACAATGGTTATAAATGACAATGGAAGAATATTTAATGAAGTAGTTCATTTTGATAAATTTTTAGAGTTAATTAGAAAAACTAGAAAGTATAATTTTGAAAAGTTAGAAAATATAGTTGATGAATATGAATTAATTTTAAAGAAGTATCAAAACATTTCTAAAATGAATGATAAAGATATATATAATTTATGTTATTTATTAAATTTAAGAATAAAAAAACTAAAAACCAATTTTAGGTAAATGCTATATATCTTTTGACATCTATATTTGATAATGCTATAATTTAGTTATCCAATGAGGTGGATGTATTTTATGAAAATATTAAATTATTTCATCAGATTATCCTTGATTGTATTTGTATTAGTTATTGCTAAAAGTAGTACAAATGTAATGGATGCTACAGTTGAAAATGAAAATACTAA
>CALVUU010000041.1 GCA_944363655.1 uncultured Bacilli bacterium | reverse complement strand
GATAATATAAATATCATCTCTAGAAGTAAAAATATACTCTTTCATTTTAGGATTCCATCTTTTAGTTTGATGTCCAAAATGAACTCCAGCTTCTAATAAGTAACTCATAGAAACTACTGCCATAAATTAATTCCCTCCTTCGTTTTAACTTCTCAATACTTCAACTTATTTTTACACCTGTATAAGGCACTTGTAAAAATAATCCATATTGATGTTTATTTTTTGCATTTACAGCAATTTCAATTCTACCAAATATTATGCTATTTTACAAGTATTTTTAAACAATTTCTAATTTGGTATTAAATATTCAAATCCTGGAATATTTCTAAATACACCAAATAAAATAACGATTACTAATAATATATAATAAATATAACTTGGAATAGTTATATTTATTTTGCATAATTTATTTAAAATATAGTAAAAAATTACTATAATTAATAATATAAATATTAAAGGATTAGCCCGAAAGGCACGATAAAAATCTAATTGAAGCAAAGAAAAAAATAATCTTGTAATACCACATCCTGGACAATAAAAACCGGTAATTTCATGAAATAAACAAGGAATACCAATACCAAATTTTTGATTTAAGAAGTAGTAACTTATTAAAAGTAAAAATAGAATAATTCCTATTTTTACTTTATTATTAATTTTCATTATTTTGAAAACCTATTCAAATCATTTTGCATTAAGCAATAATTAACTATACCTAACCCAAAAATTGATAAAACTAGGTAAAGAATAGCATTATCACCAGTTGGCTTGTTATATAGTTTTCCCGCTTCATATATTTTTTGACCCATTCGATAAGCCCAATAAAGTCCATAAATTCCACATGTTAAAATGGTAAATAAGAAAGCCATACCACCAGTAGTGCCATTTTCATAATTTATAGCATTAACCTCATCAGTCATACATATAAACCAATATATTCCATATATACCACAAGTTAATATTGATAATATTACACAAGTAACTATATTTCTTTCCGGTACTTTTGGATAATCATCTTTAAAAGATGCACTTTCATCATTTATTTTAGCCCCACAATTACTACAAAACTTGGAATCTGTTTTTAATTCACTACCACAGTTTGAACAAAATTTATTCATTACTCCCTCCTTGAAATAATTTTAACAAAGAAAAAAGGATAATTCAACGTTTCTTTAAAAGAAACGGAATATATCCTGAATAGTTATGTAAATCATGAGTAAGATAAGTAAGAAAAAGCCAATCATATGACAAATATTTTCTACTTTAGAGTTAACTGGACTTCCTTTAATCTTTTCAATGATTAAGAATAATACTCTTCCTCCATCAAAGGCTGGGAATGGTAAAATATTGATAAATCCTACATTAATTGATAGGAATGCTACTAAATAAAGCATATAACTGATACCATAACCGATTGATTGATCGACAACTTCATACATACCAACTGGTCCTGATAATGCTTGGAGAGATATTTTTCCTGTAAACAAGCCTTCGATAGTTAGAGCCATGGAATGAACGATGCTACCAAATTTAGAAAAAGCATATTTTAGAGAATCAAGTAAGCCATGAACTTCTTCTGTTTTAATATAAACTCCAAAAGTTTTAGTTTCAATGCCATCTTCACCCTTACTTACTTCAGGAGTTACTTTAATATCTTCGACATCCCCATTAGCATGTTCTATTGTGAATGTATAGATATTATCTTTACTTTCCATAATTAATAGTATTTGGGCAGTATCCCAATTAGATATCTTACGTCCATTAATTGCTAAAATCTTATCATCAGCAACAATTCCAGCATCAGCTACCGGTGAATTAGCAACAACTTCACGAACCTCCGGCAAGGATATGGTTGCTCCCCATATTAGACAACTTAAAAATAGTAATAGTAAGGCTAAAATAAAATTATTGACAACACCAGCAACTAAAATAATGATACGTTGCCACCAAGGTTTGTTACACATGAATGATTTTTTTTCAATTTTTTCATCATCTTCATATACTTCACCAGCCATTGAAACAAAACCACCGATAGGTACAGCGCGAATATTATAATCTATGTTATCTTTTCCCTTGTGGGTAAAAATAACAGGTCCCATACCAATGGAAAATTCATAAATATGAACTTTAAAGATTTTAGCCCAAATAAAGTGTCCAAATTCATGAACTAAAATTATAATACCTAAAATAAAAATTAAAACTAATAGTGAAATAAACCACATAACAAATCCTCCTTAAATAATTAGTAAAAACATATATGCTAGAAAAACAAATATTATACTATCTAAACGATCTAATATTCCGCCATGTCCTGGCATAATATTAGAAAAATCTTTAATTTCATTTTCTCTTTTTATTTTACTCATTACTAAGTCTCCCATTTGACCAATAATTGATAAAACAATAGTTGATAATAAACATCCAAAATGAACAGTTCCTATAAAAATATGATAAAATATGAGACTAATAATAGTACCAAATATTAAACCACTAATAGATCCTTCCCAAGTTTTATGAGGGCTTAATTTAGGACACATTTTATTTTTTCCAAAGTATTTGCCACCGAGCATGGCAAATATATCAGTAACCATAGGAATTATTAATAAATATAGGAATAAATAAAGTTTTCTAGTACGCAGAATGATAAATATATTAAAGACAATTCCTAATAAAAGAGTACTTCCAATTAAATAAAAGGCATCTTTAGTATTATATTTATTTTCTGGAAAAAATATGGTTGGTAATAATAATAAAAGTAATATCATCGTAATAATTTGATAAGTAATTCCTTCATAAATAGATGCATCCGTATTATTTGATAAAATGAGGGCTATCATACAAAAAAATCCTAAAAATATTATCAATAAAGGATATTCTTTATGTGATTTTCGCAAGTCAATTATCTCTTTATAAGCTAATGCAGCAATAACACATACTCCAATAGTAAATAAAATTCCTCCTATATATATTAGAGGCGCTAATATAAGAATAGCAACAATAGCACTTATTATTCTTTTTTTCATTTAATCCCATCCTTAATAATTTACTTTATTCATGAAAAAAATATACCATAGTTTTAATAAATAATCAATTTATTATAAACAAAAAGGTAACTTTAATTACCCTTAAATTATAAACGATCATCAAATTGTTCTAGTTCATCTAGTTGTGTTTCTACTAAATCTCTAAATCTTCTTTTATAAACAGCAACTTTTCTTTTCAAAGTTTCAGCTTCTGATTCTATTCTTTCAGCCTTCATCAAAGCGTTATTAATAACCTTTGTTGCATTTCTTTTTGCATCTTCGACGATAACTTTCGATTCATCATAAGCGGCTTTTTTGATATTGGAAGTCGATTCTTCTGCTATGAAAATAGCCCTGTTTAGAGTTGATTCAATATCTTTATAATGTTTAAGTTCATTTTTTAAAGACTCAATTACCTCACAACTATTTTTAAGTTTTTTGAGCATACTTTCATATTCTCTTGTAACTTCTTTGACAAAATCATTAACTTCTTCTTTTTTATAGCCTTGAATACTTGTACTAAACTTATTTACCATAAGGCCACTCCTACCACTACCAATCTAATTCTTCGTCAGTATTATTCTTACTTACTTTTTCTGATTCATCACTTATTTTACCTTGAACATTGACATTCTTTGGAGTACATAAATAAATACCTACTCCAATTTTTTGCATAGAACCACCGATAGCATAGATAACACCACTTAAAAAGTCAATAATTCTTTTAGCTTGATCTGATGTAACCCTTTTCAAGTTTACTACTACACTATTGCGATTTTTCAAGTGATCAGCAATTTGTTGGGATTCTGAATAAGCCCGCGGTTCTAATAAAATCATTTTATTTCCCGATTTATCCGCTTCTTTAATGGCTTCTTCTTCACTCATATTGTAATATTCATCTTCAGTACCCACTAAATTGTCATCATCACCATCATATTTAAATATATTTTTAAGGTTAAGTCCCATCGTGATTCCTCCCTAGTCTACTATCCCATTTTACCAAATTTTTTATTACTTTACAAGTATTTTATTTTAAAATTCAAAATACTTATTGCTAAGCCAATTCCCATAAGAATAAGCAAATATAATTAAGGCTATTTAGTTTTTTTGCCCCCTAATCATCTTTTATTTAAAATTCAATTTTTTTATTAATATAATCTACTAATTCATCTATTTTTAGGGTTATTTGTTCCATGGTATCTCTATCTCTTAGAGTTACTGTATCATTTTCTAATGTGTTATCATCAATAGTAATAGCAAAAGGTGTACCAATAGCATCACTTCTTCTATAACGTTTTCCAATAGATCCTGATTCATCATAGGTACAAGCAAAATATTTGCAAAGTAAAGCATATATATCATTAGCTTTTTGAGCATGAATCTTTTTTATCAAAGGAAGTATGGTTACTTTAAATGGTGCTAAAGCAGGATGAACTTTTAAAACTATTCTTTCTTCACCAGAGATTTCTTCCTTGGTATAAGCATCCGTAAGAATTGCTAAAAATAATCTGTCTAAACCAACAGATGGTTCAATTACAAACGGCAAATACTTTTCATTTGTCTCAGGGTCTAAATAACGAAGATCTGCCCCACTATGAGTTTGATGAACGCCAAGGTCATAATCAGTACGATCTGCTATACCCCAAAGTTCTCCCCAACCCATTGGGAATAAATATTCAATATCGGTAGTTGCTTTACTATAAAAAGATAACTCTTCTTTAGCATGATCTCTAAAACGTAAATTTTCTTTATTTAAACCAAGTGTTTTTAAAAAATCCATACAGAAATTTTTCCAATAACCAAACCATTCTAAATCCGTATTTGGTTTACAAAAAAATTCTAGTTCCATTTGTTCAAATTCCCTAGTTCTAAAAATAAAGTTACCAGGGGTTATTTCATTTCTAAATGCTTTACCAGTTTGAGCAATACCAAATGGTACTTTAAGACGCATACTACGTTCAACATTTTTGAAATTAACAAAAATTCCTTGGGCTGTTTCTCCTCGTAAATAAACCGTATTTTTCGTATCATCTGTTACCCCAATAGATGTTTCAAAGAGTAGATTAAATTTACGAATTGGTGTAAAGTCTGTTGCTCCACAAACAGGACATTTAATTTTATTTTCAGCGATGTAAGATTCTAATTCTTCATTACTCCACCCATCAGCAGTTATTTTACCTTCAGTTGCATCTTCAACCAATTTATCTGCTCGATGACGACTTTTACATTTTTTACAATCAATTAATGGATCAGCAAACGATGCTACATGACCTGATGCTACCCAAACTTGAGGATTCATCAAAATCGCCGCATCCAAACCAACATTATAAGGATTTTCTTGGATAAATTTTTTCTTCCAAGCCCATCTTATATTTTCCTTTAAATTTGTACCAACTGGTCCATAATCCCAAGTATTAGAAAGACCATTATAAATTTCACTTCCTTGAAATATAAAACCATATTGCTTAGCATAATTTACTAATTCTTCCATAGTTATTTTCATAAAATCACCCTTTCAATCATTATACATAACTATATTTAATTTGACAATATTTATTTAGGCATTTTGTCATTTAAAACAAAACTTAAGTAACAATCACTACATAGAGGAATATATTCAATATTAGCATGTTCTCCATCAATTACTACTTCTTTACCACTATAAATATATTTACCATTAACACGTCTTGCATTAAACATCGCTGTTTTACCACAAGAACAATTAACAGTTAGTTCATGTTTTTCATCACTTCTAGCAAGTAGTTGCATACTACCTTCAAATAAATCACCTTTAAAATTACTTTTTAAAGCATAACATACGACATTAATATTATATTTGTGAGCTATAAACCATAATTCATTTATCTGTTTTTTAGATAAAAATTGAGCTTCATCTACTAATATAAATTGCATATATTTATATTTATTAAAATACTTCTTACTAAGTAAACTAGCACTTTTAGGGATTAATAAATCACACTTGATATTTTCCCCTGTTCTAGTTACTACTGTATCTTTACCCTTAGTATCAACTTTGGGTTTTATTAAAATTACTTTAAGTAAATACTTTGAATAATTATAATGATCTTGAATCAATTTTGTGGTTTTACCAGTTTCCATCGTACCATAATATAATGTTAAATTTGCCATAGATACCACCAATAAAATTATAACACGAAAAAAACAGTAAAACCATTTTAAGTTAAATTTTTTAAAAAGTTTTTACTGTTTAAATAAAGTCCAGTATATTTTTCATAATACATATCTAAGAATTTATTAATTACATCTTTAATATTATCTTCTATTTTTATATTGCTAATACTTTTAATATTTACATAATAATACATACGAAGCATCTTTATTACTTTTTTATCAACGATTACTTCGTTAGTTAAACAATTTAGACAAATAAATCCCCCCTTATCAGCATCAATTGTAGCAATATTTTTTTTACTACCACAAATAACACATTCATCTAAACTAAATAATACACCAAGTTGCGATAGATACTTTAGTTCTAAAATATTAGTTATAACCAAAGGATCAAGACCTTCTTCAATTTTTAAGATGGCACTAATAAAATCATCATAAATTTTTTGACTATTACTTTGTTTTATAACCTGATTAGTTAATTCAGTAATATAACTTAGATAACTAATTAAAACTATATCTTCTTTTATCCTTTTAAGAGGATTAATAATATCTGCACTAACAAGGGTTGAAAGTTTTCCTTGTTTTAAGTAAATGTTAAATTTAGCATAAGTAAGACGCATTGTTGATACTCTATTTTTACTTTTAAGACTTTTAGCACCCTTACAAATTATACCAATAACACCATAACTAGATGTAAATACATTAATTATTTTACTAGTTTCTCCATAAGGAGTTTCACTAAGTATAAAACCTTCAACTTCTGTTAACACCATTAACCCTTCTTTGCGCACTTTTTATATTCTAGGTAATCTTCAACCTTACCACTTTTTTGAAACTTTTTCCAAAGTTCTTCTTTTTTCAACTTAATCACCGTCCTAATTATATATTGGGTGATTAAGTTATATTTTATTCATTATCTACAAAACCTAATTCAACTAAATACTTTTCTTTTTCTTTCCAATTCTTAATTGCTTTAACATATAATTCTAAATAAACTTTTTTCCCTACTAGTTGTTCTATTTCCATACGAGCAATAGTACCAACTTGTTTTAATCTGCTACCATTTTTACCAATAACTATTTTTTTAATACTTTCTCTATCGACGATAATATCAACTGAAATATTAATAATATCTTTATGACTTTCAAAAAGAGTTGTATAACAAGTAATACTATGAGGGATTTCTTCTTCTGTTACTTGTAATAACTTTTCCCGAACTATTTCACTTACCATAAATCTTAAACTACTACTAGTATAATAATCCTCAGGATAATATTTTACTTCATCTTTCAAATATTTTTTTATTACATCTATTAAATGAGGTATATTATCGTGGGTAAGTCCACTAGTTGGGACAATTTCTACAAAAGGGTAAATATCTTTATATTCATCAATTATCTTAAGTAATTTAGCATTATTTATTTGATCAATTTTATTTAAAACTAAAATAATAGGAATATCACTAGATTTTAGCATATCTAAAATAAACATATCTCCTTTACCGATACCGGAGGCAACATCCACTACAAACAAAATCAAATCGACATCTTTAGTTAGAGATAACGCTTGTTTATTAAGTACTTTACCAAGTCTATTCATAGGTTTATGAATACCAGGAGTATCAACAAATACTATTTGGTATCCTGGTTCGCTATAAATTCCTTGGATTATATTTCTAGTTGTTCCTGATACATCGCTAGTAATTGCTACTTTTTTATTGATAATAGCATTAATAAGTGTACTTTTACCAACATTAGGTCGTCCAATAATACTTGCAAAACCACTCCTCAAGGTAACACCTCCTTAAAATAATTCGATAATATAGGGAATAAAGATAAATAAACAGATAATTGTAGCCATTAAGGCACTTACAAATGCAGCCGCCGAACCACAATCTTTAGCAATTTTAGCTAGGGGATGAATTTCTTTAGTAACTAAATCAACAGTGGCTTCAATGGCTGTATTAAGTAGTTCTACTGCTAGTACTACTACAAGAGCAATAATAATTATAGCCCATTGATTAAAAGAAATTTTTAACACTAAACCTAAAATTATAGCAAGTATTGTTCCAGCACCGTGAAGCCACAAGCTTTGTTCATTACGATAACCATGGGCTAGTCCTTGTATGGAATATTTAATACTGTCTAAAAATCTTTTAAAACTCATCTTTTTATGAGCGTTTTGTTTCTTTGAATTCATTTAATACCAACTCCTGCTTATTAAACATTTCTTTTTCTTCTTTTTCTCCCTTAGTGTGATCATATCCTAATAAATGTAGTAAACCATGAACTACTAAAAAAGCGAGTTCTCTAGATTCACTATGTCCATATTCCTGCGCTTGGGCTTGCATGCGAGGAATAGATACAAAAATTTCACCAAGTTGCCTTATATTATAACAAAGTTTATTATTATCTTCAAATGCAAATGATAAAACATCTGTGGTTCTATCAATTCCTCGATAAGTTTTATTTAACTCATGCATATATTCATCACTAATAAATACTATACTAAATATAGAAGAAGTAACTTTCTCCATTTCCAATACTTTATTTATTACTTTATCTAAATAACTATAATCAAAGTTACAACCATATTCATCAACTATCTTAAATTCATTCATTATATATTTATTACCCCCGTTACATTTAATATATAAAATATTATAACCACTATTATAATAAAACAAATTATATTGTAAATAGTATCACTTCTAAATATTTTGGGTAAGTGATCTTTTATAGCGCTTAAACCAATATAAAGTAAAAAACCAATTAAACCACCGGTGACGTTTAAAATTATATCATCAACATCAAAACTTCTGCCAATATTAAGTTGTACAAATTCTACTGTGGCACTAACAAGTAGAGAAATAATTAAGGGAGGTACAACCGTCTTGGGTTTAATATAACATGATACAATTAAACCAAATAAAACGAATGCCATAATATTACCAAATACATTAAAAATAAAACGATCACTACCTACTTCATAACGAAATATTTCTTGGAAAGGAATGATATTAAATCCGCTATTAGAATTTATTTCAACTTTAGTTAATAGTTGAAATAACAAAAAAATATAGCATATAGAAATAATCATTAAAAATTCCCGATAAAAGCTAATTTTTTCACGATGAGTTCTTAAATAGAAAAATCTAACTAAGACAAGGGTTATAACAAATATTACTAAAATTGGCCAGTTATCATTTAAAATTGATTCAATAGTGTTTAGAAACATATTAACGCATCCCTTCGGTATTTTCTATTACTTTTTCTGTACTTATTAATTCTTTTACTATAATAAATACTTCTATATCCATTGTACTATTATTTACAGATTTTTTCAAAACTTTTTTATCAATTATTTCATCAAATTCTCCAAGAGTTACTTCTATACTTTTTATAGCCTTATTAACACCTACTTCTAAAGCTTCACTTTCCGTATAAGTTTTAGTTATTTCTTCTGTTTCTTTTTGAGTTTCAATATATAAATTAAAATCAAATATATGGAAAATATTTTTTAAATAACTATTAAACATAGTAAATCTATTTCTTAATATATTTTTTTTATTATCATTTACTTCCCAAATAATATTATACTTTTTTTTACCTGTTTCAACATATTCTTTATATTCTAAAGGTATAGAAACTGATGCCGTATACCAGGTAGTGGCAAAAACTTTACCACTAGCACAAGTATTTCTTTTATTTTCTTCATTATAAGTAATAATACCAGTAACTAATGTATCACCTTCTCTTACATAATCATTAATATTTACTTTAATTTCTCCTTCACTTACTAATAAATCACTTATTACTCCAGATTTAGTTGCTACTAAATCACATACTTTATCATCTTTACTAGTATCAGTTATAATACGTTCTTCAACTTTAACATTAATAATCATGCCATCGACATCAAACTCCATCCAATCAAGTTTATCAGGATATTTATCTAAAATTTCTTGTCTTATTTTATTTAGTTCATTATAACTTTTTTTAAAACTTAAAACAGTAATACCGTATTCTTCAAGTTCATCTTGAAGAATATCTCTTATTTCTTTATTTTCGTGAATAATATTAATTTTTACAACTAAATTACTAAGAATTAAAAATAAAACTATACCCAATAATAAACATATAACAAATATATAATTTTTCTTTATTTTATTTATTATTTTATAAATACCTGTTACATTAACTATCGTAAATTTATAACTAACTAAATACTTGTTTAATTTATCTAAGTATTTATCTTCAATTTTTAAATATACATAATTATTTTCATATTTTATATCTAATATATTTATATTTAAATATTGTACTTTGCTTATAAATCGATAATAATCATTACATTTACTTCTTATCCAAATAATTTTTTTATTCATAACTAAATTCCACCTTATAAATTGTGCCTTTAATAAGTATTTCGTTAGGTAACATTTTAGTTATAAATAAATTATTTCCTGATATTTCGATTTTAAAAGTTTCCATTTTTAATACTATATTTTTACTAGATAAACTAACTAATTCTTGATAATTAAATACATGAATATAATCATCATATATGTTTATAAAGTATGACTTATCATATAAAAAATTAATAAGGTTATCTTTCATGTGCATGAGGCATCACCTTATTAATTATATGTTACTTAAAAGTTTCTATTTCTTTTAAAACTTTCCTTTATTTATTAATATCCTAATTTTTCATAGTAATCGTATAATTCTTTAAAACGATTAAAATGAACTACTTCTCTTTGTCTTAAAAATAAAAGAGGTTCTATTACTGCTGGATCTGTTGCTAAATCGATTAAATTTTCATAAGCACTGCGGGCTTTTTGTTCTGCAGCCATGTCTTCGGATAAGTCAGTAAGAGGATCCGCAGTTACAGCAATACTCATTGCATCAAATGGTATACCGTTAGCATTGCAAGGAAATACTCCTTTATTATGTTCTGTATAATAACTTTCAAGTCCCGCTGCTTTAATTTCTTCAATTGTAGCATTCATCATCAATTGTTTAACCATCGTGGCTACCATTTCCATGTGACCCATTTCTTCTGTTGCAATATCCGATAGTAAAGCCTTACCTTTTTCATCTGGCATTGTAAATTTTTGAGAAAAATAACGTAATGTTGCTCCTAGTTCTCCAGCAGGTCCTCCGAATTGCGTAACAATTAATTTAGCCATTTTTAAATCCTTTTTGGTAATATTAACTGGATAAGCTAAATGCTTGACATACTTAAACATATTTAGTACCTCCTTCATTATCCCATGGCCAAGGATTATTAATCCATTCAAACTTTTCAACAGAATTACTATCAATTACTTCTAATGGTCCATAATTTTTTACATATTCCATTTCATACTTACAAGACTTTTCTACTAACTCATTAAATTTCTTAAGCATTTTGCTATCTTCAGGATGTAAATCTAAATATAAATTTAAATCGTTAATAGCAAAAGATAACTCCATAATTTCTAATAATAATTCTTCTTTTTTAGTTTTGGGAATTATTTTCTTATAAGTATAGTTTTTATATGGTTTATATTCAGATGCAAACATATTACCACGTAAAAATCCTTCTTCATTAGTAGTTAGTTTTGGTGTATCACTAGAATTTTTTAAACCACCATATAAATCATAAGAAATAAATCCAAAATTATCATCAAATAACATTTCATTTCCTCCCTATTTTATCCTATGGTTTTTTTACTATATGGTTTGGGTAAAATACTCAGAAAAATTTGAAAAAATAAAAATATTTTTGTATAATATAAAAGGTGATAATAGTGGCAAAGAAAAAGAAATCTAAAGAAAGTAATAGCATCGGATATAGTGTTGAATTAATTGGTCTTATTCTAATACTTATTGGGATAATTGGGTTTGGATTTGGATTTATTGGTTCACTTATAAAAAAGTTTGCTATGTTTTTAGCGGGAACTTGGTGGATGCTTGTATTAATTTTTTTAATAGTATTAGGTATATATATGCTTTACAAGAGAAAAATGCCAAAATTTACAACGCAAAAATTGATTGGTATTTATATTTTTATCATAATATTGCTCGTGGCCAGTCATTTTGAATTTTTAAACCAAGAAAGTTCACCACAAGATATTATTAGTGCGACTTATAATAATTTTATGGAACGGATATCAACTATTGGGGCAAATAATGCATTAGATACTAGTGGAACAACTTCTATCGTTATTGGAGGAGGTTTCATCGGAGCAATATTTATTGCTTTACTCTATGGTTTATTTGGTAAAACTGGTTCGATAGTTATATTAGTAATATTAGCAATATTTGCATCGGTTTTAACATTTAATGTTAATCTTTCTGTAATATTTAAGAAAATATTTGGATTATTTAAAAGGAAAAAGAAAGATAGTGATGAAGATATTCCTATTAGTAATTCTGAAGATATAAAACCGGTAGCAGAAGTTAAAGAAACAGTACCGAAAAAGGAAGAAAAAATTATTATTACTAGTATGGAAGAATTGAAACAAAAACCTATTGAACAAGAATCCTTAGAAAGTAAAACTAAACATGTAGAGACTGAAGAAGATTTAAGTTATCGACTTCCTAAATTTAATGAAATATTTGATCCATTAAAACCTAAAAAGGTTAATTCTACGGATTTTACTAAAAGTAATAAAGAAATTCTTGAGAGAGTTTTACGTGATTTTGGAGTAAATGCTAAAGTTGTTGAAATACATATAGGTCCTGCGGTTACTGAATATGAACTGACTGTTCCTGCAGGAACTAAGGTAAGTAAAATTGTCAATATAAATAAAGAAATAGCTCTTGCCTTGGCGGCGAAAGATGTTATTATACAAGCCCCTATTCCTGGTAAGAGTACAATTGGGATTGAAATACCTAATCCCACAATTAGTAGCGTTACTTTAAGAGAAGTATTAGAGTCTCCACAAAATTTAAAAAGTGATGCCAAGATATGTGCAGCTTTAGGAAAAGATATCATGGGTACACCAAAGGTTATGGATTTAACTAAGATGCCCCACTTGCTTGTTGCAGGTTCTACTGGTAGTGGTAAATCGGTATGTATAAATGGAATAATCGCATCTATATTAATGCGGTATAAACCAAATGAAGTAAAATTGGTATTAGTTGACCCGAAAAAGGTTGAACTTACTAACTATAATGGTATTCCGCACCTATTATGTCCTGTTGTAAGTGATCCTAAAAAGGCTAGTCTTACATTACAACGCGTTGTCGTTGAAATGGATAATAGATTCCAACTTTTTAGTGATAATGAAGTTAAAAATATTGCAGGATACAACGAAATGATTGAAAAAGAAAATCGGCGTCATCCAGAATCTCCTAAAGCAAAAATGCCTTACATTGTTGTAATAATCGATGAACTTGCTGATTTGATGCTTGTTGCTTCTAAAGAAGTTGAAGATTCTATCACACGAATTACGCAACTAGCTAGAGCATCAGGAATACATTTAATTGTAGCAACTCAAAGACCATCAACCGATGTCATTACTGGACTTATAAAAAATAATATTCCATCCCGTATTTCATTTGCGGTATCTAGTCAAATAGATTCCCGAACAATA
The DNA here is from genome assembly GCA_944363655.1 of uncultured Bacilli bacterium. The sequence goes on along the minus strand of CALVUU010000041.1, from coordinate 2,478 downwards.
CTTGATCAACCGGGAGCAGAAAAGTTACTTGGTAAAGGGGATATGTTATACTTCCCTATGGGGGAAGCGTCTCCGACGCGTATTCAAGGTTGTTTTATAAATGATGATGAAATAAAAAGATTAATCGATTACTGTAAAAATCAAGCCACAGCTAAATATGACGAAGAATTTGAAAATGTTAGTCAAAATACTTCAAGTGGAGTTGGTAATAGTTTGGCTGGGGGAGATGATGATGATGCTTATAACGAAGTTGTCGAATTTGCTATACAAACTGGTAAAATTAGTGCATCATTAATCCAAAGAAGATTCCGTTTTGGTTATAATAGAGCAGCAAGAATGATGGATTTATTAGAATCACGTGGTATAGTTGGTCCCCAAAATGGATCTAAGCCAAGAGAAGTTTTAGTCAAATTAGAGAAAAATGATGACGAATAATGTAAAAATAATTTAAAAAATTTAATATTTGTGTTAATATATTAATGAAAGGTATGGGATAATTTATGGCGGATAAAAAAGCACAACTAGAAGAAGTGACCGAAATTAAAAGAACAAAGGAAGAAAATAAACAAGTTGCTCAAGCAAAATCTAGAATATCGCGAAAAAGTATATATATAATTATTGGTGTTATTTTAGTTTTAATTTTAGTTGGTCTGTATATATACCGAATCCAAGCAATTAGAGAAGAAGAAAAATTAAGTACAAGTTATTTACTTTCATCGGGAACTGTTAGTTTAGAAATTAAAAATCTTGATGAAGTTAGTCAAATACTTTCAGAATCTCCAACTGAATATTTTGTTTTAATAACTTATACAGGAAATGAAGATAATTATGTATTAGAAGAAGGTATTAAACCAATAATTGATGATTATAAACTTAGTGATTCATTTTATTATTTAAATATTGAAAGTATAATGGATAGTGATAATTATTTAACAAGATTAAATAATGCTTTTAATACTAATGAAATAACAACAGTTCCAATTATTCTTTATTATAGAGATGGTGTGTTAGTTGATACAGTTACTCGTGATGATGATAATGTAATAAATGCTGGAGATTTTCAAAAATTATTAGATATCTATGAATATGAAGGCGAATAAAGCCTTTTTATTTTCTTTAGAGAGGAATTATAATGATAAATATAGTTTTATTTGAACCGGAAATACCACAAAATACGGGAAATATAATGCGAACTTGTGTAGCCACTAATGCTACTTTGCATTTAATTAAACCACTTGGTTTTAAAATTGATGATAAAACATTAAGAAGATGTGGTGTTAATTATATCGATAAATTAAATTGGTGTGTATATGAAAATTATGAGGAATTTATAAGTAAAAATAAAGATGGTAAATTTTATTTTTTAACTAGATATGGTCATAAACCTCCGAGCAGTTTTAATTTTAATGATAGTAATGAAAATATATATTTTGTCTTTGGTAAAGAATCAACGGGTATACCTAAAAATATTTTAAAACCTCATATTGATACTTGTATAAGATTACCAATGAGTGATAATGTACGAGCACTTAATCTTTCTAATACTGTTGCAATAATGGTTTATGAGGCATTAAGACAACAAAACTACCCTAACCTATATTTTGATGAACCTCATAAAAGTAAGACGGAAATTGAAGATTTTGACATATAAAAAACAGAATAAAAAATTCTGTTTTTATATGCCATAACTTGCTAACCAATCTTCAAAACTAGTTAAAGTTCTACTGCCAAAGAAACCAGCAATTTGATTTCCATCTCTGATAATTACTACACAAGGAGTAAATCCTTTAGCATCTAGGAAATAACCAAATGTATTGGTTACTTCTTCCGTTACTCCTTCTTCATCCATTGTGGTTGTTGTTTCGACATTTAGCAATTCTACAAGTTTTTTCCAATCATCACTATTGCGATCGGCGGCGCTAATATCTAAATATTGAGTAATATAATTATTGTTTATCTGTGCTTGTTGTAAAACTGGTAAGATATCATAACAAACTGAACATGTTTCTCTACCAATATAAAGGATGTATGTCTCATCACTAGCAAATAAATCAAGAACATCAGATACTCCAACTGCACGCATCATCGATACATCATATTCGACTTCGTTTGCTGATTTACTTTGACATGATGTTACCATGATAAGTATTGCTAAAAGTAATAGTAAACCCATAATAACATACATGCTCATATTTAATTTTTTAAATTCTTTAGTATATATTCTTTCTTCTTTAGCCATTTTTCCACCTCGCTAATATTATTACATAAAATTGTGATATTCTCAAGAAAAAACTTCCATAACATGGAAGTTTAACAATCAAAATGGTGGCTCGTCTGGGAGTCGAACCCAGGACCCTTTGATTAAAAGTCAAATGCTCTACCTACTGAGCTAACGAACCATAAATAATAAAATTGGCTGCCTCGGTTGGGTTCGAACCAACGGAATGTCAGAGTCAAAGTCTGATGCCTTACCACTTG
>CALVUU010000040.1 GCA_944363655.1 uncultured Bacilli bacterium | reverse complement strand
AATGGCTTTGACATTGATAGTATAATTAGTATTTTCTGATAAATTACTAAATACATTATTTGCTTGATATGCGCCATTATTTATGGAATATTCATATCTTACTATATTATTTGTTCCATTTGTTCCAATTGGTGTTAATGTTATACTATTCCATGTTGTACTTGCATTTACACTTGTTACTACTGGTAATATATATACTTCTGTTGTTATCTTTTCATAATATTCTGTTGATTCATAACCTTCACTATCAACTACTTTTATTCTTATATCATATTCAGTTGAATCTGTTAAATTAGTAAATGTATAGGTATTAGTTTCTGTTTCTATCCAATCATTATCATTTATTTTATACATGTATTTAGTTACGTTATTACTTCCTCCACTAGCATTTACATTTACTGTAATACTATCTAATGTAACACTATGTGTTACATTATCTATTGTTGGTATAACATATTCATTGGTTGTTACATTTGTTTCATATACATTGGATTTTATATTATTAGTATCTACTACATAACTATATATTGTATATTCAGTATTTGATTTTAAATTAGTAAATTCATAATTTGCTTCATTACTTTCTATAAATTCTACTGTATCTATACTTCTTGTATTACTTACTTCTTCTATTCCATAATAGTATTTATCAATACTACCACTACCTAAGGTTACATCAGGTGTTACTGTTATACTATTATAGGTTGTTGTTGATTCTATATTATTTATTTCTGCTAGTTCATAACTACTCATTTTATCTTGCGTTATATAAAGTTTTCCTGTTAATGTTTTTCCTGTATTTTCGTTTTGGTCTGTATCTAAATTTACTAGAGTTACTTCAATATTCCAATCTTGAATTGTTTCTTTTGTGTTTGTTGCACTTATTTGATAATCAGGAACTAAAAGAAAACCTCCAGTTCTTGTTGTTATATCAAAACCATCTTCATAATGGACTAATCCTGTGATATTCTCAACAGGATTACCATTTGGGTCTGTTACATTAAGTAATATCTCCGGAGTTCCATTATCTGATGTATAAACAAAATCATTTTCTTCTATTATTAAATAGATATTATATGTAGCACTTGCTTCATTGGTAGAATTATTGGCTTTTAATATAGCAGTACCTGTTGTACTATCTGATAAATCTCCCATATTTTTACCAAAATTATCTTCTGTTGCATGAATATTTATTAAATCACCAAAACTAAATGATAAAAGGTCTGTTGTACCAGTTATTACACTTGTATCAATTCTTCCACTATCACTACCTTGATTTTGAAAGAAAGCATATGTTGCTCCAAGAGTTACTATAATTAATGTAATACCCGCAACTAAAAGTAGGCTTAAATTCTTTTTATCTTCCTTAAATTTTAAAATTAAATCTTTCATAAACAACCTATCCTTTTCTAATACTATATCATGCTGTTTACAATTATTATGTCGAATCCTATACTATCTAATAAATTTTTTATTTGCTAGTTATTAACTAACATGACTATACTAATAGTATAAAATATAATTAAAAAAAACAATTAACCACAAGCAGTTAATTGTTAATTTAAATATTTTTTAAAATTTTTAAATTCAGCACTATCTTCTAAATCGGTCTTAGCTAAATCTTGAAGTAAACTTTTTTGTTTTCTATCAAGTTTAGTAGGAATAATTATATTAATAACAGCATACATGTTGCCTCGCCCAAAAGAGTTTGGTGTTTTTATTCCTTTACCTTTTAATTTTAATTTTGTATAGTTTTGAGTTCCAGGCTTTATATCTAATATTACATTACCATTAAGAGTTGGTATTTCTTTTTTACATCCTAATGTAGCATCAGTTATGGTAACTGGTACTTCTAGATAGATATCTGCACCATCTCTTTCAAATAGTGGGTGTTCTTTTATTTTAAATTCAATAAAAACATCACCATTAGCACCACCATTTATGCCGGCATTTCCTTTTCCACTAAGACGAAGTTGAAATCCTTCATCTACACCTTCAGGAATAGTTACTGTAAGTGTTTTAGTTTTAGATACTACACCTTTACCACGACATTCATCACAAATTGTTTCAAAACTCTTACCTGCTCCACGACATGTTGGGCATGTTTTTTGAGTTTGCATATAGCCAAAAATGGTTTGTTGTTGTTCTAAGACTCTTCCTGCACCACCACAAGTTTTACATGTTTTTTCACCAAAACCACCTTTACCATGGCAATGTGAACATTCCCCAGTTAAATCAAGTTTAATATCTTTTTCACAACCGAAGGCCGCTTCTTCAAAGGTTAGATTTAATACTACCCTTATATCTTTACCGCGACTTGCTCTAGCGCTACTTCTAGAACGAGTGCCACCAAAACCAAAGTTAGTAAATGCACCACCAAATAAATCGTTTAAGATATCATCTAGATTAATATCACTTGCATCAAAACCAGAAAATCCTCCTGATGCTCCACCGCCATTTTGGAAAGCAGCATGACCAAATTGATCATATTGACGTCTTTTATTAGGATCAGATAATACGGCATATGCCTCACCTATTTCTTTAAATTTTTCTTCAGCACCAGGCTCTTTATTTATATCAGGGTGATATTGTTTAGCAAGACGACGAAATGCTCTTTTTATTTCTTCATCAGTTGCAGTCTTACTAACACCCAAGACTTCATAATAATCTTTTTTATTCATCTTTTAACACATCCTTATTTATTAATGATTCTAACTGAACTAATTTTTCTTCAATTAATTTGAATGCTTTATTCATAGTATTAGAATCACTTATATCAATGCCCACTTGAGCAAGTATATTTAAAGGATAATCACTTGCTCCAGATTTTAAGAATTTCAAATACTTTTCTTTAGCACCAGGGATATTATTTAAAATATCACTTGCTATGATTAAAGCTACAATTAGACCAGTTGCATATTTATAGACATAAAATGGTGTATAAAAATGCGGAATTCTTGCCCATTCGTATTTAATATTATCATCTACTATAACATTTTTACCAAAATAAAGTTTATTTAAATTATAATATGTATCGCACAAAAATGAAGCAGTTATTGGAGTATTTTTTTGATATTCATCATGAACAATTGCTTCAAATTCCGCAAACATTGTTTGGCGATATATAGTTGCTCTTACCTTATCTAAAAAATTGGATAAATATACTATTTTTTCTTCATCACTAGTTGCTTTTTTATAAAAATAGTCATCTATTAATACTTCATTAACTGTTGATGCTATTTCCGCAAGGAAAATAGGATATTGTGCCATATGATAATCATTAGAATTATCAGAATAATAACTATGCATAGCATGCCCAAGTTCATGAGCAAGGGTTGAAACTGAATCATAATTATCTTCATAATTTAGGGATACATAAGGATGTATTTTATATACTCCCCATTGATATGCTCCACTTCTTTTATTTTCATTGTTATATACATCAATCCAACCATCACTAAATGCTTGTTTTAAATCATTTATGTATTCTTCCCCTAAAGGAGATAAAGCCGCAATAACATGTTTAATACCTTCATCATAAGGAATTTTAGCAGTTGGCAACTCTCCTAAATCGGTATATATATCGTATAAATGACTTTTTATACCTAAATACTTATTGCGAACTTTAAAATAACGATACATTAAAGGTAAAAAATGATGAACTTCTTCAATTAATTTTTTATAAATACTAGTATCAATATTATCGCTATATAAACTTTGTTCTAAAGGACTATTAAATTTTCTAACTTGACTAGAAAAGAAATCTTCTTTAATTACTCCTTTATATGTAGATGCTAAAGTATTTATTAAGCTTTTAAAAAATGTATACATTTTATTAAAAGCTTGTTTTCTAACATTACGATTCTTACTACTCATAAATTTAATATAATTAGAATTAGTAAGTTCAACTAACTTGTTAGATTCATCTTTTATTTTACCTAAATTTATATCAACATTATCAATACAACTAAATACTTCATCAGAAGTACCAAAAGCATTACTAGCAAGAGCTATAATTTGTTCTTCTTTAGTACTTAAGGTATGACTTTGATATCTAAATATTTTTTCTAAAGTAAAAGAATATTTTTCTAAATCATTATTTTCTTTTAAATATTCTTTTACTTTTTCATAAGGTATATTTAACAATTCACTTCTGGTAAATGACGTTTTAATACTTGCTTCTTCCACCAATTTATCTGCTTTATTTTTGTATTTCAACCCTAATTCACAAGACATATCTTGATAATGATAAAGATAAGAATAAACATATATTTTTTCAAGCAAATAATCACAACGCATAGAAGTTTCCAAATATTTTTGTAAGTTTTCGGCACTACTTACAATCATACCTTGCATATTAGCAATCTTATCTAAAAGCATTTTTACTTCAGTATATATTTTTTCATACTCTTCATCATTACTTATAATATCTTCAATATGCCATTTATATTTAGCATCTATTTCGCATCTTTTTACCATTTCATCTCTCCAATTCCAATAAAGGTTCTATTGCTAGAACCTTTATTACCTTTCATTCATTATTTTTCTTCATAAGTTGCATCTTCGACTTTTTCATGATCATCATCGTTGTTATTGTTATCATCTGATGCACTATTTGCTTGGGCTTCTTTAGCAGCTTGTTCATATACTTTGCCTGCTAAATCCATAGCAACTTTATTTAATTCTTCAGTCTTCTTCTTGATTTCATCAGTATCAGTACCTTCAAGAGCTTTCTTAACTTCTTCAATCAAGCCTTCAGCTTTTTCTTTATCTTTATTATCTACTTTATCTCCAAGATCATTTAAAGCCTTTTCGCAAGCAAATACACTTGAATCTGCTTCATTTCTAATTTCAGCTTCTTCTTTACGTTTTTCATCAGCTTCCTTATTAGCTTCAGCTTCTT
>CALVUU010000039.1 GCA_944363655.1 uncultured Bacilli bacterium | reverse complement strand
CTAGAGAAGAATGGCTTAAATATGCTTGGGATTGGAAAGATGAATATGCCGATAATATTCATAAACAATGGGCAAAGCTTGGGTTATCTTTGTGTTATTCTAAAGAAAGATTTACTTTAGATGAAGGTCTTAACAAAGCGGTAGTTTATGTATTTAAAAAACTTTATGAAGAAGGTTTAATTTATCGGGGAGAGAGAATTATCAATTGGGATCCAGCAGCAATGACAGCTTTATCTAATGAAGAAGTAATTTATAAAGAAATAAAAGGGGCTTTTTATCATATTAAATATTTTATTGCAGGAACAAGTGATTATTTGAGTGTAGCAACAACTAGGCCAGAAACTTTATTCGGAGATACCGCTGTTGCCGTAAATCCCAAAGATAATCGTTATAATAAATTAATTGGTAAGATGGTTAGACTTCCGATATCTAATAGACTTATTCCAATTATTGGAGATGAACATGCTGACCCTGAATTTGGAACTGGCGTTGTAAAAATAACTCCCGCACATGATCCTAATGACTTTGAAGTAGGTAATAGACATAATTTAGAGCGAATTGTAGTTATTAATCCTGATGGCACTATGAATGAAGCCGCCGGTAAATATGCAGGACTTGATCGCTTTGCATGTCGCGAAGAATTAGTAAAAGACTTAGAAAAAGAAGATTTGCTTATTTCTGTCAAAGAAATAACACACAATGTTGGCCATAGTGAAAGAAGTGGCGTAATGATTGAACCATACTTATCTAAACAATGGTTTGTTAAAATGCGCCCTTTAGCAGATGCCGTACTTGAAAATCAAAAAAATAAAGATACTAAAGTTAATTTTGTTCCTGCAAGATACGAAAAAATCATGAACCACTGGATGGAAATAACTTATGATTGGTGCATATCTCGTCAGCTTTGGTGGGGACACCGTATTCCTGCTTGGTATAAGGGTGATGAAGTATATGTTGGAGAAATCTCTCCTGGTGATGATTGGGTTCAAGATCCTGATGTATTAGATACTTGGTTTAGTAGTGCCCTTTGGCCATTTTCTACTCTAGGTTGGCCGGAAATTACCGAAGATTTTAAAAAGTTTTATCCTAATAATGTCTTAGTAACTGGCTATGATATTATCCCTTTTTGGGTAAATAGAATGACTTTCCAAGGACTACATTTTACAGGTAAAAGACCATTTAAGGATTGCTTAATTCATGGGCTTATTCGGGATAAAATGGGTAGAAAAATGAGTAAATCTTTAGGTAATGGCGTAGATCCTATGGATGTAATTGATTCATATGGTGCTGATGCCCTAAGATTCTTCCTAGCAACATCAACTGCTCCAGGTATGGATTTACGTTTTGATGAAGAAAAAGTATCTTCTACTTGGAACTTTATTAATAAATTATGGAATGCATCTCGTTTTGTTTTAATGAATATAGAAGATTTAAATGATAATAATTATACTTTAGATAATTTAAAAGAAGAAGATAAATGGATATTAACTAAATTAAATAATTTAATAAAAGTAGTTACTAAAAGAATGGAAAAATATGAATTTAATATAGTAGGTTCAGAACTTTATAGTTTTATTTGGAATGATTTTTGTGATAACTATATTGAATTTGCTAAGTTTAGTTTAGAAAACTTAACAACTAAATCTGTTCTTCTTAAAGTATTAACCTGTATTTTAAAAATGTTACATCCTTTTATGCCTTATGTAACTGATGAAATATATAATATGCTTCCTATAAAAGAAGAAAATATTATGATTAGTACTTATCCAATATTTAATAAAAAAGAAATATTTAATAATGAATTAAATAGTATTAATGAAACGATAGAATTTATTAGAATGTTTAGAAATGTAAAATTGGAAAATAAAATTGGTAAAGATTATGAAGTAAAAGTTAATAGTAATACTAATTATGATTTAATTTTTAAAGTATTAAAAATTAATGATATTATGATTGTTCAAGAATCTAATAAAAACAAAATAAATGTTAAATATCAAGATTATGATTTAGATATTTATTATGAAGTAGTACTTAGTAAGGAAGACTTAGAACTTAAACAAAAACAAATAGAATCATTAAAACAAAGTATAAAAAGACGTAAGAATTTGTTAGCAAATGCTAATTATGTCAATAAAGCTCCCCAAGAGTTAGTGGAAAAAGAAAGAAAAACCTTGGCTGAAGAAGAAGAAAAATTAAAATCGATGGAGAATTAATTAAAGTGGAATATCAGGATTTATATTATAGAAAAGCCGAAATTAAAGATGTAAAAAAATAGCTAAACTAATATCAGATACTATTGAACTTGTAATTTACAAAGTAATCATTCAATAGTTGAAAACAATATTATAGAGATTACTGATAGCATTTCTAATTATTTTGTTTGTGAATATCAAAATAATATTATCGGTGTATGTGGAATAGAACATCAAAGAAAAGGAATTGGTATCAAGTTATTGTTTTTGTGTATAAATAATGAAACTTGTGATATTTTATATAAGGTTGGGGCGATAATGGACAATATATTAATTCAAAATTTTTGTTGGAGAAGTTAGGTTTTGAATTATATAAAGATCTAATGGGTAACGGTTATTTATTCTAATTGTAAATACCTATAAATTCAAGAAAAACAGCGCGACAAAAATCGACCGTAAATTTTTAGACTAAATTCCGCTTTTAAAAAAAATATTTAATTTGTAAGACTTATTTCTGATTAGAAATGCTAAAACGGAAATAAGTTTTTTAATTTGGGCAGTAAAAACGTAATTTATTGCAT
>CALVUU010000038.1 GCA_944363655.1 uncultured Bacilli bacterium | reverse complement strand
TATTACCTATATCAGCTCCCTTAGCTTTCAAAAAAGAATTAGCTATACCTCCACCAAGTAATAAATAATCACATCTATTTATTAATGACTTTATTATAGGTAATTTATCATCTACTTTAGCTCCTCCCATAAATACTACAAATGGTCTTGGAGTATTATTAATAAGTATTTCTAAATTATTAAGTTCTTCTTCTACTAAAAAACCAATAGCATGTTCTAAATATTTAGCAATACCTGCAGTTGATGCATGAGCTCTATGCATAGAACCAAAGGCATCATTGATGTATATTTCCCCTAAACTTGCCCAAAACTTAGCTAGTTCTAAATCATTAGAACTCTCAAGCTTATCTGGATAATCCATAAATCTTGTGTTTTCTAAAAGTATTACATCACCTAATTTAGAATTCATTACTATATCTCTTACTTTTTCGCCATAACATTCACTTACAAACTTAACCTCATGATCAAGTAAATTAGCTAGTTCCCTACCTACATACTTTAAAGTATTCTTACTTTTATCTTCTTCACTTTTAACTCTTCCAAAATGACTTAAAATAACAATCTTACAATTGTTATTTAATAAATACTTTAAAGTATCCAAGCTCTTAACTATCTTACTATTATCTGTAATTTTATCACCTTCCATTGGAACATTAAAATCACATCTAATTACTACACTTTTGTTATTTACTGATATATCTTTTAATGTATTCATATTTTCCTTTCTTATTTTTTTATGTTGATAACTCGCGGGCCTCCGGGCGGGAGTGCCGCCGTCGGAGGATTAAAGATTATCACACTACCAAAGTAAACGGGTCACTTTCAGTTCCTGTTCCTCCAGCATATTCTACATTAGATTTTAGATAGAAGACAGGGCGGACGGCAAGCCCATTGTACGCGACGCTGTAGCTCAGACGGCCGTTGACGTTCACAGTGAACACACGGTTACTGGCCGACGAATTCGGAGAAATTGTCCATTCGAAAAGCCCCATATACAACCAATTATTAGATGTTATTGAAGAACTGTTATAACCATTTAACTTTGTTGTCCAAGCATCAGGGTATGCGGCATAACCATAATCACTTGGATACATTAATCCTATTTCATCAGTAAATGTTGTTGGATTACTATCAAATCCTGCGTTATTTCTCTCGCCATCATAAAAGGCTTTGGCAGTATTGCTTGTTGATGCCATTCCTCCAAGGTGCCATGTTGTTGAGGCTATTAAATTTTGCCATGTTGCATCTAAATAATTCCAATAATTTGTATTTAAATTTATTTCATTAAATTCACTTGTTGTCCAGTTATTTGAACCATATGTACTTACACTTGTATCATAATTCCATCTGTATGCGGCTATATCAGATTGTGTCATGTTTCCTTTATAATATGATGATTCTCCCCTCGAATCAACATAACTTCCATAATAATCTCTACCATCTGTCCCAAGCATAGCACTTGTTGTATAATCGCTCTTTATTAATTTTACTTGATATTCGCCATTATCGTTTAACACTCCAATAATCCTATATAAATTTTCTGCAGGACATGGTGTCGTTGTTGAACCAAAACATACGTAGTTATTTGGATTAGCTCCGGCATATCTATATGAATTATCTTGAGCTCCATTAGCTAAATCCGCATCATGATAATATAATCCATTCTCTCCATCTACTCCTGTATATTGACTTATTACATAATCGGCAAGTGTTTGTAATTCATTTTGTTGAATTAATATTTCCGCATCCAGTGTTTTACCAGTATTATCGGCTTGATCTGTTTCTAAATTAATAAATGTTGCCGTAAAGTTCCAATTTTGAGTAGTAGCTGATGTACTAGAATTAGATGTTATGGTATAATTGCTAGCAACAGCAAAAATTCCTGTTGCTGTTGTAATATCAAAACCACTTACTGTTTGTGTAGTTCCACTACTAGTTGTAGTTTGAACATTTTGAACATATGTTAAACCATCAATTGCAGTTACTGGATTACCATTAGGATCAGTAACCGTTAAAATTATTTCTGGTTTATTATCAGCAGTAGTATAAATATATTCATTAGTATTTATTCTAAAATAAACATAATAAGTATAAGTTGCTGTATTATTAGTACTATTAGCTAGTAATGTTGCCGATGCAACAGCACTATCACTTTGATTGCCGGCACCAACACCAAAATTAAATTGATTTACATTTATAGATATATCTTTACTTACATTAAATCTTAAATCATCAGGAGTACCAGTACCAATATTAACATTAGCATTTGTTGGTGCCCCAATTTGATCTTGAAAGAAACCATAAGTTACACTGAATATAGCTATTAGAATAGTAGCAATAGTAATAATTATTATCTCTAATTTCTTTCTATCTATCTTCTTTTCTTCCATAATCATCTATCCTTACTATTAAAATGATATCATGTCTAATTTAAATTTTCAAGTAATTTATTATTAGTTTTACTTAAATATGTTAAAATACATATTTAAGTAATATATAATATATAACATTAAAATATAAATAGCATCAATAAAACGATGCTATTTATATTTTAATTTTTCCATTCATTATCAACTGTAATATATTTTTGATTTCTATCTTTAATATTTTTTAAATTAGTATAAGATAGTTTTCCTTCCTTTATTAAAGGTTGTAATATGTTAATTGAAACATATCTCCTAGATTGTATATTCAAATGATTTCTTATTTCTTTTGCTGTTCTTGGAACAGAACAAAAATCTAAAACTATATTTTTATACTCATCAATCATCAAAGGTTGAGTACTTATATATTTACTTTCATTTTCGCTTAATCCAATTGGTTGCTCATTTAAGCTTTTTCTAAATACTACTCTAAAGCTATCTCTTTCATTATAAAATTCTGGTTTTGGCAAATCATTTTCTTCCATTTCTCGAATCATTGTTGGAATACCAGTATGTCTATTTTCAATTACAGAACTTTTTTCTTCAAGAAGTCTAATAATAGTAGGATTTCTTGTTTCCATTATTGTTGATGTCCCTAATTTTTCCATTTTATTTGTTCCATACAATGCGCCTGGACTCAACACCTCAATTCTATCATCATACATAAATACAGAAATATATGCATTTTCTGTTTGAGTACTGTAGTCGCGATGGATTAAGGCATTAGCAACTGCCTCTCTTAAGGCTTCTAAAGGATATTCTGTTTTATTTATTCTTTTGCCATCAGAATTGATGATAACTCTTGTTTTCATATTTCTTCTTAAAAAAGCCATTGTTTCATCTAACATTTCTTCAATTGTTCCTTCAACTCTTTTATTATCTAAAAATCTTTCTCCAAATTCGCCGACATCCCCTAGATTAAGTCCAGGAATAACGGAACAAGCAATAAATAATTGAGGATAAAAGGCTTGAGGATATTCTCCGAATACCATAGTTCCAGCCAGTGTTGGAACTAAAGTATCATTAATAATGTCAGCTATTCCACATAATTGCAAACATTTTTCAAAAGAATTTTTTGAAAAATTAGGCTTCTCAAATTTTATTTTATCAACATATTCTATCAATTGTTCGTTATTTAAATCATCAATACGGGCTTTTTTATTTGGTCTTTTATCTTCAATAATATGATCATTATAACTTTGCAAGGCATAAATCTCATAATCAGACATCAACTCATCTCTATCACCTTCTCTAATATATGAACCATTTTTTAGTCCTTTAGGTTTATAATAACAAGGTTTTTTATTTTGAGGTAATTCATCTAATTGAACAGCAACCATATTTTTTCCTTCAAACTCCATAGGAAGAATATCACATCTTAACGCCGGTTCCATAGAATCACAACATAAAGATGTAATTTGCTTTTGCAAATCATTTACATCATAAACACCCTCACATTTAAAGTTTTCTTCTTCATTTAATCCAAATATAATAATACCACCATATTTATTAGAAAAGCTAGAAAATGTATCATAACATTTTTTAGGAAACCCCCCCAATGCTGATTTAGCTTCAATTCTATTTGTCTCACTATCATATTTTCTTAAAATATTAATAGCATTAATAACATCCTTTTTTTGCATCATACCATCTCCCTTATAAATATTATACTATAAAAATGGATATTTTTCATAACATTTATTAGCTAATTGTTAATTTATTTGGGATTCATTTTCATGTTCACTTACATGTTCACTTTGATGTTCACTTACATGTTCACTGACTTGACCACTTGTTAAAATAGCTTATTGCTAGTTTCATTTAAATATGTTAAAATACATATCTAAACGGGGGTTTAT
>CALVUU010000037.1 GCA_944363655.1 uncultured Bacilli bacterium | reverse complement strand
TTATTTCATATCTTGAATCAATATTAGTTTTCCAATATTGATCAACTATTAAGTGAATTAAGTATCCAAAATAAAATGGCTCACACAAATGATTATAATATTTTAAATAAAATTCCTCATAGTCATTGGCTTGACCTTGTTTAACTCTAAAATTCCAAAAATGCGATAAATATTTGTCTTTAATACCTGATTCTTCAGTAACATTTCGCCAACAATCAGGTGCTACAGTACCAATTCTTAATAATAAATCATTCATATTAAACTTTTTATTAACTTCTTTTGCTATAGCTTCATGTATCCTTGCTGATGGCATATCAATCATCTCCTCATATTATTAATTAACAATTTTTATTTTAGTTAATTCATTAAAGTCAATTTAAATATATCAATCATTGATATAATAATCAACAAGTTAATAATTTAAATAACTTTATTTCTAATAATTATTATCATATATTATAGTTATAAATGGTCTAAACTATCTACGTAATAACAAAAAAGAAGATTAAAATCTTCTTAACTGTAAAAAAATAATTTAACATTAGAAATTTACTTATTATATTTCTACTCTTAAAAATGTTTTTTTCCCTTTTTTAATAATTATAAAACCTTTTTCGAAATCTTTTTTAGTCACAATTCTACTGATACTGGCTTGTTTTACTTGATTAATACTAATTCCATTTTGATTAATCAATCTTTTACCTTCTGACTTTGAAGAAACAATATTAACATTAACTAACAAGTCCAATATATTAATGTCTAATATATTTTTATCAATTTTTTTAACTTCAATATTTGCAGGAATTTCCCCTCCTGCTACTGAATTATATCTATTCTCTGCTATCTTTATAAATTCTTCACCATGATACATTCTTATAATTTCTCTTGCATATATCTTATGTGCATTAAATATATCATTATCAATTTCTTCTTTTATTTTATCTAAATTGCAATCAGTTGTAAGTTTAAAATAATCAAATAAAACTTCATCTCTTATTTTCATCGCTTTTTCAAACATTGTTTCAGCGCTTTCAGAAATACCAATAAAATTATCTAGTGATTTGCTCATTTTTTCTTTACCATCTAAGCCAACTAATAATGGAAATGTCATAACTGATTGTGGTTCTTGACCATAATTTTTTTGCAATTCTCTTCCTACTAACAAATTAAAAGTTTGATCTGTTCCTCCTACTTCTACATCACAATTTAATGCAACTGAATCATATCCTTGCATTAATGGATACATAAATTCATGTATTCCAATAGGAATATTATTCTTAAATCTATTATTAAAATCATCTCTTTCTAAAATTCTTGCAACTGTATATTTACTAGTTAATTTTAATACATCTTCAAAATTCATTTTACTTAACCATTCAGAATTGTATGCAATTTTTATTTTAGATACATCTAATATTTTCCCCACTTGTTCAAAGTATGTTTTTCCATTATCCCTTGTCTTTTCGAAAGATAATGCTGGCCTTGTCTTTGATTTACCTGATGGGTCACCTATCATTGCTGTAAAATCACCAATAACAAATATTATTTCATGACCCATATCTTGAAAATGTTTTAATAATCTTAAACAAACAGTATGACCTAAATGTAAATCTGGTCTTGATGGATCACATCCAAATTTTATTTTCAGCTTTTTACCTTCTTTAATTTTTGTTATTAATTCTTCTTCACCAAATATTTTTACTGCTTTTCTTAATATTAAATTTATTTGTTTATCTTTCATATTTATTTCCTCCTGAATAATTTGTATCATTAATTAAATAATAAGCACTAAAATATGAATAGTAATAATCATTATCCATACAAATCACCTCCTAAAAATAAAAAATGAGCAAATATCCAATAAAGGACGATTTGCTCGTGGTACCACCTTTGTTTGTAATAATAGTTTATTACCTCTTTTGATAACGGAAATATCCGATTAAAATCATCATTTGTAATTCATTATTTTAGTTTTACTTGTTTTCACTAACCACAAGCTCTCTTTCAAAAATTATAAAATAACTACTTAGAATGAATCGCTTTTTAATTAATAATTTTATTATAATACTTATACTATATTTTATTAAAATTGTAAATAAAAAAATAAAATTGTTATTTCTAACAATTTTATTTATCTGTAACTATTTTTTTAATAGCATTAACTGTACCAAGTACCCCAAGTTTATCTACATTAATAGCTAAATCATAGTTATCAAAGTCTTTCCATTTTCGATTAGTATAATATTCATAATGTTTAGATCTATCTTTATCAACTTTCTTAATTTTCTTAACTGCATCTTCCTTATTAAGCCCATAATACTTAGTACATCTTTTTATTTTATCATCTAAATTACTATACAAAAATATTTTATATACATTCTTCTTATCTTTTAAAATATAATCTGCACATCTTCCTATTATTACACAAGGATTTTTTGATATATCTTTAATAACTTCTTCTTCTGCAATATATATTTCATCGTCATTATTATAATAAGCATTATAACTTATTTTTGATTGTTCATTTTCACTTATATATTCTTCTTCTAATCCAGATGCTTTAGAAGCTAATCTTATTATTTCTTTATCATAGAATTTAACATTTAATTCCTTAGCAAGTAACTCTCCTACATATCTTCCACCAGAACCATATTCTCTTGCAATAGTAATAACAAGACTTTTTGGTAAAGTAGTAATATCTTTTTCTAATTTTTTATCACTAACAACTTCTTCTTTTCCTGCTTTCTTATTATCATTAAATACTATAATTAAAGCTAGAACAAAAGATATAACATCGGCTATTAAGGCAGCCCATAACATTCCTACTACTCCATAAATACTAGCAAGAATAATTAAAGATGGGATAAAAACAACAATATCTCTTGAAAGTGATAAAATCATAGATTTAACTGGTTTACCAAGTGATTGTAAATAAATACTACAACATTTAGTAATACAAGTAAAAATAATACCTGCTAAATAAATACGAAAACACATTAAGGCATATTCATTATATAAAGCACTTTCACTACCAAAAATATTAATTATATATTGTGGGAAAAATTGGAATAAAATAAATGCTATTACACCAATTATTGCATTAGTTGTAAGTATTAATTTAAAGGTTTTCTTAACACGATCAAGTTTACCGGCTCCAAAGTTATAACCAATTATTGGTTGACTACCAATAGTAATACCTATAACAATAGCAATAACGATTGCAAATACTTTCATAACAATACCAACAACAGAAAGTGGTATATCAGCACCGAACTTAGATAAAGCACCATATTTAACTATCATGTTATTAGCAACGGCAATAACTATGACAATTGAAATTTGAGTAATAAAACTAGAAATTCCAAGCATACTAATTTTTTTACAAATAAATTTATCTAGTTTTAAAGCTTCACGAGATAATTTAACTTTCTTTGGCTTAACAAAATATAATAATGTTACTACGCATGAAATAATTTGGCCAACTATAGTAGCAATAGCTGCACCTTTTACTCCTAAATCTAATACAAAGATTGCAATTGGATCTAGTATTATGTTTAGTATTGCTCCAAGTAAAGTAGCAATCATAGCATATTTAGGAGAACCATCTGCTCTAACAATACCATTTAATCCTGACGTTAGAATGTAAAAAGGTATTCCTAAAAGAATTATTTGATAATAGTCTTTAGCATAATTATAAGTACCACTAGTTACTCCAAATATTTTTAATATTCCTTCACCAAAAACAAAGCCAAATAGAGTAACAATAATAGATACTATTACCATTAAAACGATGGCATTACCTACACCTTTATTAGCATTTTTATAATCTTTTTTACCAAGATTTAAACTAAATAAGGCTGATGCCCCATCTCCTATTAATAAAGCTAGGGATAATGCAATAACTGTAAATGGATAAACAACATTAGTAGCAGCATTACCTAAATGTCCAACACCATTACCAATAAAGATTTGGTCAACAATATTATATAATGCTCCAACTAACATAGAAATAATACAAGGAATTGAGAAATTAAGTAATAATTTTCCTATCTTTTCATTTCCTTAATCTAAACTTTTCATTTATAGACACTCCTTTCATAATTATAAATAAAAATAGACACCATTACTGATGCACTATGAATTATAACACAAAAAAATTTTGTGTAAGCAAAAATTTTATATTTCCTTAGACTTAATAAATTGTAAAACTTTTGGTGGTTTATCAAAGACATAATCCGTATTTAATTCTTATACATTATTATCCAATCTAGCATGAAAAAATATACTTAAGCAGCTTTTGCCATATAATTATAATGATCCAAAATATATAATTTCGTTACTATTTAATTTTAAAGCATCTTTAATAATACTTAGTCCTTCAGGACTTGATTTAGAATTTTTAACTTTATCTATTGTTAAAATAATGTTAAGTATATATAAGATTCTAGTATTTTCAATTTTTTTGAAATAAAAATACCTAATTCTATTTTCATATTTTTTAAGTCTTTTAAGAGTTTTCTAATACCACTAAAAAATTAATTTTTTTCATTTTTTAAATAAATATCTCAGGAGCGATTTAATAAAATGATTTTATCATTATGAGGCCTAATAATTCATAAGAAAATTTGTTGAAGTGTTTAATAAATTATCTAGACTATCTTTAGGTATCTTTTTTCTTTTCATTTAAAATATGCTTTAAAAAAATTATGCTTGCCTATTTACTAAAGTTCTATCTACATCAAAAATAACTGTTTTTATCATAAAAGTCGTCCTAAACTAGTTCTTTTCTCTCATAATGAATAAGAGTTAATGTTAGAAAAAGTCCTGACAAAATAAATGCTATAATTATCATCACTGGATTAATTGTAACTTTAGTAATTACATTACGAATATCTGCAAGAGTAAATATTGAAATATATTTTAGAAATTCTGTACTTTCACTCATTTCTGATATTATTTGAAGGAAGTAACTAATAAAAACAATCCCTAAACTTATACCTAACATTTTTTTGGTTTTATTTGTAAATGTTGAGATAAAAAGGCATAAAAAGAAAGTTACTAATGATGAAAATATTGGTGTAATACTTAGTAAAATAAATTCTTTTTTAGAAAAGGTTTCTATTAAAGATAATCCAATAAAATTAAATATTCCAAGTATTAATATCATTAAAATAATATATATTACTGATACACTTACTTTAGTTAATATAATATTTTTTCTAGTAATAGGAAGCATATTTAAATACTCTATAGTTTTATCATTTTCTTCTTTTAATAAAATATTTGATCCTAAAACGCCACTATATATACTAGTTATTAATAAAACAAAAACAAATCCTTCTGTCTTCATCCATCCAAAAGCGGTATCAATACTTGAAATATCCATATTGAAAGCTGTTAAGACTTCTTTTGGAAACATAGTCATCATTTCATTAAACATTTTAGTATTTTCATTATTCATTATCGAAGGATAAATTAAAAATACAATCATAAATAAAAAGATTAAAATAATAGTCCATATCAAAAAGTTTTTTAAATTAACTTTTAACTCTCTTTTAAACAAGATCATCACCCTCTTTATAATAATGTAAAAATATGTTTTCAAGATTTTGCTCTTCTATTAATATTTTATCTATTTTATATTTAGCAAGTGTTTTAATTAATTCATCACAATCTAGATTATTACTAAATTTTATAGAATTATCATCTTCATATATTATTTTTAAGTTTAAATCTTTTTTTATTTTATCTTTATCTTTAGAAATTATAGTAACTAATAATAAATCTTTCATAAAAAGTTCTTCTATGTTTTTTATTTCTATTAATTTTCCTTCTTTTATTATTCCTACTTTATCACATATTTTAGATACTTCACTTAAAATATGAGTTGAATAAAAAATAGTTGTACCTTTTTTCTTTTCTTCTTTTAAAAGATTATAAAAAATATTTTGCATTATTGGATCAAGTCCACTAGTCGCTTCATCTAATATTAATATTTTTGGACTATGCATTAAAGCAAGAATTATACCTACTTTTTTTAAATTACCAAGCGATAAATCTTCTATTTTTTTAGATTCATCTACTTCTAATAGTTTTACTAATTGAGATCTTCTATTATGAATATTTTTTCGATAAAATTTTTCATGATAATCTAGCATTTCTTTAACAGTAAAATCATCATATAAATGGATTTCACTAGGTAAATAACCTATTTTTTCCTTTTGTTTTAAATCATTTTTATTTAGAACTTTACCATTAATTAGAATGGTTCCATTATTTTTATTTATTAAACTCATAATAGTTCTAATAGTAGTTGATTTACCGGCACCATTAGGTCCAATAAAACCAAATATTTCTCCTTTGTGAAGTTCTAAATTTAAATTTTCTACTGCTTTTACTTTTCCATAATATTTAGTTAAATTTTTTACTTCAATAACTTTTGTTGGCATTCTTTACTCCTTTAAAGATTATATTTATTATCTTTTATTGTTTTTTCAACTATCTCTTTTACACTAAGTTCATCAGTATATAAAATATATTTTTTATCATAATTATAATTAAGAAAACTATTAAGTAAAACTAAACATCTTTCGTTCATTCTATTTTCTATATCTCTTTGTTTATCTCTTTTAATAATAGTAGATTCATTTGCTAGTAATACGATAAACTTTGTATTATATTTCTTAAAGATACTTTTAAGTTCATTAAATTTATCTTTAGGTATTATATAATTAAATATAACATCATAACCTGCATTTAGATAGTTATTTATTGTATCTATTACTACTTTCCAAAAAATATTTAAATGATTTCCTTCTTTCCAAGCGGGAATATAACTATTTATTACTTGATGATAAAAATCATCACCTTCTAATAAAACAGACTTTTTTAATGATAAGGCTAATTCTTTTGATACTGTACTTTTTCCT
>CALVUU010000036.1 GCA_944363655.1 uncultured Bacilli bacterium | reverse complement strand
ATAAGTCTATTTTTGTCAGATTTTGTCGAATATTTTTTGTTGTTAATTTTGGGGATAATTAATTTTGATAATTTTTCTCTTTTAATTTTTTCAAAAATGGTTTACAATGTAGTCAGTGAAATGTTGTTAGTGGGGTGAGGTTTTGAAAACAGATGAACTTTTTTCTCAATTTTTAAATGATATTCAGTCTCAAGTTAGTCAAAATGCTTATACCATTTGGTTTTCAAAACTTGAACTACTTTCAATTGTTAACAATGTAGTAACAATCAAGGTACCAATGGAAATACATAAGCAAATGCTTAGTGAAACATATAACGATATAATCGATGCGGCATTCTTTGCCTTAACAGGAATTAATTATACATTTAAATATATAACTGAGGATGAAGTAGAAACTTTTACACAACCTGTAATTGAAGAAGAAAAGATAAATAAAGAAATAGAGTGGAATACTAATTTAAATCCCAAATTTACTTTTGATAACTTTATTGTTGGTAACTCAAATAGACTCGCATTTGTTGCAGCAAGAGCGGTTGCTGAGGCACCTGGAACCATACATAATCCATTATTTATATATGGACGAAGTGGACTAGGGAAAACACATTTGATGCAAGCAATTGGTAATTATATTCATGAACACAGTGATAAAAAGGTATTATATACAACTAGTAATGAATTTATGACGGAGTTTACAGGAATTGCTACAATAGATAAGGGAAGTAGTAATATCAATTATGCTAATGAGTTTAAGAATAAATATCGTAATGTCGATGTACTTATTATTGATGATATTCAATTTTTAGTTGGAGCTGAGCGAACGCAACAAGAATTTTTCCACACATTTAATGCTCTTCATCAAGCAAATAAACAAATAATTATTAGTAGTGATAAGAGTCCTGATGATTTAAAAAGAATAGAAGAACGGCTTAGAAGTAGGTTTATGTGGGGGCTTCCTGTGGATATTTATCCACCAGATTTTAACCTCAGGTGTGAAATAATAAAAGCTAAGGTAAAAAATACTAGTATTGAGACAAAACTTACGGATGATGCTATCGAATATATTGCTAATTCTTGTGTTAATGATGTAAGACACATCGAAGGAACAATAAACAGATTACTTGCTTATTCGGCCATGATGGTACCGGATAAGATAACACTTGACTTTGCTAATGAAGCATTAAAAGATTATGTTACTACCAACATATTTATCAACAATTCAATAGCATCTATTCAAAATGCTGTTGCGGAATACTTTAAAATATCTGTGGATGACTTAAAAAGCAAGCGAAGGACTAATAGTGTAGTAAGACCAAGACATATTGCAATGTATTTATGTAGGGAAGAAACTGATGAAAATCTAATGAAAATTGGTCTAGAATTTGGGGGAAGAGATCACTCGACAGTATCTACTGCGATTGATAAAATAAAGGAAGAGTTAGAAACAAATGAGAACTTGCAAGATAAGTTGAAAGAAATTAAAAAAACGTTACAATAATGTTGATAAGTAGTGAATAAAATTTGCCATTAAATAAAGTAATTTTTATGATATAATATGGTTATCAACATTATTAACGCTATTAATAAAATAATTAAAATAAATATATAATGAAAGAAGGATGGAAAGATGAAATGGACAATTGAAAAAAATGTAATTTTAGAAGCATTAAATAATGTAACGAAAGCATTATCACAAAGAACAACTATTCCGGTATTAAATGGTATTGTTTTTGATGTTAGTAGTGAAGGAATTGAACTTTTGGCAAGTGATTCAGAATTAACTATTAAAGTAATAATTCCAGAGGCAAATATTAAACATTTAGAAGGAAGTGGTAGAATAATTATTCAAAGTAAGTATTTTGTTGATATGATTAGAAAGATGCCTGCGGATGTAATTGACTTTGAAATTGAAGATAATTTAAAAATTAAGATATCAACTCCAAGTAACCAATATAGATTAAATTGTTATAATCCTAATGATTATCCAAATATTTTGCTTGAAAAAAGTGATGATGCAATAAATATTGGAGCAGAAAAACTTAGAGAAATAATAGCTCAAACTTCTTATGCGTTATCAACACAAGAAGTAAGACCACTTCTAACTGGTATTAATTTAAAGATTAATGGAGATATATTAGAGTGTATTGCAACAGATTCTTATAGATTATCTAAGAAAAATATAAAATTATCTACACCTGTTAATAAAATGATAAATATTGTTATTCCTGGTAGAAGTATTACAGAACTTGAAAAAATAATTAGTGAAGACGAAAATGTGGAAATCCATGTATTTACTAACAAAATATTATTTATATATAAAAATATTTATGTTCAAAGTAATTTGCTTAGTGGAACATATCCAGAAACTAGTCATTTTATTCCAAATGATTTTGCTTATATGATTAATTTAAATTTAAAAGAATTTTATGATGCCGTTGATAGAGCAGCGTTGCTTGCGCAAAATAAAGAAAAAAATATAATAAAGATGCATATAGAAGATAAAGAAATGGTTATTACATCAACTAGTAATGAACTAGGAAATGCTGAAGAAAAACTACATATTGATTGTAATAATAAAGAAAAAATTGAAATATCATTTAGTTCTAAATATATGATGGATTCCCTAAAAGTAGTAAAAGAAGAAAATATATTTTTACTTTTAAATACTGATGATAAGCCTATACTTATTAAACCAGTTACTGATGAGTCATTAATTGAGTTAATTTTACCTATAAAAACGTATTAAAAAGAACAAATTGATAATTGTTCTTTTTTTTCGACAAATTTTTTAGTATTTTTATGATAATATAACAACTTGAGGTGGGTTTATGGATTATATTATTAATAAAAATACTTATTATTTAATGTATGATAATGATAAAACAGTTATAAACGAGTTATCAACAGAGTTAGTATTTCCTGGAAATAATTTAAAGGATATTTTAGAAAACAGTTGTAAATATTATGGTAGTTCTTTGCAAGGAAGGATAATTGGAGCTAGAAATTTAATAAAAAGTCGTTATAGAATACCAATAATGGTTAGTGAAAGGAATAATATTTTGCTTTTTCCCTTGAGTGGCAAGAAAAATGGTGAAGTTATTTGGTTTAATTTTGGAATGATTAAAAGTTATGAAAAAAATGGAGATTTTGTTAATATTACTTTTAATAATGGAGAAATAAGAAAATTTATGATATCTTATGTAACATTTAATAATCAAATACTTAAGTGTAGTAGAATGTTAATAATCTATATGAATAGGGGATAAATGTTTATTTTTTATGGTGTTTAAAAGTCATTTTTGCTTTAAAACGCCATTTTTTTGTGTTATAATTAATATGTGTATAGGTATACCACAATGCCTTTAATTTTAAATACTAACTGTTAAAGGGGGTAAATCGTGAAAATTGAATCAATAAATTTGGTTAATTTTAGAAACTATGAAAAATTAAATATTGAGTTTGATAATTTTTTAAATATTTTTTATGGTAAAAATGGTTCAGGTAAAACTAATTTAATTGAAGCAATTTATTTACTTTCTTTAACTAAGTCATTTAGAATAAGTAATGATAAATCTTTGATTCATAAGGGAAGTATTAAAGCAAAAGTAAGGGGTGAAATTAGAAAAAACGAAGATTTATCAAGTTATACTGTCACGATAAGTAATGATGGTAAGACAGTGGAAATTGATGATAATAAGCAAGATAAGATAAGTGATTATGTTTCAAGAATAAATGTAATACTCTTTAATCCGGTTGATACAAGATTAATTGATGATGCCCCAGCTGAGCGAAGAAAGTTACTTAATATTGAAATAAGCCAACTTTATAAAGAATATTTGGTTATTCTAGCAAATTATAATAGAATACTTAAACAAAGAAATTTTTATCTTAGAAGCATGTATGTAAATGGTAATAATGATACAAGTTATTTAGATATTATTACTAAAAAGTTGGTTGAATATGGCAGTTTGATTGCTAAATACCGGAAGGAATTTATTGAAAATATCAATAAATATATAACAGATATTTATAATAGTATTTTTAAAAGTGGAGAATTAAAAGTAAAATATGTATCTAGTTATAAGAATAAGACGCAAGTTGAGCTAATAAAAAGTTATCAAAAGAATTATCATAAAGAAATGGAAATTGGTAAGACTTTACTGGGGATTCATCATGATGATATAGAATTTGTCTTGGATAATAATAATTTAAAAGAATGGGGAAGTGAAGGGCAGAGAAAAAATGCTATAATTTCTTTTAAAATTGCAGAATTAAATGTTATTTATGAGATAAAAAAATATTATCCAATACTTATTTTAGATGATTTATTTAGTGAACTTGATAAGGAAAAGATAAATAATATTTTAAAAATGTTAAATGAAGAAGTACAAACGTTTATTACTACAACAGAAATTAGTAAAGTAGATAAAAAAGTTATTAAAAAAGCAAAAATATTTAAGGTAGATAGTGGTACTATTAAGGAGGATAAATAAAATGAAAGAAACACATTATACAGATTCGGATATACAGGTTTTAGAGGGCTTAGAGGCAGTACGTAAAAGACCTGGTATGTATATAGGATCAACTGGTGAGAGAGGACTTCATCACTTAGTATGGGAAATTGTCGATAATGCAGTTGATGAAGCACTAGCGGGTTTTTGTGATGATATTGAAGTAATTATTGATAAAGGAGATATTATCGAGGTTCGTGATGATGGTCGGGGTATTCCAACAGGAATAAATGAAAAAACTGGTTTATCAACGGTAGAAACAATATTTACTGTTTTACATGCTGGAGGAAAATTTGGTGGTGAAGGTTATAAAGTAAGTGGTGGACTTCATGGAGTTGGAGCAAGCGTTGTTAATGCCTTATCAAAATGGTTGGAAGTTAGGATTTATCGGGATGGAAATGTATATTATCAAAGGTTTGAAAATGGAGGGCATCCTGTAGAACCTCTTAAAATAATTGAAACATGCGATTCAAATAGAACAGGAAGTACAATCAGATTTGAACCAGATGAAGAAATATTTAGGGAAACAACCCATTTTGATTACGATACTTTATATAAAAGATTACAAGAAATTGCTTTCTTAAATAAAGGACTTAGAATTAATTTATATGATTTAAGAGAAGATGATAAACATGATACATTTCTTTATAATGGTGGTATTATTGAATATGTTCAGATGCTTAATAAAAATAAGAATGTGCTTCATGATGATGTCATTTATTTAAGTGGAGAAGAGGATAATATTTTCTTTGAAGTAGCGTTTCAATATAATGATGGGTATAACTCTAATATTTATTCATTTACAAATAATATTAATACTTATGAAGGGGGAACTCATGAAGATGGAGTTAAGCTTGCTTTAACTAGAGTTATCAACAATTATGGAAAAAATTCTAAAATATTAAAAGATAAAGATGAATCACTTTCAGGAGATGATGTTCGTGAAGGTCTTACAATGATTATATCTTGTAAGCATCCTGATCCACAATTTGAAGGACAAACCAAGACAAAGTTAGGAAATAGCGAAGTAAAAAAGATTGCTAGTGATGTATTTGGTTCAGGATTTGAACGTTATTTGATGGAAAATCCACAAGTTGCGCGAGTTATTATTGAAAAAGCTATGTCGGCATCACGTGCTAGAATTGCCGCAAAGAAGGCAAGAGAACTTGTAAGACGTAAAGGTGACTTAGAAATTACTGCTTTTTATGGCAAGCTTACTGATTGTAAGAGTAAAGATCCTAGTGAATCTGAAATATTTCTAGTCGAAGGGGATTCAGCAGGTGGATCTGCTAAAAGCGGAAGAGATTATATGACTCAAGCTATATTACCTTTACGTGGTAAGATTTTAAATGTAGAAAAAGCAAGATTAGATAGAGCCTTGGGTAATGAAGAAATTAAGACAATAATTACAGCATTTGGTACAGGTATTGGTGATGAATTTGATTTATCTAAGTTGCGTTATGATAAAATCATTATAATGACTGACGCCGATGTCGATGGAGCACACATAAGAGTATTATTATTAACACTGTTTTATCGTTTCTTTAGACCAATTGTGGAAGCAGGACATGTTTATGCTGCTATTCCACCGCTTTATAAGATTACACATGGAAAAACGATAAAATATGTTATTGATGATGATGAAAAGAATGAATATTTAGCTAGTTTACCAGCAAATGTAAAACCGGAGATTGCCCGAAATAAAGGGCTTGGGGAAATGGATCCTGATGAACTTAGAGATACGACAATGGCTAAGGAAACAAGGACGTTACGTCAGATAACGGTTGACGATTTACAAGCGGCTGATGCTGCGTTTGAAAAATTAATGGGGGAAGCAGTTGAACCAAGAAGAGAGTTTATTGAACAAAAAGCCGGTTTAGCAACGCTAGATTTATAGGGAGGTTAAAATGGATAAAATTATACAAAATAATATAGTTGATGAAATAGAAAAATCATTTCTTGATTATTCTATGAGTGTAATAGTTGCTAGAGCCATCCCTGATTTAAGAGATGGGCTTAAGCCAGTACATCGAAGAATTCTTTATTCAATGTTTGAATCCGGTTACTTACCAACAGCGCAATATAAAAAATGTGCAAGAGTTGTTGGGGATGTAATGGGTAAATATCACCCTCATGGAGACTCCTCAATTTATGATGCTTTAGTTAGAATGGCTCAAGATTTTAGTTACCGTTATGTGCTTATTGATGGTCATGGAAACTTTGGAAATATGGATGGTGATGGAGCTGCTGCTTATCGGTATACAGAATCAAGACTTTCCAAGATATCATTAGAATTACTACGAGATATTAATAAAAATACGGTAAATTTCTTACCAAATTTTGATGAATCGCTTGAAGAACCTGAAGTTTTACCTAGTAGATTTCCTAATATTTTAGTAAATGGTACTATGGGTATAGCAGTAGGTATGGCAACAAATATTCCACCACATAACTTAGGAGAAGTAATTGATGGTTGTGTTGCTTATATTGATAATCCAAATATAGATACCGATGGATTAATGCAATATATTAAAGGACCTGATTTTCCTACCGGAGCAATAATTCTAGGTAATTCAGGAATTAAAAAGGCTTATGAAACTGGTAAAGGAACAATAACTATTAGATGTAAAGCAGAAATTGAAGAAGAAGGTAATAAACATCGTATTGTAATAACAGAAATTCCTTATGGGATTAATACATTAGAATTAAAGAAAAGAATTGGAGAGTTAGTAAGAGATAAAATATTAGATGGTATATCTGATTATCATGAAGAAACTAACTTAGAAAATGGTATTAAGATAGTTATAACACTTAAAAAAGATGCTAATGGTAGTGTAGTTTTAAATAATTTATATAAACATACTCAATTACAAACAACTTTTGGTATAAATTTGCTTATGTTAGATAGTGGTACTCCAAGGACTTTGGGATTAAAAGATATTATTTCTAAATATATAGATTTTCAAAGAGAAGTTATTGTTAGAAGAACGCAATTTGAACTAGATAAAGCTGAAAAAAGAGTACATATTTTAGAAGGATATAAAATAGCTTTAGATAATATAGATGAAGTTATTAAAATAATTAAGGAATCTAAGGCAGATAGTGAAGCTAAAGAAAAATTGATTGTTAAGTTTGGCTTTTCAGAAATCCAAACTGATAATATTTTAGAATTAAAATTACGCCGTTTAACAGGTTTAGAACGAGAAAAGATTGAAGAAGAATTAAATGCCTTACATATTGAAATTGATCGCTTACGGGGCATTTTAGCGGATAATAACAAGGTATTAGCTATTATTAAAGAGGAAATGTTAGAAATTAAATCAAAATATGGTGATGAACGTCGTACAAAGATAGATATGACAGCTGTTGATTTTATTGAAGATGAATCATTAATTCCTGAAGAAAATGTTTTAGTTGTATTAACCCACAATGGTTATATTAAGAGAACTACTTCAGATACTTTTAAATCCCAAAACCGTGGTGGTGTAGGTATTAAAGGTATGACTACAAATGATGAGGATTTTGTAGATCACATGATTAATTTATCAACACATGATTATATATTATTCTTTACAAATAAGGGTAAAGTATACAGATTAAAAGGATATGAAATTCCTGAATACAGTCGTCAATCTAAGGGACTTCCAATAGTTAATTTACTACAAGTTGAAAAAGATGAAAAAATTAATGCAGTTATCAACATTAATAA
Organism: uncultured Bacilli bacterium; assembly: GCA_944363655.1. Next base: position 14,753 of record CALVUU010000036.1, on the reverse strand, counting down.
TGATGATGATTATAAATATTTATTATTTGCCACCAAACAAGGTATTGTTAAAAAGACTTTAATTAGTGAATTTGCAAATATACGTAATAGTGGTAAGATCTGTATCACTTTACGTGATGATGATGAATTAATAGATGTTAAAAAGACTAATGGAGATAATTTAGTATTACTTGGTAGTGATGCCGGTAGAATGGTTAAATTTAATGAAAATGAAATAAGAGTTATGGGTAGAACAGCAAGTGGTGTTCGAGGAATTAATCTTGAGGAAAATAAGTGCATTTGCTGTGAAATTGTTAATGAAGAGGATCTTATTTTATTAGTTACAGAGAAAGGATATGGAAAACAAACATATGTTCGTGAGTTTAGACAAACAAAAAGAGGTAGTAAAGGAGTTAAAGCTTTAAATATTACTGAAAAGAATGGTAATTTAGTTGCTGTTAAAATAATTCAACCGGATAAAGAACTCGTTATTATGACTGACTCAGGAATGACAATGCGAATGCCAGTAGATCAAATATCAGTGCTTGGAAGAATAACTCAAGGATTAAGATTAATTCATCTAAGAGATAATCAAAAGGTTTCTGCTATTAGTTTGGTAGATAAAGAATCAGAAGAAAATACCAGTGAGGATAATACTGATAACAATATTAATCAAGAGTAAAGGCTATGATATGTTTCACGTGAAACATATCTTTTTTATTAAAATTCGTTAGAATTTATTAATTTAGTGCCGTTTTTTGCATTTTTTTCAAAAAAACGGCATCAAATTTAAAAATTCAATATATCAATACAATGTTTCACGTGAAATATGTGTTGATAATTTTTTTAAATAAATCAGTAAAACTTAATTAAAAATACTATTACTTTATATGTAAATTATTTAATTTATTGGTTATCTAGAAGGACAATGTTTCACGTGAAACATTCATGTTGATAAATAGTTAATAATGTTTATTTTATAAATATTATATATATTTCACGTGAAACATATCTTTTTTTTATTAAAATTCGTTAGAATTTATTAATTTAGTGCCATTTTTTGCATTTTTTTGAAAAAAAAGACATAAAATTCAAAAATTTCAATATATATTAACAATGTTTCACGTGAAACATTGTTGATAACTTGTGAATTGTTTTTATAATTTCTATAAATTATATTACTTCTATAAAAATATTTGTTTAAACTGTTTTGAATGTTTCACGTGAAACATTCATGTTGATAAATAGTTAATAATGTTTATTTTATAAATATTATATATATTTCACGTGAAACATATCTTTTTTTATTAAAATTCGTTAGAATTTATTAATTTAGTGCCATTTTTTACATTTTTTGAAAAAAAAGACATAAAATTAAAAAATTCAATATATATTAACAATGTTTCACGTGAAACATTCATGTTGATAAATGGTTAACAATAATAGATTTACAATTTTAATATAACATGTTTCATACCGAAAAACAAACAAATGTTTGACATTTAATAAAAAAATATAGAGAATTAGGAACATAAAATATAATAATATATATTTTTTTTATAATTCTTGTACTTTATTAATGAAAAGCTCTGTGTATTTATACTTTCTTTTTATTATTTTATTTATATTATATGTTTCTAAAATTATTTGTAATTTTTTTTATGTAATGTTAAAAAAATTTTTTCTTTTTATTTTTCAAAAATAATTATATTGTTAAACTATATTAAATGAATATTTCCCGGGAAATATTTTAATTTTTAGATGTTTTACTTTATATTTTTAAAGTTATTAACAAAAAAACAAACAGAAATTACTGTCAAAATCCCAGTAATTTAGGAAAATTTATGATTCAATTTTATAGTTTAAATTTTTAATTTTTTAAAAATTTATTGTTTGTAAATAATATTTCCCGAGAAATAATTAAATTAATATTTATTAACATAATATTGAAGTCACTAACAAAAAACAAATAGAAAATTACTGTCATATTCCTCGTAAATTAAGGAAATTTTTAAATTAAATAATTTGTTTTAATATTAAATTTTTTAAATTTACTTTTCAAAGGTGTTAAATATTATATTTTCTTTTTATTAAATTTTAAAAAAATATAATCTGAATAGGTAAATATTTCTTAGGAAATATTTTATTTATTATATATTTGATCAATAATTATTAAGTTATTAACAAGAAAATAAATAAAAAATTCACTGTCTTATTACCTGTATTTTAGGGAAATTTATAATACTAAAAATTGTTTTAAAATTTATTTTTTTAAAAATTTACTGATTGTAAAAAAATATTCCCGGGAAATAATTTAATAGTTTTAAAATGTTTTTAGATAAATTATATTTTTTCTTGTAAATGCTTTATTTGACAAGATAAATTATTTTTGCTATTATTTATTTGTGCAACAATTATGCTGTAACCTGGTCAGAATCGGAAGATAGCAGCCACATCAGCCTCTATTTGTGTGCACTTTTTATTTGGAAGTGATAAAATGGTTTATTATTTAAATAAAATTATTGAATTATCTAAAAAATCTTTAGAAAGCGAAGATGTTCCAATCGGAGCAATTATTGTTAAAGATGGACATATTATTGGTGAAGGTTACAATACTAGAGAAAAAAATCAGGATATTTTAGGGCATGCTGAAATAAATGCTATTAAAGATGCTTGTAAAAAAATAAATAATTGGAATTTGCAAGGCTCTATTATGTATGTAACATTAAAGCCATGTTCAATGTGTTTAAATATTATTAGAGAAGCTAGAATTGATTTTGTATATTATTTGCTTGATAAGCCTGAAAAAAAGTTTGAGTATAGTAAAACTGCAATACATAATTTTGATGATGAAAAAGTTAAGGACGAATATTTGAAGATATTACAAGATTTTTTTAAGAAATTAAGAGAAAAATAATGATAAATATGATATAATTTTGGATGGAGGGTTATCAATGAATTATAAAGTATTATATAGAAAATATCGTCCCGATAGTTTTGAGGGGTTAGTTGGGCAAAATCATGTAGTTCAAATATTAAAAAATTCAATAAAAGAAAATAAGATAGCTCATGCTTATTTGTTTTCAGGACCTAGAGGAACTGGAAAAACATCAACGGCAAGAATTCTTGCTAAATCCATTAATTGTTTAGATAATAAAAATGGAGTCGCCTGCGGCAAGTGCGCAAATTGTATAGCATTTAATGGAAATCCAGATATTATCGAAATCGATGCGGCATCTAATAATGGTGTTGATGAAATAAGAGAACTTATTAATAATATAAAAATTATGCCAACATCACTTAAATATAAGGTTTATATTATTGATGAAGTTCATATGCTTAGTCAAAGTGCATTTAATGCTTTATTATTAACGCTCGAGGAGCCACCCGAACATGTAATATTTATTTTAGCTACTACTAATATTGAAAGTGTACCAATTACGATATTATCACGTTGCCAAAGATTTGACTTTAAAAGAATTTCCAATAGTGATTTACTAAACCAATTAAAATATGTTTGTGATAGTGAAAACATTTCTTATGATGAAGATGGGTTAGTGGAAATTGCTAATCTTGCAGATGGTGGGCTCAGGGATGCTTTAAGTATTTTAGATCAACTCTCTAAAAATGAAGAAAAAATTACGACGGATTTAGTAGTAAAAGAAATTGGAAGTATTTCTAATCAAAAAATTGATGATTTGATTAGAGCAATAGTTAAAAATGATGTTGATAGTTTTGAAAGTACAATGCTTGGCTTTCAAGAAAATAGTCTTAATTATAAAGTGGTTATAAAAAAAATTGTTTATGCTTTAAGCAATGTGGCTGTGGATATTGTTAAAGGTAATAATAAAATTAATATTGATTATGATAAGTGTAAAAATATTATATTGGATTTAAATAATTTAATAAATAAAATAAATATAAATGTTGATCCATATTTATTAATAAAAATAACTCTTTTAGGATACATGGATATTGGTAAGAGTGTATCTTCTGAAAATAAAGTAGAAATAAAAAAAGAAAATGTTATTGAGATACCTGAGGAAAAAAAAGAAAAAGTTAAGATAAATATTGATAAAAATATTACAGTAAGTGATAAATTAGTTGATATACGTATTAATAATTGTTTTGTTAATGCCTCAAAAAGTTATTTAAAAAGTTTACAAGATGTTTGGAAAAATTTTATTACCAATGTAGATTCGGCATTAATTAAAGGTTTAATTAGTGATACAATGGTTGTAACAGCATCTGATAAGTATGCAATTCTTGTAACGACGATTAATCATCAAGAACTAGAAATTAATGAGAAAATAGATGAAATTAGAAGATTATTTGGTAAATTTAATAATTCTAATTATACTTTAGTTTTTATTGGTGAAGAAAAATGGAATCAAGAGAAAAATAGATATATAGAAAATTTAAAAAATCATTATAAATATACATATATTTCAGAAGATATAGAGGATAATTTGAAAGATACTAAAGAAGTTAATGATGATATAACCTCTATTGCAGCTGGATTATTTGATATAGATAAAATAGAAATAGAATAGGAGATTGATAATATGAATATGCAACAATTAATGCAACAAGCACAAAGGATGCAAAGAGAAATAACAAAGAAAAAGGAAGAAATTGATAATGAGATTTTTGAAGGAAAATCTGAGTGGGTAACTATTACTTTTAATGGAAAAAGGGAAATAGTATCTTTTAAAATTACTCATGATGGAGCAATTGATGAAGATGATAAAGAGATGTTAGAAGATATGATTATGCTTGCGATTAAAGATGCTTTTGGAAAAATTGATAAAGAAACCGAAAACAAACTTGGGCAATATGCTTCAATGAGTGGTTTGATGTAATATGATTTATCCAAAATCACTTGAAAAGTTAATTAATTATTTTAAAAAGTTACCAGGGATTGGGGAAAAAAATGCTGAAAGATTAGCCTTAGCATTACTTAATTTTAAAGATGAGGAGGCTGATGGCTTTGCAGGTGCGATAAGAGATGTTAAAGGAAAAATACGCAAGTGTAGTATATGTGGTCATTTATCAGAAGATGAAATTTGTCCAATTTGTGCAGATGATGCACGAGATCATAATATGATTTGTGTAATAGAAGATTATAAAAGTGTATTTTCATTTGAAAAAGTGGGAAATTATCATGGTGTTTATCATGTTTTAAATGGTCTTATTTCTCCAGCAGATAATATTGGACCTGATAATATTAATTTAGCGTCTTTAGTTAAACGTGTAGAAAAGTTAGAAAAACCAGAATTAATTTTAGCATTAAAATCGACAGTTGAAGGAGAAACTACTACTCTTTATATCAAGAAAATATTTGAAAAAAAAGATGTAATGATATCAAGGCTTTCATATGGTATTCCCATGGGAGCAGAAATTGATTATCTTGATATTATTACCCTTGATAAAGCACTTGAAGATCGTAAGAAAATTTCTGAATAATATTTTATATTTTTCATATATTGTTGTGAGGAATGCATATGAAAGATATCATAATTACAGTAATTAAAAAGATAATATTGGCAATTTGTTTAGTTTATGCTTTTAATTTAGTAGCATCTGGTTTAAAAATTTTTATTCCGATTAATTTAATTACTGTAAGTGTTGTAGCATCTTTAGGTATGTGTGGACTTTTAGCCCTTATAGCAATATATTTTGTATTATTATAGGGAGAGGATTATGGCATTAAATGGATTAGATAAATTAGTAGATTATTATCATGAGAATAAAATTTCTCATGTTTATTTAGTGGAAACAAATAATGTAGATCTTTGTTTAGAAAATTTGAAGAGAATTGTTAAACAAATTTTTTGTAAAGAAAAATACAAAGATAATTGTATAGAGTGTAATATATGTAATTTAGTTGATCAAAATTATTTACCATCACTTGCTATAATTGAACCAAGTGGTAGTACAATAAAAAAAGAACAAATTTTAGAATTAAAAAGGAATTTTAGTACAGTTCCAATTTATACAAATGATAATATTTATATTATTAAAAATGCTGAGGCTATGACGGCATCTTCCGCCAATACAATGTTAAAGTTTTTAGAAGAACCTGAAGAACATATAATGGGTTTTTTTATAACAAGTAATTTAAATAATATTATTCCAACAATTAGAAGTAGATGTGAAGTAATTAAAGCAATGTATGATATACATGAATTAAATATTGATTCTGTATTTGAAGAAGAATTTGTAGTTTTTTTGAAATTAGCTATGGATTATCTAGAAAAATTGGAAGTAGAAAAAAAAGATTCGATAATGTATAATAGAAGTATCTTGTTAGGACAAATTAGTACACGAGATGAAATTAAAAAATTATTTCAAATAATTTTAATAATATATGAAGAATTTTTTAAAAATTCATTAAATTTGTCTAGTAAATACCAAAAATTTGGTAAAGTTAATTTTTTGAATAACTTAGATAGTAAATCATTACTTTCAAGAATTAATTTAGTAACTAAATTTTTAGAAGATATTAGTAGTAATGTTAATTTAGAATTATTACTTGATAAATTTGTAATAGATTTGGGTGATTTGAATGAATAAAGTTTATGGTGTAATTTTTAAAGATAGTAATAAAGCATATTTTTTTAAGGGTAATGAAAGTTATCAAAAGGATGATTACGTAATTGTAGATACAGAAAAAGGGTTACAATATGCTAAAATCATTTATGTATATGAAGATAAAATAGTAGATGAAAGTCTTAAAGAAATTGTTAGACTGGCAACTGATGAAGATACACAAAAATATATGAAAAATTTAAAAGATGCTGATATTGCTTTAAAAAAATGTATTAGGTTTGCATCAGAACTAGGACTTAATATGAAAGTTATTAATGCACAGTTTACTTTAGAAAGAACGCAATTATTATTTAATTTTACAGCAGATGAAAGAGTAGATTTTCGAGAACTTGCTAAAAAATTAGCGGGTATATATCATACAAGAATTGAATTAAGACAAATTGGGGCTAGAGATAAGGCTAAAGAAGTTGGAGGAATTGGTATTTGTGGTGAACAACTGTGCTGTGCAAGGTTTTTACATCAAATGGAAACTATATCTATAAATATGGCAAAAGATCAAAATTTGGCATTAAATCCTAATAAAATTAATGGCGTTTGTGGAAGATTACTTTGTTGTCTTGCTTATGAGGATGCAACTTATTTGGAGTTATCCCGAGGAATGCCTAAGATTGGTGATGTTATTAAAACTTCAAGTGGTGAAGGTGAAGTTGTAAGTATTGATATTTTAAATCGTAAGTGTCAAGTTATGGTTGATGGTAATAAAGAGGATTATTATATCGATGAAGATAGTAAAAAATGATTTGTTTGATTATAAAAATCGTTATATTTGGCAAATAGATGAAGGTTTTAAGTTTTCAATAGATTCCATCCTTTTAGCGGAATATGCTAAAGTAACAGATAATTTAAATATTTTAGATATGTGTACCGGTAATGCTTCAGTACCTTTAATAATATCAACAAAGACAAAAAGTAAAATAGTTGGATTTGAAATTCAAATGGATATCGCAGTTTTAGCTAAAAAATCTGTTTTGGAAAATAATTTAACTGAACAAATAAAAATAATTAATGATGATATTAAAAATATTAGTAATTATTGTGAAGAAAATTATTTTGATGTAATTACATGTAATCCACCATATTTTAAAGAAAATAGTAGTATATTAAGTAAAAATGATTATAAAGCTTTAGCAAGACATGAAATAACTATAAATTTAGATAATATATTTAGTTTAGGCTTTAAATATTTAAAAAATAATGGTATTTTATATATGGTTCATCGTCCTGAAAGATTAGATGAAATTGTTATTTTAGCTAATAAATATATGTTAAATGTTAAAGAATTGGTATTAATTGTTACTAGCGAGAAAATGATTCCTACATTAATACTGATTAAATGTGTGAAAAATAGTAAGAGAGGAATAAAATTTAGAAAAATTTATGATGTTAGTAAGTTAGTAACTTATCAACATATGTTTGAATAGTGAGTGATTTTATGAAATTAATTGTAGGTATTGGAAATCCAGGTAAAGTTTATGAAAATACAAGACATAATATTGGTTTTATGGTTATAGATGCTTATCTTGGAGATGTAAGTTATCATGAAAAGTTTAATGCATTATATGTAAAAAAAATAATTGATGGCGAAACTGTTTATTTTTTAAAACCTTTAACTTATGTTAATAATTCAGGTTTATCTATTGCGGCATTTATGAAATACTATGATATTGATATTAAAGATTTATTAGTTATTCATGATGATTTAGATGAAGAAGTAGGTAAATATAAGTTAAAGATTAATAGTAGTAGTGGGGGACATAATGGGATTAAATCGATTATTAATCATTTGAATAGTCAAAATTTTTTACGTTTAAAAATAGGTATTAATAGTGAGTATAGAGATGATACTATTAATTATGTTTTAGGAAAACTTTCTAAAATGGAAATGGATGTTTTTAAAAAAAATGTTGATATATACAAGGAAATAATTGATTCATTTATAAAAAATGGTACTGATAAAACAATGAATATTTATAATACTAAGATAAGAGGGTAATATGGATTTTTTAGATAATTATTTTAAATATGAAATTGGCACAGAAATATCCGGTTTAACCGAACAGTTAAACATTTTTTATTTGCTTAAACTTTATGAAAAATATGATCGAAATATAATTGTACTTACTTCTTCTTTATATGAGGCTAATAAAATATATAATTTGTTAAGCAATTACTTAGAAAAAACTTTATTATTTCCCATGGATGATTTTTTATCATCCATGATTATCGCTGCTTCTCCGGAGCTTAAATATAAGAGATTAGAAACACTAGATAAATTAAAACATAGTAATAAGAATATTATTATTACTAATTTAATGGGATATTTAAAGTTTTTATCAGAGAAAAGTGTTGATAATTCGTTAGCAATTAATATTGGAGATAATATTAGAAGAGATGCTTTAGTTAGTAAACTTACAGATCTAGGATATCATACAGAATCTTTAGTTACAATGAGTGGAGAGATTGCTGTACGAGGATTTATCGTCGATATTTATCCAATTGAAGAAATACATCCTATAAGAGTAGAATTTGATGGTAATACTATTGATGCAATAAGACATTTTGATGAAAATACTCAACTTTCTTCAGGTAAGGTGAATAGTATTATAATTAAGGCTATTGATGAAATTAGTACAAGGGGACATAATTCTTTATTTGATTATGCAAATAATCCTTTAGTAATTTATATTGATAAGAGTCAAATTGATGCATCTTACCTTAAGTTAGAAGAAGATATACTTGAATATAAAGAAAGTAATGAAATAAATGATAAATTAATGTATGAACTCGAAGATATTTCGGATTATGATAAAATTTATATTAATTTATTTGCTAGCGGTAAATATAATTTAGGAGCTAAGACAATTGAAAATTATAATCAGGATTTTGATCGTTTAGTTAAAGATTATAAATTGTGGCAAGTACAAGGTAAAGAAGTATATTTTTATTTATCTAATAATAAGCAAAAAGATATAATAAAATCATATATTCCTGATGCTAATATTGTTATTAAAAGTATAAATAATGGATTTATTTTAGATAAATATGTAGTTATTTGTGAAAATGATATAGAAAAAGTAAATCATCAAACTAATAAATATAAAAATAATTTTCATATTGGTAAAAAAATTAAAGATTTTAATCAATTAGAAAAAGGAGATTATGTTGTTCATGTTGCTCATGGAATTGGTATTTATCAAGGTTTAACTACTTTAAGTGTTCGTGGTAATAAAAAAGATTATCTTACAATATCTTATGCAGGAACAGATAAAATATATGTACCGGTAGAAAAAATTAGTACAATTTATAAATATACAGGAAAAGATGGTAGTGTTCCTAAGTTAAATAAGTTAGGAAGTCCGAATTGGGAAAAAACTAAGAAATATATAGCCAGTAAGATTAAAGATATTTCCGCAAATTTAATTAGTTTATATAAGAAAAGATTAGAACTTAAAAAGATTCCTTATAAGGATTATCCTGAAGAATCCTCTTTTGCGGCTTCTTTTAAATATACTTTAACTAAAGATCAAGAAAAAAGTATTTTAGAAATTAATAATGATTTAAAAAGTAATATTCCTATGGATCGTTTACTTTGTGGTGATGTTGGTTTTGGTAAAACTGAAGTTGCCATGCGAGCAATATTTAAAACGGTTTTAAATAATCATCAGGTCATGTATTTGTGTCCAACAACAATTTTATCAAAACAACAATATATGGTAGCTAAGGATAGATTTAGAGATTGGCCAGTTGAAATAGCTCTTTTAAATAGACATGTAAGTGGGAAAGATGCTCATCGAATTATCGATGATTTTAAAAATGGAAAGATAGATATTTTATTTGGAACGCATCGTATTTTAAGTGATGATGTTTTAGCTAAAGATTTGGGATTATTAGTAATAGATGAAGAACAAAGATTTGGAGTAACGCACAAGGAAAAGATAAAGGAACTTAAAAATGATGTCAATGTATTAACACTTAGTGCAACGCCGATTCCAAGAACTTTAAAAATGGCTTTATCAGGTCTTAGAGATTTATCAGTTATTGATACACCTCCGGTGAATAGATATCCAGTCCAAACTTATGTAGTTATTGAAGATGATTTTTTAATAAAAGATGCTATTTATAAAGAATTATCACGTAGTGGACAAGTATTTATACTTTATAATCGAGTGGAATCAATAAGTAAATACGCTTCTCATATTAAAGATCTAGTTCCTGATGCAAGAATTACATTTGCTCATGGCAAAATGGATAAAAATGAGCTTGATGATATCATGAGTGATTTCATCGATTATAAATATGATATATTGATATGTACAACGATTATAGAAAGTGGTATTGATATACCTAATGTAAATACTTTAATTATTCATGATGCCGAAAATTTTGGTTTAAGTCAGTTATATCAAATAAGAGGTAGAGTTGGTAGAAGTGATAAAATTGCTTATGCCTATTTGATGTATGAAAAAAATAAAATGTTAAATGAAATAGCAATTAAAAGACTTAATACGATTAAAGAATTTACTGAGCTTGGAAGTGGATATCGTATTGCCATGCGCGATTTAAGTATTCGTGGTGCTGGAGATATATTCGGAGCAAGCCAAGCTGGTTTTGTTGATTCTGTTGGACTTTCTTTATACATGAAAATGATTGATGATGAAATAAAACGCCAACAAGGGGAAGTTGTGGAAGAAGAGGATGAAGATACAACAACTTTAATTAATGTAACAACTCATATTAGTGATGAATATGTATCTGATGAAGATATAAAAATTGAAATTCATAGAAAGATTAATGAAATTGATTCTTATGATAAATTAATGGAAATAAAAAGTGAGTTAGAAGATAGATTTGGTAAAGTATCCGATGATATGCTTGTATATATGTATGAAGAATGGTTTGAAAAGATTGCTAAAAAATACAATATTACGGAAGTAAAACAAACTGATCGAATGATTGAAATTACATTACCTGAAGAAATATCTAGTAATATAAAGGGAGATAAATTATTAATTGAGGCTATGTCTTTAACTAAATATTTTAATATTAAATATGTTGATAAGAAAATAATAATTACTTTATTTACTAATAATTTAGATAAACATTTTATATTTTATTTAGTAACTTTATTAGAAAAGATTTTATAAAGTATAAAAATACATTAGTTATCCACAATAAGTATTAGAAGTGGAGTGAAATTTTTGAAGTCAACAGGAATTACAAGAAAAATAGATGAATTAGGAAGAATAGTTATTCCTAAGGAAATTAGAAGAAATTTAGGTATTAGAGATGGGGAAAGTTTAGAGATTTATACTAATGAGGATAGTATTATTTTAAAAAAACATTCGCAAATGGAAAAATATGAAGAAATGGGGGCAAAACTTGGGGAAATAATCAACACAATTTTTAAAGTTGATGTAATTATAACTGATAGAGAAAAAGTAATAGCTACTACTGATAATAAAGATTTAATTGATAAAAAGCTAAATAAAGAATTAATTTATTTAATTGATAATAGAGAAGAATTAATTGAAAAAGAAAATAGAGTAATAGAATTTGGTAATGTAAGTGTAAGTGGTAAGTTTACAATTGTTCCTATTATTGCTTCAATTGATTCTTTGGGATTAGTAATTGTTTTATCACAAGATGATAAAGACTATAGTAATATTACTAGATTAATAGCTAAAATATTATCAGAAAAAATTAATATATAGTTTGGGTGAGTTATTTTTATTTTTGTGTTATAAGGAGTGAATAACATGAAAGAGCGAGACTATTATTTTTTGAAAGAAATTATTTTTGGATTAAGAGAAGAATATGTTAGACATAAACAAAGATTAAAAGATTTTTATTTTAAAATAAATGGAAATTTAGAAGATGGTTCTCCGACTATTTTTTGTAAGTTTGATTTTCAAAAGAATTTAATAAGAGAATTGATAGAAATATTAGAAATAAAATTAGGCTTTTTTACTTATGGGAAAAGATACTAGAGAATGCAACTTAATGGTAAAGTTAGTTTGTATGGAGATAGTGAAAAATTTCACTTTTTAATGGAGCAAATTATTAATTCCCCATTTGTTGAAAATATGTTTATTAGAATGTTTCAAAAGGTTAGTAAAAATTATAATCCTTATATTTCTTTAAATTTCGATTTGATAAGATACATGTACTCTATGGATTCAAATAATCATGTTAGTGTTGTGGTGAATTAAATTTAGAAAACTTGAATGTAATTTTGCATTCAATGTATCCTAAAAGTGAATTCCTTGAATATCATAGGGATTTAATTGAATCTAGTTCAGTAGCCTTTAAACCTTTGCAGATTGTTGACAGTTTGTCGCTAGGATTTCAAAGTTCAGATACTTTGATGTTAGAAGAAGATAAACAGGCAATAGTTCTTAGAAGAAACAAAAAGTAATTTAGAAATAATAATTAAATTATTTGCTAAAATAATAAAAGTGTGGTAAACTAAGGCTAGTTAAGCGATGAAGGAAAGGGTAAATATTTATTGCTTTATAGAGAGTTCTTTAGTGGTGGAAAAAGAATAAGTGATGATATTGAGTATGATTTTTGGAGCGAAAACTCGGGATTTACCGTTATCTAATGAAGAGCATGTAAATCATGAATTAAGGTGGTACCGCGGGGAAAACTCGTCCTTAGTTTATGATTTTTATTTTGTGGTGATTTTATGCGCAATTTTGAAAAAGTAAGTATTGATGAATTTAGTAAATATTATGATAAGTCTTTGTATGAAGAATATCTCTTGCCAAGGCGAATGACCGCACATAGTGCTGGATATGATTTTTTTGCAATTGAAGGTTTTACGATAAAACCAGGAGAAATAAAAAAAATTCCAACAGGGTATAAAGCAATATTTGGTAACAATGAAGTGCTTATGATCTTCGTTCATAGTAGTATGGGCTTTAAGTATAATGTACGAATGACTAATCAAGTTGGAATTATTGAAAGTGATTACTATAATAATATTGATAATGAGGGTCATCTATTTGTATCACTACAAAATGAAGGTGATAAAGATTTTGTAGTTAAAAAAGGGGATGCTTATGCGCAAGGAATTTTTTTAAAATTCTTAATATGTGATGATGATAATGCTACTTCTAAGCGTAATGGTGGAATAGGTAGTACAAATAAAGGAAAGAAGGAAAAATAATGGAAAAATATTATATATCAACAGCAATTGCTTATACTTCAGGTAAACCTCATATTGGAAATACTTATGAGATTGTTTTAGCAGATGCAATTGCTAGATTTAAAAGATTAAAAGGGTTTGATGTATATTTTCAAACAGGTACTGATGAACATGGGGAAAAAATAGAACAAAAAGCTAGGGAAGCTGGAGTTACACCACAAGAATTTGTTGATAATGTAGCTAGTGAAATCAAACGTATTTGGGATATCATGAATACTAGCTATGATAAATTTGTTAGAACAACTGATAAAGACCATGAAAGAAAAGTTCAAGATATATTTGAATATATGTACAATAAAGGAGATATCTATAAGAGTGAATATAAAGGCCTTTATTGTACTCCTTGTGAATCTTTTTGGACAGAATCACAATTAATTGATGGTAAATGTCCCGATTGTGGTAGAGATGTGGAAGAAAAGAGCGAAGAAGCATACTTCTTTAAGTTGTCTAAGTATCAAGACAGATTAGAACGTTATATTGAAGAACATCCGGAGTTTATTAAGCCTGAGGCTAGAAAAAATGAAATGATAAATAATTTTATTAAGCCAGGTTTACAAGATTTATGTGTGTCACGTTCAACGTTTAGTTGGGGTATTCCAGTTACAATTGACCCAAAACATATTGTTTATGTTTGGTTAGATGCCCTAACAAATTATATTACGAATATTGGATATGAAGTAGATAAACAATCAGATGAATTTAATAAATGGTGGCCAGCAGATTTACATTTGATTGGTAAAGATATAATTCGTTTTCACACTATTTATTGGCCATGTTTCTTGATGAGCCTTGATTTACCATTACCAAAACAAGTATTTGGACATCCTTGGCTTATTATGGCAGATGGTAAGATGAGTAAATCTAAAGGAAATGTTGTTTATGCTGATGACTTAGTTAATGAATTTGGAGTAGATGCGGTTAGATATTATTTTTTACATGAAATACCTTATGCATC
>CALVUU010000035.1 GCA_944363655.1 uncultured Bacilli bacterium | reverse complement strand
TACTACTTGCTATAAGTCTTACTGAAGGATTAGTAGTATCTGTTAAATTACCACTGGTAGCATTAAAGTTATCAGTTGTTGCATGTAAAGAAAGGGTATTACCACTACTAAATATTAGTGTATCTCCAGATGCTGTTGTTTCTCCTTGGGTAGTAACATCTTCATCGATGTCTGCTCCTAAAAATGAGTAAGTAAAATTACCTATAAGTAAGGCAACTACCACTAATATTAATAAAAATATAATTGCTAAAGCAATATTTCTTTTCGTAACCTTTTGCACTATTATCACCTATCATCATATTAATTGTACTAAATTTTTATAAATATGTCTATTTATTTTCAAAAAAATATTGCATAAAAATAGTAATTTTGATATATTATACATGTAAGCGTTACCTTTAGTGGTGGTAACGCCTACTTTTGGGTAGGACGCTATTTAGCGTCTTTTTTCGTTTATCTTGCCGATTAAAGCAAGAACCACAATTATTATTACTAGACAAAAATCATTATCATTCATAACCTCGCCTCACTTTCATCCTGATCTCCCGAAGAAACCCCCTGAAGTCGGAATCCGGCAAAGAAAAGCAGACTTCCACTAAAAGTAACGGTTATTTATTCTAAATTAATATAAATGCAATTGCAAGAAAAAGCGTCCGACAAAAATCGACTTGAAGTAACTTAAAAAATATGCTTAAAAAAATATGTTTTATTTTTTTCTTAATTATGTTAAGATACTTGATATATTCAAACGAGGTATACAATGAAAGAAATTTATTTTGAAAAAGAATTAAAGGTTAAACTAAGAAGATTTAGAAGACTTATTGGAAAAATTGATCCTGAATTAGAAAAAATTTTAGAAGAAAGTATTGAAACAATTGAAAAATTAATGAAAAAAGAAAAAAAGAAAATTTTATATACTTTTGATAATCTTTTAATTAATGAACTTGATAATTTAAAAGAATTTAAATTACTTTGGCCATTTTTAGAAGACTTTACGATTTTTGATGATGCGGATATTGATAAATATCCATATCCGTCATTAGATGTAAGTAATGAAGAATTACTTACATTAACATACGATTTTTTTAAAAATGGCACATCAACCTACTTCTTTTCTTTGTTTAAACAATTGTTTAAACAAAGAAGAAGAATTTTATTTATTAATTCAAGTATTCCAGAATTTTATGGAGATTTAACATTTTTAAATTATGATAAAACGATATATATGCAAATAAAAAGAGAACATGAATTTAACGATATTATTACAATGGCTCATGAATATGGACATGGGATACAATTTTTAATCAATTATAATCGTAATATCCATTATTCGTTATTTCCTTTTTCAGAAATTATTAGTATATTTTTTGAACTTATTTGTGGTCATTATTATTCTAAAGATAAGTCATTATGTTCTAAAGCAATTATATCTTTATATGATAATTGGAATATGGTTTGTAAAGATGCAATAGCTTTAAATCAAGAAATACAAATATTTAATACAACTGGAATACATGGATATGAATCTATTGATGAAATTCAACATAAATTATTTACCTGTTTTAATGAAATGAATATGGATCAATTACTAAATTTATTTATTTTACAACCTTCTTTTGATTTTGTTTATGTTTTTGCTTATTCTATTGCTACTAATTTATTTATGATTTATCTGAGAGATCCTGATTATGCTTTTTATCTACTTCAAAAATTAATTGAAATAGATCTATCTTTATCACCTGAACAATATTTAGATGAAATATTTAATTTGGGTATTATACCTAATGAAAAATTGGAAGAATTTGACAAACATTTAAAAAGAGAATTAAAACGAATTTAATTCTCTTTTAAATGTTTTAAACAGAATGTTGCATATAAGGGGATGGTTTTTAAGTTATCTTTTTTGCCAAAGTTTTTGGCAGATATTTTAATTATTAAATTTGGATTATATTTTTCATTATATATATCTAAAGATTTAGATTTCATATCAGTTCCTGCTTTTACTTCAATTGGTATTATATTACTATTATTCTGTATTATAAAGTCAACTTCTGATGAACCGGATGTTTTATCTTTTCTACTCCAATAACCTAAATCATAACCCATTTTTAATAACTCTGTTGCGACATAATTTTCTACTAAAATGCCTTTATAATCTAAATCATTATTCATTAATACATCAATACTTGAAATACCCGCTAGGTTACAAAGAATTCCTGTATCATTTAAGAAAAGTTTATATGAATCATAATCAAAATATACTTTCAGCGGGTATTTGGGCCTGTATTAATTATATACTGTTTTTTTTTAAATTGTACATACTTATTTCCATAAATTGGGGTATTTTGTTTCCGTATTTTGGGGCTTTTTACTTCTACAAATTGGGGTATTTTACTTCCAAGTTTTGGGATAAAATAAAAAAAGCAACTTAAAAAGGCATTTTTAAGTTACCACTATTTAGTTTTTTCATCATATCTTTCATGGTTTCAAATTGTTTTAATAATCGATTTACTTCTTCAACACTTCTACCACTACCCTTAGCAATTCTTTGTTTACGTGTTGCTTTAAGGATTTCTGGGTGTCTTCTTTCTTCCTTAGTCATCGATTGAATTATTGCTTCTATGTGAGCAAGATCTTTTGGGTCAATTGAAACATTATTAAGTCCCATTTTTCTGGCTTGAGGAAGCATTTTTAAAATATTTTCAAGAGGACCTAATTTTTTTATTTGTTTTAATGTTGTTAGGAAATCTTCTAAATCAAATGTACCCTTTTTCATTTTTATGGCTTGTCTTTTAGCCTCATCTTCATCAATTACATCTTCTACCTTAGAAACTATTTCTAGAATATCTCCCATATCAAGTATTCTTTCAGCCATTCTCTCAGGGTAAAATTCTGATAAACCATCCATTTTTTCAGAGTTTCCTACAAACTTAATTGGAATGTGGGTTAAGTGTCTTACTGATAAGGCTACACCACCTTTAGTATTGCCATCTAGTTTAGTAAGAATACAACCAGTTAATTCTAGGGAATCATTAAATCCTGTGATAACATTGATTGCATCTTGCCCCATTGAGCCATCAATTACTAATATTTTTTCATCAGGGTGAACAGAGGCATCAATGTCTTTTAATTCTTGCATTAGGTTCTCATCTATTTGTAAACGTCCTGCGGTATCGATAATTATATAATCATTATTATTTTCCTTAGCATAATTTAATCCATCTTCTACAATTTCAACCACTTTTTTGTTTTCTTCTCTAAATACTGGAACACTCAATTCTTTACCAATCGTTTTAAGTTGGTCAACGGCTGCAGGACGATATATGTCTCCTGCGATAAGTAGAGGATTTTTAGCGTGTTTCTTTCGCAAATAATTAGCAAGTTTTCCTGCAGTAGTTGTTTTACCACTACCTTGAAGACCTACAAGCATTAAAATAGTTGGTTTTTTGTTTACTTCAAGTGGTACATAATCACCACCAAGTAAGGAAACAAGTTCATCTTTAACAATTTTTAAAAATAACTCATCAGGCTTTAAACTCTTTTCTACTTCAGAGTTTAAAGCATGTTCTTTAACTGATGCTACAAACTCTTTAACTACTTGATAATTAACATCGGCTTCGAGTAAAGCCATTCTAATTTCGCGCATAGCATCAGCAATATTTTCTTCAGTAATCTTTCCCATTCCGCGGATGTTTTTTATAGCATTACTTATTCTATCTCCCATGTATTCAAACATAATAAAACTCTCCTTAATTTTTTGATATGTCTATTATATAATATTTGATATTTTTTTAAAAGTATAAAACAAGAATTAATACTATACTTGCATTAATTCTTGTTCTTTTATTTTTATTTCTTCATCAACTATTTTATTGTATTTAGTAATAAGTTCTTGAATTTCATCCAAATACATTTTTTCTTCATCTTCAGGATATTCACACTTCTTTATTTCAGTATTAGCATCCTGACGAATATTTCTTAGAGCAACTTTCGCTTCTTCCCCGATAGATTTTGCTTGTTTAACATATTCCCTACGTCTTTCTTCGGTTAAGTCAGGAATAGTAAGGATAATCATTTCTCCATTATTAGTTGGAGCAATACCTAAATTAGCTTCATTAATTGCTCTTTCAATATCTTTTAAAGTGCTTTTATCATATGGTTTAATGAATAATTGTTTGGCTTCCGGTACACTAATGTTTGCAACACTTTGAATAGGTGTAGGTACGCCATAGTAACTTACCATTATCCCATTAAGCATGGCAGGATTAGCTCTACCCGCTCTAATATTTAATAATTTATTTTTTAAACTTTCAATGGTTTGTCCCATTTTTTTCTCTGTTTGATCCATAATATTTCTCCTTCTTAATTTAATTCTATACTATCATTATAATTTATTACATTCGATTTGACAATAAAATTAATAACTAACTCTCCCGTTTTACTGATACTTAAGGCTTTTATGGTACCATATTCACCGTTTTGGATATCATTTATCGTACCATCAATATCGATTACTTGAATACCTTCATCTAAAACTTGCGTATCATTTAAACGTTTTCTTATTTGCGTTAGTATTTCTTCTTCCGTAACCCCAAATTTTTCTAATAAATTATTTGGAGTATAAATTTCCCCAGTATTTTTATCTATAACATAACTTTTAATGTTTTCAATTCTATTACCACTGGTACAATAATAGGTAAAATCATTTATTACTAAACTAATATATGAACCGAAAACAGTATCTTGATATTCACGGTAAGGAAAACTATAAAGGTTTGCTCCATTAGAGCATACTTCACCTTCAGGAATTTCGGCATCAGTAATTGATACCATTTGATTATCATAGCTTGCAAGCTCTTCTGATAAAGTAGTATTAATATTTTCAAAGCCTTTAATGTTGATGATAACATCTTGTTTTTCTATATGTTCTTCTTCTAAAATATCTTCATGATTTGCAAAATAAATATAATCTTTAGTAGGATCTATTCTAATTTCTTTTAATTCTGTTATTTGGTTAGTATCATTAGTTTTGTTAGCAAAATCATCCAACATATAATTCATAAAAAAGTAACCTCCCACGGCAAAGAGTATTAATATAATTATGAAAAATATTAAACCAACAACATTCTTCGTATTATCCATATATACCTCAACTTTCTAAATATTTTGTAAATACATTCTTTAGTTCTTGCATTTTAGCAGATTCATTAAAGGAATTCCAATATTCACTCGGAGTAATATCTCCGCGAACAAAGGATGTTTCAGTATCAAAAAGTAATACTTCATCACCACTTACAACTAATAATGATGGTGCATATATCTCTGCTACTCCATAATCATTATATGTTACATAATCACTTAATCTTTCCACAATAGTTTCATATGTACCATTATTATCTTGCCTATTACTTACAAAATCATAATAATAAATAGTATCAATACCTACTTCTTTGGCTACTTTATTAACTATATTAGCATAATAATTTACCCATTCATTCTGTGTTCCAAATAAAACTATTCCTTTGGTACCATTAGCAATCATTAAGGCATCTGTTGCATATACATACTTAAATACGTTATCTTCACTAACTAAACTAAAATCTTGAGCAAATTGTTCATTGTCAGGGAGTGCATCTTCATAATCGAGGGTTCCTAAGTAAATAAATGCTCCGATTAGAGTGATAAATAAAATACAGTACAATACCATTTGCCATTTATTTTTAAACAACTTTTCGTTTTTTACATAGATTTTTTCCACTGTTTACTTCACCATTTTTATTATATCATTAATTACCCAACTTATTAAGAAGAAAACTTAAAGTTTTGTCAAAAAAAGTCAACATTTTGTTGACTTAATTACCTTTCACTTGATTCATTACTTCTTCAGCAAAGTTATCATTTCTCTTGGTCATACCTTCACCAACTTCATAACGAATCATACTTTTAATTTCTCCACCATTGTTAGTTACATATTTTTCTACAGAGATATCACCATCTTTAATGAATGATTGTTCAGATAAGCATATTTCTTTATAGAATTTCTTAATTCTTCCTTCAACCATTTTTTCAGCAATATCAGCTGGTTTTCCTTCATTCATTGCTTGTTCTTTTAAAATGTTTTTTTCATTGTCAAGAACATCTGCTGGAACTTCACTTGGAAAACAATATAAAGGCTTCATAGCAGCTGCTTGCATAGCTACATCTTTAGCAAC
Source organism: uncultured Bacilli bacterium (assembly GCA_944363655.1). Next base: position 1,457 of record CALVUU010000035.1, on the reverse strand, counting down.
TCCTTCATTTGCACCTTTAATTACTGTTAAAGCAGCAATTTTTCCTCCCATATGGATGTATGTACCAAAGAATTCATCATCATTCTTAGCAACAATTTCAAATCTTCTTAAAGATAATTTTTCACCAATTTTAGCAATTTTATTAACAATTAACTCACCAATTGTTCCATCTGGTGTTAGAATATTTTTAGCATCTTCAACAGTTTTGACATCACTTTTAAGTAATGCAAGTCCAATAGTATCAATCATGCTAATAAATTCTTCATTTTTACTAACAAAGTCTGTTTCACTATTAACTTCTAAAATAACTGCTTTATTACCATCAATATAAATATTAGCAAGACCTTCAGCAGCAATACGACTTTCTTTTTTAGCAGATTTAGCAATACCTTTTTCTCGCAAATAATTTACTGCTTCATCCATATTGCCATTAGTTTCTGCTAAGGCTTTCTTGCAATCCATCATACCTGCGCCGGTAAGTTCTCTTAGGTCTTTAACCATACTTGCAGTAACTTCCATCTCATTTCCTCCTTATTTACTTAACATTTCTATTAATTCGTCTTTTTTCATTGATGAATAACCTTTAATCTTATTTTCTTTAGCTAACTTCTTAAGTTCACTTAAAGTTTTAGATTCAAGTTCATCAACTTTCTCCATTTCTTTGATTTCTTCTAAGACAGTTTCATCAACTTTTACTTCTTCTTTTTTGGCTTCTTGTTTTGTTTCTTTCTTAGTTTCTTTATCTTCTTTTTTATCATCTTCAGAAACATAATCAACTAATTCAAGACCATTTGCTTCACAAATAGCATTTGTTAGAACTCCAAGCATAACTTTGATTGATCTTACTGCATCATCATTACCTGGAATAACGTAATCAACATCATCAGGATCACAATTCGTATCAACAATACCAAATACAGGTATTCTTAATTTTCTTGCTTCCTTAATTGCATTGATTTCTTTTTTAGGATCAACAACAATGATTGCTTGTGGTAATTTTTCCATGTTTCTAATACCACTTAGAACACGATTTAATTTTTCATATTCTTTTTTAAGACCAATAACTTCTTTTTTAGGTAGAAGTTCAAATGTACCGTTTTCTTCCATTTCTTCGATTTCTTCTAATCTTTTTACTCTTCTTCTAATAGTTCGGAAGTTGGTAAGTGTTCCTCCTAACCATCTTTCAGTTACATAGTAAGAATTACTTCTTGTTGCTTCTTCAACACAAACTTCTGCCGCTTGTTTACGTGTTCCAACAAATAAGAACTTACCTCCATTTTCTGCAATTGTCTTAATTTCTGCATAAGCTTCTTCAAGACAAGCTTTAGTCTTTTCTAGGTCGATAATATAAATATCATCTCTAGAAGTAAAAATATACTCTTTCATTTTAGGATTCCATCTTTTAGTTTGATGTCCAAAATGAACTCCAGCTTCTAATAAGTAACTCATAGAAACTA
>CALVUU010000034.1 GCA_944363655.1 uncultured Bacilli bacterium | reverse complement strand
TATACGATAATAATGTAAATGTATCTATTACTTCAGGAACATTTAATTCAAATGTAGAATCTTTACTAAACGACGGCTATAAAGTGGTTGAAACTGATGGTTTATATAACGTTGAACCAAATTTAGTACTTTCTACAGATGATGAAACAGTAACTTTTGAAAGTGAAAAACCACTACCAAATGATTATGAATTAAGAGTAGAAAAAGAAACATTAGATGATGTTAATGCAGTTATTACTGATACTAAAACTTCAATTGCTGAATCTTTAAAAGAAAATAATACAAATATTACTTTTAAAGATGCTGAAATACTTGCAACTTATAATATCAACGTTTATAGTGGTACAGAAATTGTTAAGATTGAAGGCACTGATAAATACAAAATATCAATTGCTGTTGCAGAAGAACTTTTAAGTAAATACGATTATGTAAAAGTTGCATATATAAACGATGAAGGCAAAGTTGAAACTATCTATGATGCAACTGTTGAAAATGGTGTAGTTTCTTTTGAAACAACTCATTTAAGTACTTATTCAATAGTTGGATATAATGCTGAATTAACTCAAATAGATAATCCAATTGAAAATCCTAGTACAGGTGATAATGTTTTAACTTATGTTATTCTTAGTGGAATTTCTTTAATTGGAATTATTGGTGCTAGTCTTTATTTAAAGAAAAAAAATAACTAATAGTTTAAAAAGATGACTTTAAGTCATCTTTTTTGTATGCTTATAATTAATAATGAATATACTTTTATAAAAATTGACTATAAAGTAAAAGTTTGTTAAAATTACATTATATAGGAGTTGGTTTTAATGAAATTATTTAAAAATAAGAAGTTTTTAATTATTTTAAGTGTTATAGTTATATTAATAATTGCTTTAATAATATTTTTGTTTTTATTTAATAAAGAAACTAAAGAGTTAAAAGAAAATATATATACTAGTTATTTAATAAGTGAAAATGAAATGTTATTAGAAATTAAATTTAAAGAAAGTTATTATGAATGTAATAAAAGAGGAAATGTTAGTATTTGTAGTGATATAGCAAGAGAAGTAACTAATGTTGATGTTTTAGTAGATACGGATGTAAATTTAGATAATCTAGATTTAGAAAATATTATTATAAATTTTGTTAATACCATTGCTAATGATATGGAAATTAATGAATTAATAATAAGTTCAGATTATAAATTTAGTGAGGAATTTATTAGTAATATAGAAGATAATTTAAATAATGATATTAATATTTATTTAGATTATCAAGAAAATATGGATGATTTTGAAGTAGAAGTAAATTATTATACAATAACTTTTGATACTGATGGTGGAAGTAGTATTGATAGTGAAGTTGTTAGGGAAAATGATGTAATTAGTAAACCTGATGATCCAACTAGGGATGGTTATACATTTATAGGTTGGTATATTGGTGATGAAGAATATAACTTTGAAGATTTGGTTAAGAGTGATTTAACACTTGTTGCTAAATGGGAAGAAGAAAACAGTTCAGAAGTTTCATCAAGTGGAGATGGCACTAATAATAAAATTAATTTAAATAATAATTTAAGTGCAACAGTTTATACTAAAAGCACTGGTAATCAAGATTGTTTTTTCTATTTATTCGCCGACAATTTAGAAAAGTTATATCCTGATGTAGAATATACTGCGATTGCTAATGGAACTACTAGAGTACCTTTTTGGCCAGGACCTAAAGAAGATACGGCATTAAATGAAATAAGTAAAGAAGATTTAAATAATAAAGAATTAAAATATAATACTAATAAAGAAAGTATTTTAGAAAATACTTTAAAAGAATATGATAATACAGCAGGATTTAGGCTAATTAGTTTTAATAATGATAATCATAAAATTAGTTTTGAATATGAATATATTACTTTTAATGGTTTAGATGTTTTAGATGGAACTGATGCTTTTAAAACAGTTATTAATGCTTTAGATGGTGCTTATTTATTTCAAGGTCCTTGTGGAGGCTTTGACTTTGAAGAAAATGTTACAGTTGATGAAGAAATATGTGATGAATTTAATTTAGATTGTGGCAGGTGGTAAAGTGAAATTCTTTAAAAAGAATTTTCTTTTCATATTATTAATATTATTTTCTTTTATTAGTAATGCTCAAGCTGCCGTAAATCCTTATGGAAAATATCAAGATTTATATGGTGTTAAAACAGTTAGGTGCACTTGGTATGCTTGGGAAGAGGCTTATAAAAACGCTGGTGTTGCTTTACCTGGCTGGGGTAATGCACAAGAGTGGTACAACTCTGCTGCGATGTCTGGATACTCGGTTGGTAAAGCGGCGCGAGCTAATTCTATCGCCGTTTGGTCTAGCAGTGATGCTTATGGACATGTTGCCTATGTTGTTTCGGTAGATGAAGAGAATAAAACAATGATAGTTAATGAAGGTGGTATTCCGGTTTTAGAAAATGAAGGAATTATAATTAATGCCGAAAAAAGTATAGAAGCATCTAATTTAATTGGTTTTATATATTTAGATGAAGCCCCAAAATATGTAGGAAATACATCTGTTAGTTCTAATAATACAGCAACTTCTAAGTCTAATAATAACAATTTAAGTAATTTAGAAATTAATATAGATTATTTTGAATTTAATCCCGAAATTAAAGAGTATAATTTAGAAGTTAATTATGAAACAAAAATAATAGCTATTAAAGCAATTGCAGAAGATAGTGCAGCTATTGTTACAGGGACTGGAGAAAAAGCTTTAAAGCTTGGAGAAAATAGTTACAAGATATTAGTTACGGCGGAGGATGGAAGTAAAAATGAATATATTATAAATATTATAAGGAATGCTAAAGCAGTTGTAGAAGAAAAAGAAACTGAAGAAAAAATAAAGACAAATAATAAAACACATAATAATATTTTAATAATAAGTGGATTAATAATTATAGTATTAATAGTTATAGGTACTATATTACTAATAAAAAAAACAGGAGGTAAAAGTGATAAAAGATGATATAACTTTTATGGAAGAAGAAATGTTTAATTATTTAAAAAATGATTTTGAATATTTAATTAAAAAAAGAGGAGAAGAATACTATAATTCTGATAAAATTAAAAGTTTAGTAAAAAGTGAAAATGAATATTATGCTAAAGTAATGGGAAGTAATGGATTTTGTTATAATGTAAAATTTATCATAGAATACAACAATGTATATTATGATTGTAATTGTCCTTATAATGGTCATTGTAAACATGAATATGCTGTTTTACTTGCAATAAATGATAAAATGTATAATGAAGTAACTTTATTACCTACAATAACGGAAAATAAAGAAACTATGATAGAAATAATTAAAAAAATACCAGCAGATGAATTAAAAAAATATTTTTTGTCAAAGGAAGGACAAGAAAATGTTTGGTTTAATATTGATGCTTTTGAAACAAATTTTCGTAAGTTTTATCCAATGCAAGAATATGAATATTATTATAATAATTTGTATAATACGATTATTTTAAATAATGATTATGAATTTTTAGTAAATGATTATTTTAAAATAATTGAAAGTTATTTTAAAGGATTAGAATTTTTTGAGGCTTTTAAAATTATTAAAAGTATAATAGAAGCATTTTATAAAGCAAATATTTTAGATGATGATTTTTTAAATAATAATTTTAATAAAATTGGTATGTATTTAAGAATTATATATCGTAAAAGTAATTTATTTACTAGAGATATTATGGATAAATGGGTAAGTGAATTAAAAGAAAAAAATTATTATAATAATTTATATTTAGAAGATATAATATTAAGTATAAAATAAAGAAAAATATATATGTTATGGGTATTTTAATTTATTTTATATAAAAAGAGAATTATTAGAGATAGGAGTAATTAACTATAAACTTGATTTTTGAGAATATTTTATAGTAAAAAAATATGTTAGTAATTAGTAAAATTCTAAGATAAATAAAGCAATGTTATCATATTATTTATTAGGTGATAACATTGTTTTATAATAATATTCATACACGTATTAGATATGTTTTTTTAATTGTAGCAATTGTTTTAATAATAGCAATTGCTAGAGTATTTTATATTCAAGTATTTTCTTATAAGAAATTAAATAATCTTGCTCAGTCTCTTTGGAGTAGAGAATTACCTATTTCAGCAGATCGAGGTGAAATAGTAGATCGTAATGGGGAAGTTCTTGCTACTAATATAACAACAACTTCTTTGGTAGTTATTCCTAATCAAATTGAGAATAAAGAAGATGCTGCAAGGAAAATTAGTGATATTTTAGGTAGTGATTATGAAGATATGCTTGCACATTTATCTAAGCATACTTCGATTGAAAGAGTTCATCCGGAAGGAAGACAATTAGATTATGCAACCTCTGAAGCAATTGATGAATTAAATATTGATGGGGTATATTTAGTTAAGGAATCTAAAAGATATTATCCTTATGGTGATTTACTTAGTCATGTTTTGGGTTATGTTGGAATTGATAATCAAGGATTATCAGGGTTGGAACTTTATTATGATGAATATTTAACTGGGGAAGATGGGTCAATAAAATATTTTTCAGATGGTAAGGGACATAAATTAGAACTAGCTGAGGTGTATGAATCATCAACAAGTGGGATAACTCTAAGACTTACTATTGATATCAAATTACAACAAGCAATGGAAAATGAGCTTGATAATGCCGTTAGTAAATATGATGCTGATAGTGCTATTGCCATAGCAATGGATCCTGATACGGGAGAAATACTTGCTATGGCAAGCAGACCTAATTTTGATTCTAATAATTATCAAAATTACTCTACGGAAGTAATTAATCGTAATTTACCTATTTGGATGACTTTTGAACCCGGATCAACTTTTAAAATAATTACACTTAGTGCAGCGATTGAAGAAGGTTTAGTAAATATTTTTGAAGATAGATTTACGGATAGTGGTGCTATAACTGTTGATGGGGCAACGCTTCATTGTTGGAAACATGGTGGTCATGGGGATCAGTCTTACTTAGAAGTGGTTGAAAATAGTTGCAATCCAGGTTTTGTTAATTTAGGTTTAAAACTTGGTAAGTCTACTTTAATGGAATACATTAATAATTATGGTTTTGGTAAAAAAACTGGTATTGATCTAAATGGGGAGGGGGCAGGTATACTCTTTGATGTCGATGCAATGGGGAATGTTGAACTAGCAACAACGGCCTTTGGTCAAGGGATAAGTGTAACTCCAATACAACAGGTACGAGCAGTAAGTGCCGTTGTTAATGGGGGAGTGTTATATACGCCTTATATTGTTAAAAGTTTTTTAGAATCGGAAACTGATACTATTGTTAAAAATATTGATCCAACAAGTACTGGAAATGTAATCAGTGAAGAGACTTCCGAAATAGTAAGATATGCCTTAGAAAGCGTTGTTGCTAAGGGCAGTGGACATAATGCATATATCGAAAATTATCGGATTGGTGGTAAAACTGGAACGGCTCAAACAGTTGAAAATGGGGTATATTCTGATTCAAAATATATCTTATCTTTTATCGGTTTTATGCCTGCCGATGATCCTGAGGTTGTTGTTTATGTTGCAGTTTCTAATGCTAAAAATGTAGTCCAATATGGAGGAACTGTTGCAGCTCCAATTGCTCGTAATATTTTCTTAAGTGCAATTGATGTTTTAGATATAAAACCTGATACAGAAGGTATTCCTAAAGAATATACATGGTTAGATACTAAATATGTGGTTGTTCCCGATGTAACGGGAATGATGCTAGATGAAGCCAAGAAAAGTTTAAAAGGATTTAATATTGAATATAGTGGTAACGGAGATGAAGTTGTTTATCAAACACCAAGTGGAGGAATGTATGCTAAAGAAGGTGGGTCTGTTGTTTTAATGCTTAATTAATGTAAAGAAATGTCAAAAATTATAGTAAAATTTAATAAGCAAAATAAAAGTATAGTATAATATTTAAGAAGAGGTGTAATATGTTAATTCTTGCTAAAGCAGCCATGGCTTTAATGCTAGGGTTTGTATTATCTTTAATTACAGGATTATTTGTTATTCCATTATTTAGAAAACTCCATTTTGGACAATCAGTTAGTAAACTTATATCTAAAAGACATTTGAAAAAAGAAGGTACTCCAACTATGGGAGGAGTAATATTTATTGTTCCTGTTATAGTATCTTTAATTTTATTATATTTAAAAGGTAGTATTGAAATAAGTTATAATTTAATAATTGTTGTCTTTGTATTTTTAGCTTATGCAATACTAGGATTTATTGATGATTTTTTAAAGATTAAATTTCATAATAATAATGGTATAAGTTTAGTAACTAAGTTTTTAATTCAAATGGTAATTGCCTTAATTTTCTTTTATTTGTTTATGAAAGGTGGCGGAGAACCTACTCTTAGTTTATCTTTCTTAAATATTTATATACCTTTAGGTTGGATGTTTGGTTTATTTATTTTATTTTTACTGGTTGGAACTACCAATGCCGTCAATATAACGGATGGACTTGATGGCTTGGCGGCAGGTTTATCCGCAATTGCTTTTTTTGCTTATGGTATTATTACATGGAATGCTGGTTGGTTAGAAGGATATCAAGAAATTGCTATATTTTGTTTCCTTTTAACTGGTGCTCTTATTGGCTTTTTAGTATTTAATACGCATCCTGCGCGAATATTTATGGGGGATTTAGGTTCTCTTGCTTTAGGAGGAGCTCTTGCTAGTGTAGCAGTAGTATCTCGTCATGAATTATCCCTTATTTTAATTGGTGGTGTATTTATTATTGAAACTTTAAGTAGTTTAATTCAAATAGTATCGATTAGACAATTTAATAAGAAAATATTTTTGAAAGCGCCACTCCATCATCACTTTGAAGAATTAGGGTGGTCAGAACAAGATATTATTAAAATGTTTTGGGTAGTAGGTTTTATTCTAGCAATGGCAGCAATTACTTATGGTGTTTGGTTATAAAATACGTTTAATACGTATTTTTTTAATACTCACGAATATTATTAATTGGGGGATATTATGGCTAAAAAGTATGATAAATTATTACTAATTGCAGTAATAATAATGGTAATTTTTGGTATAGTCATGATATATTCGGCGAGTTCTATTTGGGCAGAATATAAATTTGGGGATGCCTTTAAATATGTTAAAGCGCAAAGTGCTTTTTTTATAATGGGGTTATTTTTAATATTTGTTATTTATAAAATAAATATAGATATTTTACATAAAAGAGCTAATTTAATATTGTTATTATGTTTTATACTTTTAGTATTAGTTTTAATACCTGGAGTTGGTAGTATTCGTAATGGTAGTAGAAGTTGGTTTGGTATTGGGGGATTAGGAATCCAACCTAGTGAATTTGCTAAATTAGGTCTTATTTTATATGTTGCTAAATATTTAGCTAGTAATCAACGCATTATAAAAGATATTAAAAAATGTGTTTTACCAATCTTATTAGTTATTGGAGTATTTTTTGTTTTAATAATGTTGGAACCAGATTTTGGTACAGCTATGGTAATTGTTTTAACTTTAGTAGTAATGATTTTTATCTCGGGAGTTAAGATATCTTTTTTTGTTAAAGTTGGTTTAATAGGCTTATTAGGTATTGTGGGATTAATTATTGTTGCTCCATATCGAATAAAACGGATTGTATCTTTTTTAAATCCTTGGGTTGATCCTTTAGGTTCTGGGTATCAAATAATTCAATCTTTATATGCTATTGGTCCTGGAGGATTACTAGGTCAAGGCTTTTTAAAAAGTCGTCAAAAACAATTTTATTTGCCGGAACCTCAAACAGATTTTATATTTTCAATTATTTCTGAAGAATTTGGTTTTTTAGGAATATTAATTGTTTCTAGTTTTCTATTTTTCATTTTTTACCGTATCATTCGTATTGCTTTACGCCAAAGTGATTTGTTTAAAAAATATCTCGTATTTGGTTTAGGTTTTGGAATAATTATTCAATCATTACTTAATATTGCTGTGGTTATTGGACTTATTCCTGTAACGGGTGTAACTCTTCCTTTTATGTCTTATGGTGGGTCAAGTCTTTTAGTTTCAATGATTAGTATAGGTATTATTTTAAATATAAGTAAAAGTAGTAAATGATTAATCTTTTAAAATAATTATTTTTATTATATAATATTGTTATGAAGTTAGATAGAATTTATAGTTTAGTTGAAAGCAAAGGTATTTTAAAAGATATTAACTTTGATTTTAAAAAAGGTAATTTTTATTATGTTGTAGTTGAAAATGAAATAATTGGCTCTAATATGTTTGATGTTATTGGTCTTATGGCTCCCATAATGGAGGGAGAATATATTATAAATAATATAGATGTAAGTTCTTTTAGTTATAATAAAAAAGCTGAAATAAGAAGAGAATATATTGGTTTTTTATTTAAAGAAATATTACTTGATGATGATTTTACAGTTTTTGATAATATTTTAATACCATTAATGAATAATAAGGTACTTAAAGACTTTGAAAAAGAAGAAAAAGTTATTAAATATTTGAAAAAATATAAATTAGATAATTTAAAAGATAAATATCCAAAGGAGTTATCTTTTTATGAAAAGCAAATGATAGCATTAATTAGAGCTTTAATTAATGATCCACATTTTATTTTAGCTTATGAACCTACTTTTTCTTTTAAAGAAGAGGAAGAAAAATTATTTTATGAAACTTTAAAAAATATTACTAAAGAAAATATTGGAGTAATTATAATAACTAGGAAAGTTTTATATGAAAAATTTGCTGATAAGATTTATTGGTATGAAAATAAATTGATGTAATTTATGCTTTATTTTTGGCTAAATTTGTAGTACAATTGAATTCTGTTGAGGAGTTGAATTTTATGAAAAAAACGAAAATAGTTTGTAGTATAGGACCAGCTAGTAGTTCATACGATGTTTTTTTAAAAATGGTTGATGCTGGCATGAACGTAGCACGAGTAAATTTTTCTCATGCTACTTTAGAAGAAAGACAAACAGTTATTGATTTGGTAAAAAAAGTAAATGAGGAAAAACATATGAATGTTGGACTTTTGTTTGATACCAAGGGCCCCGAATTTAGAAATGGCGAAGTAGTTGGTGGGGGAATAAATCTTATTCCTGGTAAAACAATAAAAATTGTTAAAGAAAAAGTGATTGGTAATAATGAGGAATTTAGCGTAAACCATCCTGAGGCAATTGATTCTTTAAATGTTGGAGATTTTATTCAACTTGAAAATGGATTAATGAAAATTGAAGTAATAGAAAAAGATGTAGATAGTGTAACTTGTAAAGTAATAAATGGTGGTATTCTTGGAAGTAAGAAGAGTTTGTTTGTTCCAGGGGTTAAATTGAATATTCCATTTATTAGTGGTGATGATGAAGAAGATATACGTTATGCTGTTAGGAATGATGGAGATTTTTTGGCTTTATCATTTGTTTCAAGCAAAGAAGATGTGCTAGAAGCTCGTAAGATTGTGGAAATTGAAAAAGGTAATATTAAAATAATTTCTAAAATTGAAAGTAAAACAGGTATTGATAACTTAGATGAGATTTTAAGTGTAAGTGATGGAGTAATGGTTGCGAGAGGAGATTTGGGAGAAGAAGTGCCAATATCTTTACTTCCTGTTTATCAAAAAAGAATTATTAAAAAAGCAAGAGAATATGGTAAAATTTGTATCGTTGCTACCGAAATGCTTGAAAGTATGAAGAAAAATAGTCGTCCTACTAGAGCTGAAGTTACCGATGTTGCTAATGCAGTTTTAGATGGAACAGATGCCATTATGTTAAGTGGGGAAACAACAGTTGGGGCTTATCCAGTTGAAGCGGTAAGTTATATGTCTAGTATTGCCAGTGATGCGGAAGATCATAGTGATAAACATTTTGAATTCAATGGTAAAATTGGTAGAACAGAGTGTATTGCTAAAGCTGCTGTTGATTTAACTAAATATGTTGATGTTAAGGCTATTGCAGTAGAATCTATTAGTGGTTATAGTGCTAGAATGATTAGTAATTTTCGTCCTAATGCTCCGATACTTGCTAATTGTACTACGGAAAAAACAGCAAGAATGTTAGCTCTTAATTATGGAATTTATACATGTATTGTACCTTTAATGAACGATACTGATGAACTTGTCCAATTAGTAATGGATAAAACTACTAAATATTTTTCTTTAAAACCTAATGATCGCATTATAGTTACTGGAGGATTACCTGGTGCAAATAATGAAAGAATAACTAATTTTTTAAAGATGGAAACTATTGAATAAAAGACTTTAACTAGTCTTTTATTTTTGCTTTAAATATGGTATATTTTTGATAAAGGCAGTTGGTAATATGAAAATTGATCCAAGTATGATTAAAGATTTATTTAAATATCGAAATAAAGATGTTAATAAATATGATTTTGGTGTAATTGGTATTATGGGAGGGTCTATAAATTATAGTGGAGCTATTAAGCTTGCTAGTATGAGCTTGGCAGCAATGCGAAGTGGTGCAGGATTAACTAGGGTGATAGTAAATAAAGATGTCGCAGCTTTTGTAGCACCTTATTTAGTGGAGCAAACTCTTTTTCCTATGGATGGAAATATAAGTGATGCTATTAAAAATATCGATGTTTTAGCAGTTGGTATGGGTTGGGAAAATACGCAAGAAAATTTAAATTATTTAAATTATATATTAAATAATTTTACGGGGGTACTCATAATTGATGCTGAGGGCTTAAATATTCTTGCAAGTAATTTAAACCTTTTAAATAAAACTTCTGCTAAAGTGATATTAACTCCCCATTTAAAAGAATTTTCTCGGCTTATTAATAAAAGTGTTGAAGATATAAAAGTTAGTAGAAAAAACTATGCTTTAGAATTTGCTAGAAAGTATGATGTAATACTTCTTTTAAAAGGCCATGTTACTATTGTAACTGATGGTGAAGTTACTTATTTAATTGATAATGGTTCTCCAGGTATGGCAACAGCGGGTTCAGGTGATGTTCTATCAGGAATTCTTGCAGGATTTATGGGTTATAACTCATATAATGCCATAAGTGTTGCTGCTGGAGCATATCTTGCAGGAAAAGCTGGATCGATGGCTAGTAAAGAATATAGTGATATTGCCATGATTGCTAGTGATACGATAAAGTTTATTCCAAATGCTATAAAAAGTATTCGAGGTGCTTGTGAAAAGAATTAATCGTTTTTTAGTTATCTTATTTATTATAAGTATATTTTTAAGTCTAATTCTTGCTGGTTGGTTTTTAAATGATACTATTTTACAAACTGGAGAAGAAATAGCTGTTCATAGTCTTTTAATTAATTATGTTAGTGCTTTATTTATATCTATTCTTTATTTAAATGGTTTAATATCTCCATTATATATTTTTATAATATATCTTAATATAAGAAAATGGAAAAATAATAAAAGAATTAATAATAAAGAAATAATATATGAAAGAGATTTACCTAGTTATAATGCAGCAGTGGGGGCATATTTACTTGATGGAGTAATAGATGTTGATAGAGACTATAATGCAGTAGTAACTGAATTAATTTCTAAAAAAATAATAAAGAAAAATAAAAATAAATATGAAATACCTGCAATAAAAAATTGTTTACTTGTTCATAGTAAAACCGAAAAATATGTTTTATCTAATTTAAATGGGAAAATAAATAAAAGAGAATTTAAAAAAGCTGTTTTAGAAGATTGTCAAAATTTAGGTTTAATTACTAAGGCTAATATTCCCGTTGTTGGTTTATTACTTGTATTACTTTTTTTTAATCAAATTTATTTAGTTATTCTTGGTTTTATTTATTTTAAAACTTCTCTTTTACAAGAACTAGTTTATAAACTTACTTCTAAAGGTGGTAGAGAAAAAGATAAAATGTTAAAGTTAAAAGCATTTTTACATGATTTTAGTAATATAGAAGATGTAGAAAAAATAGAACATAATATTTGGGATCGTTATTTATCTTTTGCTATTGCTTTAGATGAAAATGATAATTTTAAGGAGGTCAAATGAAAGTAGGTATAATTGGAGGAGGAGTATCGGGTTTTGCCGCGGCGATAAGCATTAAAGGTAAGGCTGATGTTACCATTCTTGAAAAAAATAGTAAAGTATTAAAAAAATTACTTATTACGGGTAATGGAAAATGTAATTATTTTAATGAAGTACAAGATATTAGTAAGTATCACTCGAGTAATGAAGAAGAAATGAAAGAAATTATTAATGAAAAAAATATTAATAGGGTAAAAAAGTTTTGGGAAGATTTAGGTATTATTCCTTTTATTAAAAATGGTTATTATTATCCATTTTCTGGTACTGCTAGTAGTGTTAAGTCTGCTTTAGTTAATAAAGCAGAAGATTTAAATATTAATATTGTAACTGATTGTGAAGTTACTAGTATTACTAAAGAAAAGAAAATATTTAAAGTTATTACCAATAATGATACTTATTATTTTGATAAAATAATTGTAGCAACTGGTTCATATGCTTATCCAACGACTGGTTCTACCGGATTTGGTTATGAAGTTGCGGAAAGTTTTGATCACTCTATTGTTCCAGTTTGTCCATCTTTAGTTCAATTAAAAACTAATACGGGAATTGAAAAAAAGTGGCAAGGAATAAGAAGTAATGTTTCGGTGGGTATTGTAGATGATGGAGAAATTGTTTGTAAACAATGGGGAGAAATGCAGTTTACTGATTATGGTATTAGTGGAATTTGTGTATTTAATATAAGTCGGGATGTTAGTTTTGTTTTAAAATATCAAGAAAGTCAAACTATTAGTATTAATTTTATTCCTTGGTATAAAGATAATGATTTTAAAACGTTTTTGGATAATAGAGCAAATAAAATAAATAATCATAATATTATTATGTTATGCGAAGGATTTTTAAATTATAAGTTAGTTGATGCTATATGTCGTTATTTGAAAATTGATAGTAAAAAGAGTTGGAATGATTTATCTAATGAAGAAAAAGATAGGTTTTCTTCAGCTTTAGAAGATTTTCGTATTGAAGTAATTGATACTAAAGATTATTTATCTTCTCAAGTTTGTAGTGGGGGTATTCCTTTAATAGAAATAGATTTAAAAACTATGGAGTCATTAATTGAACCTAATCTTTATTTTGTTGGAGAAGTAGTTGATTTAGATGGGGATTGCGGAGGATATAATCTAACTATTGCTATACTTACAGGAATTATTGCAGGTGAGTCATGTTAAGTTTGAAGAACGTCAAAATACCAATAGATAATAAATTAGATTTAAAAGAAATTATTGCTACATATTTACATGTAAATTCTAACAAAATAAAATCTTATAAAATACATAAAGAATCAATAGATGCTAGATTTAAACATAAATTTTGCTATATTTATGAATTTTGGGTAGAAATAGAAAATGAAGAAAAATATTTAGCAAAAAATATTACAAAAGTTATTGAAGAAAAATATATATTTCCAAAATCAGGTACAGAAAAATTGACTAGTAGACCTATAATAATTGGTTTTGGGCCTGCTGGTTTATTTGGAGCATTTGAACTGGCTAGATATGGGTATAAGCCAATTGTGTTTGAAAGAGGAAAATGTATTGAAGAGAGGATAAAGGATGTCGAAGAGTTTTGGAAGACTGGAGTGCTAAATAAAAATTCTAATGTCCAATTTGGAGAAGGTGGGGCAGGAACTTTTAGTGACGGTAAGTTAAATACTTTAGTTAAAGATAAGTTTAAAAGAATGAAAGAAGTATTTGATATTTTTATAGCCAATGGTGCACCATCTGATATTAGTTATAGTAATCACCCACATATTGGAACGGATAGACTAAGGGAAGTAATTAAAAATATGCGAGAACAAATAATTTCTTGGGGTGGAGAAATTAATTATAATTCTTTACTTGAAGATTTAATAATTAAAGATGGAAAAATTGAATATGTTGTTATAAATGGCAAAAAAATAAAAGCAGATGTCGTAGTTTTAGCAATTGGTCATAGTGCTCGGGATACATTTAATATGTTAATTAAGAGAAATATTGAAATTGCTTCTAAACCCTTTGCGGTAGGAGTTAGAATAATTCATCCGCAAGCCCTAATTGATAAACATCAATATCCGCGCCTTTATCCAAATTTGCCTCCAGCAACATATAAACTTACATATACTAGTAAAGATTTACGTGGAGTTTATTCATTTTGTATGTGTCCTGGAGGATATGTTGTAAACGCAGCCAGTGAAACGGTAAGTGTTGTTACTAACGGAATGAGTAATTATAATAGAGATTCCGGATTTGCCAATAGTGCTATTATTGTTACAGTTAATGAAGGTGATTATGGAAAAAATATTTTAGATGGTCTTAAATATATGGAAAGTATTGAACATAATGCATATGAATTAACTAAAGGAAACTTAGCAATACAAAAATTTAAAGATTATGAAACTAATAAAATATCAGATTCTATTGATTATCAAAACTTTGTAAAAGGTAATGTAAGTTATGTAGATATAAATAAAATAATGCCTGATTATATTAATAAAGCATTAAAAGAAGGTATTAACTATTTTAATACTAAAATACCAGGTTTTAATGAAGGCATTGTTATTGCTCCGGAGACTAGAACATCTTCCCCGATTAGGATAATCCGCAGTGATAATTTAGAGAGTAATATTAAAGGTATTTATCCTTGCGGCGAAGGGTCAGGTTATGCTGGAGGAATTACAACATCGGCGATGGACGGTATAAAAGTTGCTGAAGAAATTGCTAAAAAATATGATTATTATAAAGATTAATTGTTTAAGTGTTGTTCAAGTTTTGACTAAGTCATGTTGATTTAAAAGGATAAATGTAGTATAATAATATTATCTAAAAGGTAGGTGATTTAAATGCCTAATTATATTCCACCGTTTGATATAACGCCAGAAATCTTATCAAGATCTACTACTATATCAGAAAAAATTGTTAAATTAGATAATTATAGTAATTTTAATAAAAAACCTTATTTGCGAAAACAAACGAGAATTAATTCTATTCATTCTTCTTTAGCTATTGAAAATAATAATTTAACATTAGATCAGGTTAAGGACGTTATTGATGGAAAAGTTGTTATTGGTTCTCAAAAAGAAATTCAAGAAGTAAAAAATGCTTATAATGCTTATAATATGATAACTGAAGTAGATCCTTATACAATAGTTGATTTAAAAAAAATTCACGGTGTAATGACTTTTTTAACTGTTGAAGATTCTGGTGAATTTAGAACAAGTGCTGAAGGTGTTTTCGATGGTGATGAGTGTATTTTCATTTGCCCTCCACCAAAAATGGTAGGACCTTTAATGCAAAATCTATTTGATTGGATGGTTAAAAATAAAAATACTTTACATCCGTTAATATTATCTAGTGTTTTTCATTATGAATTTGTTTTTATTCATCCTTTTAGTAATGGAAATGGCAGAACTGCGAGATTATGGCAAAATATTTTACTTTATAATTGGAAGGAAGTATTTGAATATCTTCCTATTGAATCTTTGATTTATAAATATCAAAGTGAGTATTATAAAGCAATTGATAATTGTAATAAAAAAGGCGATACTACTGAATTTATTGAGTTTATGCTTAAAATGATAGATGAAACTTTGGATGAAGTAATAGCTTTACCTAGTGTTCCTATTAATCAAGAGACTATAAACATTAATAAACTTTTAAATTGTTTGGAAAGCAATGTCCCAATAAGTGCTAATGAGATTATGCAAAGATTGAATATAAAATCTAAAACAACTTTAAGAAAACAATATTTACATCCAGCTATTAAAATGGGATTAATAAAATTAACAAATCCAAATAATCCTAATAGTAGTAAACAAACTTATTATAAAGATTAATTGTTCAAGTTTTGACTAAGTCTTAACTATTGACACGATTTAATTCGAGTTACGTAGTTTCGCAGAATTAAATCCTGGGTACAAGCCCCGCTGCTTGCGGCGGGATATATAAATTGATATAATAAGAACCGTGATGTGAAATGAGTAAA